>CAZTAX010000009.1:0-30522 GCA_964611765.1 uncultured Akkermansia sp. | reverse complement strand
GCGAACCGGTGATGCGCACCCCGGCCAGGGGCTTCTGCTCGCCATACTTCTCACGGCAAGCCATGAGCCCCGGCATCTCGTATTCCGAAACGGCAATTTCCTTGCGTCCCCAGTCCTTCAGGGCGATATCGGCCACCTTGTAATCTGCTATAGATGTCATGACGGCGGGGAGTTTACAGCGAATCCGCCGAAGAGTCAATGATAATCGCATGTGCCACGCACGCGCATGCGAACTCCGGAGTTTGAGCCAAAAGAGCGATATAGGGAAATTCTGCAACGAACCTTGTCGGAGCACGGGACTTCAGTCCCGATAGAACCTACCACGATTTGGGACTGAAGTTCCATTTATCGCATTGCGTAGCCTGGGTTCCCGAAAGTCGATTATGCTTGAATATTTCACCGGATTGTGTTAGGATGCCACGCGATGAAACGCATCTACACACTGATGACGGGGCTGCTGGCTCTTGCAGCATGCTGCACGCAGGAAGCCCGGGCCGACCGCTATTCGGACTACTGGGCACCTGAGAACATGGCCAAGCGCCAGTGCGCTTCTGTGCATCTGGGCTATGGACCGGCCATTCCGGCTCACACAGCCGCCTACCAGGAAGCCGTGATTGAAAAGAGTGCCCCCGGCACCTATTTTGCCTGCAACAACTTCGGCTGCGGCTACATCGGCGTGCAGGAACTCGGACACAAGGATAAGGACGGCAAGCCCGTGCGCGTGGCTATCTTCTCCATATGGGATGCCAAGGACTCCGGCGATAACCCGCACGCAGCCCCCGAGGAAGAACGCGCCAAACTGGTGCGGAAGGGCAAGCATGTGACCACCCGCCGCTTCGGTGGCGAAGGCACAGGCGGCAACTCCATGCGCCCCTTCAACTGGAAAGAAGGCGATGTAATCAAGACCCTGGTGGTGGAGCACGAGGACGGTCCGGATTTCCGACAGATTGCCGGCTACATCTTCGACCCGGCTGAAAACAAGTGGATGCTGCTGAGCTGCTGGCGCATCCAGGCGCTGAGCCGTGGGCTGGGCGGCGGCTGCGGCTTTGTGGAGGACTTCAAGCGCGATGTGGAATCCAAACAGTATGAGCGCCGAGCCACCTTCGGCCCCGCCCTGCGCTGGGACGGCAAGCAGTGGCACGCCGCCACCGAGTTCCGCTTCACCCGCGATGGCAACCCGCTCAAGGAAATCAACTGCCGCTTCAACCCGGAGCGAGGCTACTACTCCCTGGCCACCGGCGGCACCATCAAGGAGGAGGCAGACTTCCCGGTGTTCACCACCAGGCCCCTGCCCCAGCAGCCTGCTGCGGTGCCCACCCCCGGCAAGGACATCATGAAGCTCATTCAGCGTCCCAAGCTGAAGATTGTGAACTATCCCGCCAAGTAAGGGCTCTGACTCTTCTCATTCTAAACCGCCTGAGCGTCATCTCAGGCGGTTTTTATTACCACGCAAGGCCGGAAAGCATTGCGCTCACTTCACATTCTGCATTTTGCATTCTGAAATCTGCATTCTCTCGCATTTTGCCTTGCAATCCCGCGGGGGAGCTTTTACAATGAAGTCATGCTGATTGCCCCCTCAATGCTTGCCTGTGATTTCCGCCGCATCGGAGAAGAAGCCAACCGCGCCCTGGAAGCCGGCGCCGACTGGCTGCACCTGGATGTGATGGATGGTTCCTTTGTGGATAATATCTCCTTTGGCCCGGATATCTGCGCCGCCATCCGCGCCGCCGTTCCCGCCGATGCGTATCTGGATGCCCACCTCATGATTGACGCGCCGGACCACTACCTGCCCCGCTTTGTGAAGGCGGGCATGAGCATGATTACCATCCATGTGGAACGCGAAGGAGCTGTGGATCTGCATGCCACCCTGGCCGCCATCCGCGCCGCCGGCATTCACGCGGGACTGGCGGTGAACCCTGCCACCCAGGTGGAGAAGGTGCTGCCCTACATCGGCGAGCTGGATATGGTGCTGGTGATGAGCGTGGTGCCGGGCTTCGGCGGCCAGAGCTTCATGGGCGAAGTGCTGGACAAGGTACGCGTGCTGGATGCCGCCCGCAAGGAACAGGGGCTCAACTTCATCATCCAGATGGATGGCGGCATCGGCACCACCCAGGCCCCGCTCTGCGCTGAGGCCGGGGCTGATTGTCTGGTGGCCGGTTCCTCCACCTTCAAGGCCCCGGATATGGCTGCCGCCATTGCCTCCATGAAGTGATGGATAAGGGAACGCAGAGTCTCCTCAATGTGCTGCTCAGCGTGCTGGCACCGGTCATGGTGCTGGATCACTGTTCCGTTTCCGGCCCGGAGCTGTGGCAGCTGGGCACGACAAAGGCCATGTGCCTGGCGCTCTCGCTGCCGCTGGGCTTCGGCGTGTGGACCTTCCGGCAGAGCCGCAGGGTGGAGCCGCTCACCCTCTTCGGGCTGCTGGGCACCATGCTGACCGGCGTGGTCACCATCTATGCCAACACCGGTGCGGGCGATGCCATCCGCCCCGATACCCCCTGGTGGTACGCCGCCAAGGAAGCCGCCATTCCCCTGCTGCTCTGCGGCGCGGTCATGGTCACGGCCCGGCGGCAGGATTCGCTGCTGCGGCTGCTGCTCTATTCGGATTCGCTCTTCGATATCCCCGCCATTGAAAAAGCGGTGGCGGAACAATCGCAGCAGGGGGCATACGATTCCCTGCTGTGGCGCTCCAGCCTTTTCCTCGGGCTTTCGCTGGTGGCCTCAGCCGTGGGCAACTTCATCCTCTCCCTCTGCTTCCTGCTGCCCGTGCTCGACCAGCCCGACGCCCGGCAGGCACTGGAATACAACTACGCCGTGGGGCGCATGACCTGGTGGGGCTACCTGGTCATCGGTGTGCCGCTGCTCATCACTCTTGTGTTCGTGCTGCGGCACCTCATTGCCCGGCTGGAGGATTTGACCGGGCTCGACCGCGACCGCCTGATGCAGCATTAAAGCCCCGGCAGCAGAGGCACCACATACATGCTGCCAACAGCCAGCCAGATGGGCAGTGTGATGAAGGAGCACAGCGTGGTGGCAAGCAGAACCTGAGTGCCGACCTCAGGAATGCCCCCGAACCGCTTGGCCAGCATGACGGGAATCACCGCGCTGGGTATGGCGCTCTGGATGACCATGATACGCTTCAACAGCGGATCCACCGGCAGCACATAGGCCAGCAGCAGGATAAGCGCCGGTGCCAGCATGAGTCGCGTCACTACGCCCGCCACCAGCATGCGGGGCTGCCAGGTGAAATTGCGGGTCAGGTCATAGAGCGAGCAACCGAAAATAATCAGGCAGATGGGGGTGGAAACCGCGCCTATCATCTCCGCCGCCTTCATGAATGGCGGCAGTGCCACATACGGTCCCAACCCCACCCAGGCAATGAGCAGCGATACGATGACTGCCAGCAGAGGGCCGCGCAGCAGCAGTCCGATGCGCAGGTTCTTAACCCCGCCGCACATGAGGATGACCCCCAGGCTCCAGATGAAGAGCTCGCAGCCCATATTGTGGATGAAAAGCACGCCAATGGTGGGGTCGCCTGGGGCGGAAAAAAGCATCTGTATAATCGGCACCACAAAGAACACATAATTCTGCACTCAGGCAGTCAGCGTAAAGGTGCGCAGACCGGTGCCGATGCGCAGCCGCAGCACCCAGGCCACGGCGTAGGCCGCCAGCACACCCACGAGCATTTCCAGAAAGCCGCACAGAATCCCCTGCAGCGAGAACCCGATGGTGGCCATGGCGGGGTTAGCCTCCACCACCATGTATTTCATGATGCTGTGGAATATCAGGCAGGGGTAGCCCACATCCATGGCCAGTTGCAGAATCACTCCATCGTGCTCCGGCGCGATGGCTTTCTTGAATCGCAGCCAGAAACCGATTCCGAAGAAGATGAACACCGGAAGAGAGGCAAAGACAGAATTGAGAACGAGGTCAATCATGGGCTTACGGCACGGATTCTAACACAATTTGAGTGAATAGTGAATAAGGAATAGTGAATAGTGGGGGAATTTCTGCGAAATTTCACTTGTAATTCACAGCTGCCGTGAGCCAGGCATGCATCAGACCGCCCGTTTCATGCCATGACAAGCCCTAATTGCTTGCACCTCGCAGCTCACTATGCGATACTGCATGGCATGCAGCACGAGGTACACGTATGTTCCAATGGATTCACCACGGTGGTGGCCCCGCAGAAGGCTTTTCCGCTGGTTTCTCTTCAGGTCTGGATTGAGACAGGCTCCATCCACGAGGGGGAACACCTGGGCGCGGGCCTTTCGCACCTGCTGGAGCACATGGTGTTCAAAGGAACGGATGAGTATAGTGCCCGCCAGCTGAACGAGCGCGTGCCCGAGCTGGGCGGCATGTGGAACGCCTACACCAGCACCGACCGCACGGTATTCTACATCGATGGTCCGGCGGCGCACTGGCGGGAGTTCCTGCACCTGCTGGCCCAGCTGACCCTGCACCCCGCTTTCCCCCGTGAGGAATGGGAACGCGAGCGCGATGTCATCCGCCGCGAGATGAGCATGTACAACGATGACCCGCAGGACATCGCCTACCACGCACTCATCCGCACGCTCTTCAAAGTGGCGCCCCGCCGCCTGCCGGTCATCGGCACCCGCAGCGCTTTCAATTCCCTGAGCTATGAGGACATGGTGGCCTACCACCACAGCCGCTATGTGCCGGGCAACATGTTCCTGTGCGTGGCCGGTGATGTGGACCCCGCCGAGCTTTTCGCCGCGGCGGAGGCCGAGTTCAGCAGCGCCGCCGCCACTCCGGCCAGAGCGGTCATTCCCGTGGCTGAACCCCGCCAGTGGGGCCCACGCACCCACCGCTGCGAGTTTGCCCAGCCCACCAGCACGCTCATGCTGGCCTGGCGCACCCCCACCTCCAACCACCCGGATGCCGCCGCCCTCTCCATTCTCGCTTCCATTCTGGGCGAGGGGCGCTCCGCCTGGCTGTACAAGCGATTCCACGACGAACTGGGGCTGGCACATGATGTGTCCATCATGCCGGTACCGGACCGGACCGGTGAAGGCGCCCTGGTGCTGGAGTTCGACGTGGACCGCGAGAATCGCGATGAGCTCCGCGATGCCGTGCTGGAGTTCATGAAAGAACTGCCCCAGGCGGCATTCGATGAAGCGCGCCGCCGCTCTCGCCGCCAGATGCTCACCGGGCGGCTGCGCGGGCTTTCCACCGTGCAGGGCGTGGCTAACGTGCTGGGTATGTCCTGGCACCTGAGCCGCAACCCGGACAGCATGGAGGAGTGGGATGCCGCCCTCTCCCACGTCACGAACGAAGACCTGGCCCGCGTGGCAGCCACATACTTCACCCCCGACCGTCTGGTGGAAGTAAGCGTGGACCCCACCGGCACGAATGAGGATGCCGCCACCACCAGCGGCAAGGCCGATGATAATGCCCCGGTGGTGCATACCCTGCCCAACGGCCTGCGCGTGGTCACCCGCGTGGACAAGCGCGTGCCCCTGGCCTATACCGTAATCGTGTTCGGTGCCGGCAGCCAGACGGAAACCGCGCAGAATGCCGGCATCAATTCACTGCTTTCCGAATGTCTCTTGAAAGGCACCACCACCCGCAGCGCCGAGCAACTGGCCAACGAGGTGGAAAACCTGGGAGGATCCATCGCCAGCGCCGCAGGGAACAACACCTTCAACCTCTCCATCCGCGGGCTGGCTGCGGACATCCCCACCCTGCTGGAACTGCTGGCCGATGCCACCCTGCACCCCACCCTGCCCGCCGAGGTCATCGAAAACGAGAAAAACGCCATGGTGGCTGATATCATGGATGCCGAGGAAGACCCCGCCGCCCTCGCCTTCCGCAAGCTCCGGGGGCTCTGCTTCGGCAACGTATCCTACGGCAACCACCGGGATGGAACTGTAGAAAGCGTGCAAAGCCTCACCCGCAGCGAGCTGCTCAGCCAGCACGCACGCCTGGTCTGCGCGCAGAATGCCGTGCTGGCTGTGGCCGGCGATATCGAGCCGGAGCAAGTGCTGGCGCTGGCCGGGCAGCACTTCGGTGCCATGCCCGCCGGCATGCCCGCCGAGCGCACCGCCACCCCGCCCCAGATGCCGGCGAATGCCGTGCAGATTCTGGATAAGGAACAAGCCGTGCTGGCACTGGCCGTGCCGGCCTCCAATGCGCTTTCTGATTCCACACCCACGCAGCTGCTTTTCGAGGAATGGTGCCGCGACATGGCCGGCCCGCTCTTCGATGAAATCCGCGAGAAACGCGGGCTGGCCTACTATGCCGCAGCTTCCTCCCTGCTGGGGGTGGATGCCGGCTGCCTCTACTTCTACCTGGGCACCGCCCCGGAGCAACTGGCCGAAGCCCGCGCCGTGCTGGAAGAAACACTCAACCGCCTGGCAGAAGAAGGCATGCCCGCCGATGCTCTGGAACGCGCCCGCTCCACCGCCCTCACTGCCCGCGTGCTCGCCCTGCAAAGCTGCGGCAAGCGCTGCAGCGGCATGGCAGTGAACACCCTGCTCGGCCTCGGGGCTGACTACGATGACCGCGTCCCCGAGCTCCTCCGCGCCGTCACCACGGAGCAGATGAACCGCTTCATCGCCACCACCCTCTCCCCCTCCGCCACCCGCACCTGGATTTCCGTCCGTCCCTGAGTCCGAACAACGTGAGGATATCGTCTTGCCGAAGGCACGATATCGTCCGGCGCCAGCCGGATTTCGTCCAGCCCCGCAGGGGCCCGGATATCGTTTACCCCCCATCAAAACAACGCTCCAACGGGATAAAATATTCCCTTTTCGGAATAAGCGTCTTCTCCATAGGCGGCCCCGGCACACAGGGACACTGTGCAGCACTTTCCAGCGAACGGCAGACCAGTCTGTCACCTGCCTTCATGGGCATAAAGACACGCAACCGTTAGATGGCGGACGCATAACATTGCTTGAAAACAGATTGCAGTGAGGGCATACTGTGAACATGCCCTCGCTGCACATGATAACCTTCCGCTGCCAGGAGGCGCTCTTTGAGCGTCTGGAAAGATTTGCCCGGCAACGCGGGCTGGATCGCACCTCGGTGCTTAAGCTTGCGTTGCACTACTACCTGAACTGCCTGAGCGGCCGGAGCTCCAATCCACCGAGCTGAGGCCACGGAATAACCCACCCGCCGCCCCCAGCCAGGCACCCTTGCTGCGCAGGCGTGCCTGGCTGGCCTGTGCCTGCAGGTCGAGTGAGTCGTAGGCACCCTGGGAACGGACGGTGTTGGCCTCCTGCAGGGCGGCGTTGGTACGGTTGTTGATATCATCCTCCAGGCGGGTTGCGAGATCACGCTCACGCACCTCAGCAGTACCAGTGGCAAGAATGCCGGAAGCGGCGGCATCTGCCCGGGCGGTAGCGAGCTGCATCTGCGCGTTGCGCTGCTCGCGGCGGTTATTCTCCATGGCCGTGCGGGTAATGGCGCCGGCCTGGTTTTCGGCCAGGCGGCGGCGTTCGTCGGCCGCGGCGTTGAATTCGCGGGCCTGTTTGCGTTCGGCGGAGGCCTCCAGCGCCTTGCCCGCCACGGTGGCGGCGGTAGTCAGTATAGTTGCGGCAGTTGTAAATCCCATGTGCGGAGTTTTACACCGGGACCGGGCATAAGCGCCAGTGCATTCTGAAAGGGGTAACTGCTTTGCATGTGGAAATCACTTCTCCACCCCGCGGCGGTCAATAATCTTCACCGGCACCGGAAGGGGCATGGACAAGCCATCCACCACGCGATCGCTCACACCATCTTCCATACCACTGATGAAGAAAGTGCAGCCCAGCTCCGCATGCACCAGGGGTGCGCAGACAATCTCACCATCCAGAAGAATAGCCAGACGCTCTTTTCCGAGGCGCATACTGCGGGTGAGCCGGGTGAGCATCTCCCCACCCCGGGCCGTGAGTTCCACATTGATATGCCCCTGAAGCGCATCCGGCGAGGCGCGGTTCACCTCCAGCTCAGTTACCAGCATTTCCTCCTCAGCGGCGGTCTCCGGGCGCTGCACCACCATGTATTCATAATACCCGGAACCATCCTCAGGCGAGACCACCCGGTGCTCCGCCAGCATGTAGCCGGGCAGCCCCAGACGGACGGGCAGAGCCGGGATCTGCGGGGCAGCCGTGTTCAGCTCCGGGTGTTCCTCATGCGCAACCACAGCGGTTTCATAGGCCACCAGAAGCTCCTGCACCTCGCCATCGCGCACCAGGAGCTCGCTGTCCGGGTGCACTCGAAGCAACTGCATGGATGTGCGCTCATTCAGGACAGCTTCCAGCTCATCCAGCGTTTCAGTGTACTCCTCCATGGAGGGAATCAGCCCGCTCTCCACCTGCACCAGGAAGTTGCGGTTCTCCCGCCGCACCTGCACCCCTCGCAGCCCCACCAGCTCGCAGCGGTATTGAATGGCGGCCATCATACGCTCCTCCTCGCGGCCAGTTACCTCACCCTCGCACAGCGGCTCCAGCACCAGCTCTCGCGCCGGCAGGGAAAGCTCCTGCGCCGCCGGTTCCGGGAACTTCACCCCCGCAATCGGCGCCAGTGCAGTCAGAATACCCAGCAGCAGAGTCAGAAGAGACATGAAGCTATTCTAACACGCTCCCTCATGAATGCAAGGGAATTATTGCGCGCAAACACGCGCACGCGCATAAAATGACGCCCTGCGGACTTGACGCAGGGCAAAAAACTGGCAGAATGGTGCGGTTCACCTATTAGCATCATGTTCCAGTTCTTACAGAGCATCATTCACACTCCGGCATTCTACTTCATCACGGGCATTCTGCTCATCGTGCTGTTTTTCTGGTATCTGGCAGCCGAGGAAGACAAGGTAAAGCGCAACGCAGGCACGTTCTTCATCATCGGGCTTTGCTCCTTCTCCCTGCTTTCACTGTTCCTCAACGGCATGCACTACGGCATTGACATCCGTGGCGGTGTGGAGCTCACCCTGGAGGTGCAGCCCAAGCTGAATGACCACGGCGAAATGCAGCCGCCGACCCAGGAAGACATGCAGCAGGCCTGCGACATCCTGAACGAGCGACTGAACGCCACCGGCACCAGCGAAGTGCAGATTCTGCACTCCGGCAACAAAGTTCTCATCCAGATTCCCCAGCAGGACAGCGACCCTGAGAAGAACAAGGAGAAGCTGGACTCCATGGTGAAGACCCTCACCAAGATGGCCAAGCTGGAACTGCTGGCCGTCTACCCCGAATCCGAACGCGTGATTGGCGATGCAGATACCTATGAGCTCATCATGGCCTACGAGCAGCGCATGGCAGCCTACGAGGCTGAGCTGGCCGCCGGCAACACCAGGGCCCGCAAGCCCGCACTGCCCCGAATTCCTTCCAAGTTCGGTCTGAATGACTACATGATTCTGCCCTACCCCCACATCAACGAAGAAACCGGCCTGCCCGAGGTGGACAAGCACGGCCGCCCGGTGGTGGAATACATGGTGCTGCAGAAGCCCTACGCCGCCATGCAGAAGGATATGTACATCACCGGCAAGGAAGTTTCCCGCGCCCAGCCGGACTATGTACGCAAGGGCTATGTGGATGTGGTGCTCAACCGCACCGGCGCTGACCGCATGGGCCGCCTGACCGGGGCGATGCAGATTGGCCGCGACCGCCTGGCCGTGGTGCTCAACAACCAGATCAAGTGCGCCCCCGTGGTGCAGGCTGTGCTGCACAAGGACTTCAACATCAGCGGTCTGAACGGCAAGGGCGAACCGGAGGATATCTCCAAGGCCCTGGCCAACCCGCTCTCCAGCGACCTGAAGGTGGAAGGTCGCAAGGACGTTTCCGCACAGCTGGGTCAGAGCGCACTGGAGCAGAGCGGCGTGGCCGGTGCTGTGGGCATGCTGGGTGTGTTCCTCTTCTGCTACTGGTACTACCGCTCCGCCGGCATGGTAGCCATGCTCGGTCTCACCTTCAACGCCGTGGCTCTGCTGGGGCTCATGAGCCTCTTCGGCTTTGTGCTCACCCTGCCGGGTATTGCCGGTATCGTGCTGACCATGGGGGTGGCCATTGATGCCAACGTGCTCATCTACGAACGCATGCGCGAAGAGCGCGCCGCCGGGCGCCCTTTCCTGGTCTGTCTGCGCCAGGCATACGAAAAGGCCTTCTCCGCCATCTGGGACTCCAACATCACCTCCCTTATCACCGCCATCATCCTTTTCTGGATTGCAAGTGGTTCAATCAAAGGCTTTGCCGTGACCACCAGCGTGGGTATCATTACATCACTGATCGGCGCCGTGGTGGTCACCCGCGTCTTCTTCTTCTGGGCGGAGCACCTGGGATTCCTCAAGGAATTCACCTTCGCCCGCGCACCGTTCCAGGGCAAGAAGTTCGACTTCATGAAGTACCGCAGGCATGCCATGATCGGCTCCTCGGTTCTTCTGCTCATCGGCCTGGCCTACTCCGTGTTTGTGCGCGGTGAGAGTGCTCTGGGCGTAGACTTCACCGGTGGTTCCACTTCCACCTATGTACTGCCCGGCGACAGTAAGGTCGACTACAGCCAGTTCGAAGACACCGTGATGGGTATGCAGCTTTCCAAAGCCGCCACCGTGCAGCAGTTCACCACCGCCACGGATACCAACATCAAAATCCGCTGCGCCAATAAGGAAGAAGCCCTGAATATTGATAAGGAACTGCGCGCCAGAGTGCCGGGCGTGAGCGAACTGCAGTCCCCCTCCATTGAGGAAGTGAGTGCATCCCTGGGCTCCTCCTTCTTCAAGACCGCCATCATCGCACTGGCCGCCGGCATGCTCGGCATCACCCTCTACCTGGCCATCCGCTTCGAGTGGTCCTTCGCCATGGGTGCCTTCTTCTCCACCCTGCACGACGTGCTCGCCATCATCATCCTGGTGGTGGTGCTCGGCACGGAGCTGAACATCATCCACATCGGTGCCTTCCTCACGGTGGCCGGCTACTCCATCAACGACACCATCGTGATTTACGACCGCATCCGCGAGCACCTGCGCATGGCAGAACCCGGCGAGAAGCTGCTGGACATCATGAACGATGCCATCAACACCACGCTCTCCCGTACCCTGCTCACCTCCGGTTCCACCATTGCAGCCCTCGCTGCCCTGCTGGCCCTGGGTGGGCCTGCCATGTGGGATTTCTCCATCACCATGCTGCTGGGTATCTTCATCGGCACCTACTCCTCCATCTACATCGCCTCCCCCGTAGTGCTGTACTTCGACAAGCGCGGTGACCTCCGCAAGGAGCTGCAGGAAGCGGAGGATGCAGCCGGTGTCTAAAACACAATATCAGCCAGTGTGAACCGCAGATTATTCCACTCACTGCTTCTGCTCTGTGCCGCTGTGTTTGCGGCTGCCGTGTGGGGCTCTGTGGATTGCGGCGCACGCCTGGACTCCCCTTCCCTCACCCCTGAGATGGAAAAACATCTCAGGGGCCTTATTTACTTTCACTTTGCGCTGGCCCAGCTGGCAGTAGTCGCCGCCCTCATCCTGGTGTACTGTCACCACTGGAAATGGAAGCGCTATTATCTGATAGTCAGCTATAATGAGCGAGGAATCGGGCTCAACCCACCCGGCATACGCATGCCGCAGCGGCGCGTCTGCCGCTGCCACCTGGGCAACCTGACCACAGCACAGCTTCCGCCGCCCGGAGCTCCGATTCTGGTGTACCCCATGTTCATGCTCAGCGGAACCAGCAGCGGGCGCAAGCTGGTGGAAAGACTGCAACAGGCCTACCGCAGCACCGCCGTGCAGCCCCAGCTCTATTTCCAGCCCGTGCTCGGTGCCTCCCCCTGGTTGGCAGAAGCAGCTGCGCGGTCCATCCGTCCGCAGCTGACCACCGATACCGCTGTGCTCGTGGTAGCGCATGACTCCACCCTGCCCGAGCCGCCGCCGGAGCCGGCCCTTTTCTGCCGCCGCCTGCGCGAGCTGCTGCCCGGCACCGAAATCACCCTGGGCTACTTCAACCAGGCACCTGCCGCACGCGGTGTACTGCCACAAATGAAAGCCTCCCACGTGCTGGTGCTCCCCTTCCTGCTCACGGAGGGCATACACACCGGCCGCGACCTGCCAACTGAGACCGATGCCGCCGCCTGCGGCAAAACCATCACCCGCCTGCCTGCCCTGGCTCGGCTTCTGAATGACACCCCATGAAACTCGCTCTCAAAGTTACTCCCGGTGCCAGAAAAAACGAGATACTCGGCTGGGAGGACGACTACCCCCAGGTCGGGCGCGTGCTCAAAGTAAAGATTGCCGCCCCTCCCGTGGAAGGCAAGGCAAATAAGGAAATCATCCTCTTCCTGGCAAAGACCCTCGGGGTGACTAAGTCATCCATCGAACTCGTGCACGGCACCGGTGGTCGCATCAAGCTCGTTGAAATCCCGGACGACACCGACCTGACCCGCCTGGGAAGCCCCGTGCTCCGAACATGAAACCGCCCTGCAAAACTGCCGCGCTCTTTTGAGCGCGGCAGTTTTGCCATCGGGCAGGAAAGAAAGCGCCGCAACTGAGAGCCGAAGCTTAGCTGAGATCCGCATGGTTGTGCAGAATTTTCGCATTCGAAGCAGAATTATCTTGCAAAAATCACAAAGCAGGTTATGATGAGTATTGCAGAACAGTAGCGGCATTTGCTACCGGCTGCACAGAAAACCAACCAAACCAATAGAAAGAGGTAATAACCATGCCGAGTGATACCAATATTACTGTTACGGGCCGTCATATTGAAGTGACTGATGCCATCCGCGAGTTCGCTACGAAGAAGATTGAGGCCATCCATATCGATTACCCGAGGATTGTGGAAGCCCGCGTGGTGGTGGATGTACAGAAGGAACGACAGATGGCCGAAATCGTGCTGTTCTGTGCGGATCACATAACCATTCAGGCATCTACCTCTTCCGAAGACCTGTACGCCGCCATCGACGAGACAGTCACGAAGATCATGCGCCGCATGCGCAAGCACAAGACCCGTCTCATGAAACATTTCCGACCGCACCGCTCCAAGAGCATCCGCAAGCTGGATGAGAAAGTATACGAGGAGGAAGTGCTGGACTACGATGTGGACACCGATGCTCCGGAGGATCCGAAACCGGTGCGCATCTCCCGCGAAGGCTACGACCTGCGCACCATGTACAAGGAAGATGCCATCATGGAGCTGGAAATCTCCGGCAAGCCTTTCGTGCTGTATCGCAATGCGCGCCGCAACGTGCTGCAGATCGTCTACCGCCTGAGCCCGGGCGAATATTCCATCATCGAGCTGGGCAACGAACTGAAGGCATAAGGTCAAACTCTCGTAAACTCTGGCAATTTTCCGGGCCGCACTCCGCAGAGTGCGGCCTGTTTTCATAGAACGGATACCTTAACGAAACTCCGGATGGGAAGTTATCGGGCGCGTTACTTCTTCTCCATCACCATTTTGCCGGAGCATTCGTGCCAGTGATCGTTGCACTGGGCGCGGAAGCGCACCTCCACCTTACCCTTCAGGGCACGGGGCACCTTGAACTCCACGGTCTTGGTGTTCACATCCTCGGGAGTGGTGGCATCGGTCACATGCTTATCGTTGGCATAAAGCTTGAAAGCGCGGGTCACCATGCGGCCATCCAGAACCGGCTGCAGGGAAAACACATAGGTGCCGGGTCCCTTCATGGAGGAGCTCACATTCACCCGCCATTCCTTCTCAAAGCCTTTTGTCTGGTGTTCACGGTCGTAGTATGGTTCCTCGAACTCGTAGTACACGGAATCATCCCAGTAGCGCACCCAGCGGGCAGCGCCCTTGCCGTATTCACTGGCAGGGTCAATCTCGACCACGCGGCGGTAGCACTCCAGCATCTTCTGCTTGGCTGCGGCATCATTGGTGGAGGTATACTGCTCGCGGTAGGTGTAGGCCAGGCCTGAGTTCCACTGCTGCTGCAGGTCAATGTTCATGGGATGAGCGGCCAGTACCTTCTGAACAAAAACCTGCGCCACCGCAAACTTACGCTCAGCTCCCCTGAATTTGGCATGGGCGCCCTTGCCGCCGTTCAGCACTGCGTTAATCTCATCATACATGCCCATGTGATCCATGCCGTAGAGGTAGCGGTACATGGTTTTGTGCTCCGGATCCTTCTCGTTCAGAATCTTCTTCAGGGCATGATTGCGCATGGCATCCGCATAGGGCATCATGGCCAGGGCCTCGCCGGCAGCGCGGGCACCCTCCACCCCGGGGGTGGTGCGGGCTTTCTCCACCAGGGCCATATACTGCGGCATGCGCTCCAACGTGCGTTGCACAGCAGCCTCCATAGCGGCGGCCGTCAGCACCGCCTTACCCTGATAGATGGCCAGCAAGGTATCATCCGGGGCCAGCAGCACCGCCACAGGCAGGTTCATGAACGCGCCGGTGGGCAGCAGATTCTCACGCTCGGACAATTCCGGCACTGCCCCGCTGTGTTCATCAATCTGACCGATGACGATTGGCAGCTTGCGGGCTGACAACTTGTTCCATTCTGCAGCCAGTTCCTCCGTGTTCTTCAGCCAGTCGGAACCATACCACAGAATAAGCACGGGGCGGTTCTCTGCCTTTGCCTGGGCACGGGCATCCATATTGGCAGGAAAGGCGAGGGGACTCGCAAGCGGGGTTGCGGCAGCCTCGGCAGCCGGGGCAGCAGCAACCATCTGAGCAGATTCCGGAGAGGTCAGGGATGCTGCGGCTTTTTTCATTTCAGCAGAGAGCTTATCCCACTCCTCCTTGCCGGGAGTGCCGGGCGGCACCACCTCCGGATAGAAGTAACAGACAGCACCACCGGTCACGGCCAGCAGCAGCAATAATCCCAGAAATTTCTTCATATCGGCAAAAAGGGGTCAGCGGGTGTAAACAACAAAGTGGGTTATATGAGCAAAATCAGGGTAGGCATTCCGGAACTCCAGCTTCACCCAGCGGGCTCCGGTGCCCTCCGGGAAGGCGGCTACCCACTCCTTGGGCATATTGTCCGTTTCAGCGCGTTTGAACCAGGTGGCGCCGTCCTCGCTGGTGTAGAGCACCGCTTTCTTCATGCGGCCCTCGTTGCCATCCGTCTTGCGGATGATGCAGCCGGTGGCAAAGCCGTGCTTCTCCAGCTCCACAATGAAAGTGGGGGTCTGCTCCTTTGCAGTGTGGCACTTGCCGCCGGCGGGAGTCATGATACCGGCATGCAGCGCCGGACTGTCGAAACTACTGGTGGTGGAAATACGGAACAGGGCAGCCGCAGCAGGCTGACCCTGCAGCTCACCGGCTTTCTGAAGCGGGGCAGCCTTGAAATCCGGCTTACCCAGAGCCAGAGCACCCTGAGTGAGCGCCTGGAATGCAGGAGCGGAGCGGGCCTGTTCTGCCGCCACGATAGCCTTGCTGTAGGCTTCCTGCATCTTCTTACTGCGGGCAGATGCGGCATCATCCCCCCCTGCGGAATCAGCAGCAGATGCCACTTCCGCGGCAGCGGCAGCAAAGGCTCGGTTAAAAACCTTGCTCCCCTCCTCCGTGGGGGTGAACTTCTTTACGGCCCACTCCAGCAGCTGGCCGAACATCGTGCCATCGCCACGCTTCATGTGCTCCGTGAATACCACTTTGAGCAGCTTCTCGCGCCCGGCATCATCGGCCATCGCTTCCGACTGCTTTTCCACCATCGTATCCGGCTTAAGCGCCCAGCTGGCGGGGGTGAGAGAAAGTGCCTCATGCACCTTGCGGAACACATCCAGGCGGTTGCGGTCATCCATACCGGCCACCACTCCGGCCAGGTCAGCCATGGCATTGGCAGCCGCCACACCATGCCCCACATACTGGGGCAGCATATCCGTCATCAGATACGCATAGCACTCACCGGCAGAAATGCCACGCTTCAGCAGCAGAGCATGCAACCCGGTGCGGAAGAATGGATGCAGCGGCGTATCCTGCAACGCAAGACGCCACATTTTCTCCGCATCGGCATCGCGCCCGGCGGCTTCCAGCGCGCGTGCGCAGAACGATTTGCGATAGGCTGCCTGCACCTTGGCATCATCCGCAAACACAGCATCCATCAGCTTGCAGGAAGTCGGTGCCTCGCTGCCGAAAATATGATTGTGCATGCCGCCATCCGGGCCGCCGAAACCGCCAATCCACTTACCACGCTCCGGGCGCACCGCGTACGCACAGTGCCCCGGCTGGCCGCAGGTATAGGCCGGAATGCCGTGAGCCATGGCAGCCACCGCCCCCAGGTGCGACATAGCACCGCACACACCACCATTGAGCAGGGTGCGCTCCGCTTCGCTCTCATCACCGAAGGGCAGGTTATACTCACCGCCCTGCACGGAATCACCAAACTTGGAGGTGCCGGTGTAGGTAGCAGCCCAGCAGGAAATATCGTACTTATCCCAGGGCATGTTGATATTTTTGGCGGCAAACTCGTAGGAGGCATCATCCCAGTCCTGCCCGGGGTTGGCCACCACGAAACGCAGCTCCCAGGCCTTCAGGTTCGGGAAATTCGGGTGCAGGTTCCCCTCTGCGGCCTGTTTCTGAAAAAACTTGTAACGGCGCACCGGGTTGAACTTCGTCGGCAGCATCTTTGCAATAGCAGGCTCCGGCCAGGTCTCGCCTCCGCCCCAGCAGGAAGCCAGCGCCACCGCCAGCGGCTTATTCTTCACCTTGCCCTTATCCTCGCACCAGATGCGGTAGAGTATATCCATGCCCAGTGCTTTCTGATACGGCACCAGACCGCAGCTCAGGTAAACTTCCTGCCAGGCCCGGTCATTCGCAAATTCCGCCAGAAAACGGCACTTTTCCTTATCATCGCCGGCCATTTCCGTGAGCACACCAGCCCCGGTCACGCGAATCCACTCGTGCATCATCGCCAGGCGCAGCACCCGGGCATTCGCAGGGCTGATGTCGCTGCACTGCTTCAATTCCGCCACCAGGGTCTGCTGAACAGCGGCGTAGTCACCCTTCTCAATTACTTTCAGCAAAGCAGCCGGCAGCTTATCACTCTTTTGAACAGCCTTAGCTGCCGGCTTCTTCTGAACGGGCTGAGCCTTTTCCCCGGCCGCGACTGTAACCAGTCCGAGAGAGAACAAGCCGAGCATCATTGCACCTGCATGAATTCGCATATTGTTATGCATACACCACCTGCCCCCTGAAGTCAAGCCGAATCAAGCCGCAGCAGAGCAAAAGAACCGCCGGGCCAGATGAACTATTGCCAAGCCAAACCATATCTGCTAGAATGAGTGCGTGAGCGGACATTCGCGCATTCTTCCGGTTCTGCTGGCGGCAGGCATCCTGCTGCCGGCACCTTGCTGCAGCTGGAGCAAAAAGCACCGGCCCACGGTTCCGGCGGAGGACACACGCCCGGAACCGAAGCTGAAGAAAAATCCATACACGGTAAACGGCCGCCGCTACCGCCCCATGGGCATACAGGAAGCCCTGCAATACCGCGAAGTAGGTGAAGCCTCGCTCTACGAAGGAGCCAACAGCATCGGCGCCCTGGGCGAACGCCTGCGCTACGGTGCGAAATACGCTGCGCACCGCACCCTGCCCCTGCCCTGCACCGTGCGTATCACCGGCATCTCCACCGGCAAGAGCTGCCTGGTGCGCGTGAACGACCGCGGCCCCTTCCACCGCCGCCGCATCATTGATATCAGCCCCGCCGTGGCCCGCGCCATCGGTTTCCACCAGTGGGGCGTGCACCAGGTGGAAGTGGAGGTCATCTCCGTGGGCGACGGCCCCAACCAGCGCACAAAGGAGTAAGCGCGGAGTTATTTCCCGGCCAGTGCGGAGCACTCTGCTCCCATTTGAGAAAGCGCATAGAGCGGAATATCCAGCTGCGTATATTCTCCACCGGTGGCAACAGGGATGCGCTGCACATGATAATGCGCCATTGAAGTGCGGATCGCCATAGCGGGAGCAAACTTCTGACAATAGAACTTAAGGCTCTTCGCAGTCAGATTCAATTCCGCCTTTACCTCCAGCGGAACCAGCTCCATGCCTTGCTGCACCAGAAACTCAATTTCAGACTGCCCATTACTGCTGGCCCAATAGTAGGGCTCCAGGCGACTTACGGCCCGTAACTCCTGCTGTACATACTGCTCCGCCAGCGCGCCCTTGAACTCCTGAAAAATCCGGTTACCATCGAGAATAACCTCAGCCCTGAGCCCGGCCTGAGCCCCAAGCAGCCCCACATCCAGGTGAAACAACTTGAACGCCCGCTCGCTGTAGGCGTTCACCGGCAAGGCTGGTTTCGATACCCGGCGCACCGCGTAGGCCAGGCCTGCGTCGTACAGCCACTGCAAACCCATTTCCAGATGCCGCATCCGCATACCTTGCTGCACCTCAGCACACATGAATTTCTTATTCTCGCGCGCCAGCTGGTTGGGGAGAGAATCCCAGATCATCCCGATGCGCGGCCAATGTTCAGCAGGTGCGTGTTTACTGAAATCGCGGCGGTAGCCGGCCAGCAAATCCCCTTGCACTTCCCGCACCCGGGCAAAATCCCGATTCGCTGCAAACACTTTCACCGCTTCCGGCATGCCTCCTACAAAATAATAATAACGCAGGTATTCAGCAAAGCGGTCGGCAAACAAGCTCACCATCTGCCAATCTCGGGATTGCAGCAGCTCCACCATCATCCCCTGACCGCATGCTGCCAGGAATTCACAGAAACTCATCGGGTAAAGATGCTGCATATTCACCTTACCCACCGGGAATCCCGTGCCGCGGTGCTCATACAGGCCCAGCAAGGATCCCGCCGCCACTACATGCTGCTCCGGCAGGTCTTCGCAAAAGTATTTAAGCGATGTCAGGGCCGCCTGGCATTCCTGTATCTCATCCAGAATAATCAGGGTTTCACCCGCGACTACTGCCTCCCCGGCATGAAGTTGCAGACTCGTCAGAATTCGCTTCATGTCGAAATCCTTCTCGAAGGTCTCCTTCATGCGCTCATCCCGATCAAATCGCACATAGACAACATTGCGGTAATGTTCCCGCGCAAACTCCTGCAGCAGCCAGGTCTTCCCCACCTGACGAGCGCCCAGCAACAGCAGCGGCTTGCGAAGCGGGCTACTCTTCCATGCAGCCAATTCCGTTATCAAATCTCGCTTCATATCGTCTCCTCCTGCTGCGATTATGCCTCATCACCTGCTCGCTGTCAAGCCTGCTTGCACATTTTTCACGGGAGATTTGTGTTTCGAGTGCACATTTTTCACGGAAAAACGGGCACCCTATTGGATGCCCGTTTATATAAAGAACTGTTAATAAGCAACTTCTTATCTAATCGAGAAGAAATCGCGGATGCGGGGATTATCGCTGGCGGCGATGACAGCGGGCGGAGCATCCACAACGAGCTTGCCATCGGCCAGGAACACGATGCGGTCGGCCAGTTCCATAGCGAAATCAGTATCGTGGGAAACCACCAGCATGGTCATGCCGTCCTGGGCGAGTTCGCGCATGAGATTTTCCACCTCGCCCACCATTTCGGGATCCAGAGCGGAAGTAGGCTCATCGAAGAGGAGCACCTCCGGGTTCATAGCCAGGGCGCGCACAATGGCCACGCGCTGCTTCTGACCGCCGGAAAGCTGGGAGGGGTAGGCCTTTGCCTTATCGCGCAGACCGATGCGGCGCAGCAGGTGCAGTGCCTGGGTCTCGGCCTCTGTGCGGCTCATGAGCCCGCATTTCACCGGGGCCAGGGTGATGTTATCCAGAATGGTGAGGTTGGCAAAGAGGTTGAAGTGCTGGAACACCATGCCCACCTTGGCGCGGTAGTGGTTCAGGCCGTTCTCACTGCGGTCCACCGGCCGGCCGTGAAAAATCACCTCGCCACCGGTGGGAGATTCCAGGAAATTCATGCAGCGCATCACCGTGCTCTTGCCGGCGCCGCTGGGGCCCAGCAGGAACACCACCTCGCCCTTCTTCACGCCCACGGATACGCCGTCAATCACGCGATGGTCGCCGAATTCCTTCACGAGGTCACGCACCTCCAATATGTTATCAGCGTTCATTCTTCTTCAGGGAGTTTTCAAGTTTCTTCAGCAACTGGCTCAGGCACACCACCACCACCAGGTAGGTGAGTGCCACCGCAATAAGCGGCAGGAAAGCATCATAGGTCTGGCTGCGGATGATATCGCCGCCCTTGGTGAGGTCCTGCAAGGCAATGTAACCGCACACGGACGTCTCCTTCAGCAGCACAATGAATTCATTGCCCAGCGCCGGCAGCACATTCTTGAACGCCTGCGGCAGGATGACCGAGCGCATGGTGGTGCCATAGCTCAGGCCCAGGCTGCGGCCGGCCTCCATCTGGCCGCTGTCCACCGCCATGATGCCGGAGCGGATGATTTCCGCCACATAGGCACCGCTGTTCACACCGAAAGCCACAATAGCCACCAGCACCTTGCTCACATCCACCGAACCGAAAATCACAAAGTAAATAATGAGCAGCTGCACCACCACCGGCGTACCGCGCACCACCGTCAGATAAATGTGGCACAGGAAGTTGAGCACCTTATAGCGGCCGGTCTGGTCATGCGCGCTGCGCACCACCGCCACCAGGAAACCGATGCAGAGGCCCATGAGCACAGCGCAGGCAGAAATCTCAATCGTGACCAGGAAACCATTTACCAGGTAATGCCAGCGGTCATCCTTCACAAAATTCACCTCAAAGGAATCGGTCAGGCGGGCCCACAGGCCCTTTTCCTCAGCCACCACGGCGGGCACAGCCAGCGGTTTGCCATCCTTATCCAGGTAACGGGCCCAGATGGTGTCCATGGTGCCGTCCACCTTCATCTCGGCCATGGTTCGGTTGAACATGGCCAGCAACTCCGGGCGGGACTTGCTGATAGCCATGGCGTATTCCTCTGATACCAGCGCGGTGGGCAGAATGCGGATACCCTTGTTGCGGGCCACATGCTCCTCGGCCGGGGCACTGTCCAACACCACGGCATCAATCTTACCCGTCACCAGCGAAGCCACGGCCAGCGCACCATCCTGGAAACGCTCAGGCTCCTGAATATTGCTGGTCACATACATATCGCCCGTGGTGCCGTGCTGCACACCGATGCGCTTGCCTCGCATCGTCTCCGGTCCGACGATATCGGAGTTCTCGCGCACAATGATGACCTGATCGGCCTTCACATAGCTGGTAGTGAAATCAATCTGCTTCCTGCGATCCTCCGTCACCGTGATACCGGAAGCCGCCACATCCGCCTTACCGGTCTGCACGGCGGCAATCACAGAATCGAAAGCCATATCCTCAATCACCAGCTCCAGGTCATTGCGCCTGGCAATCTCGCGCACCATGTCCGCATCAATACCAACGATGCGGCTCCCCTGGTAGAACTCGTACGGGGGGAACGTAGCGTTGGTCACCATTATCAGCTTGCCGCGCTCCGCCTCTTTCTCCCCGCAGGATGTCAGGAAAAAAGCCATGAACGCCAGCATCACTGCCAGCCATTTCTTATATACTATACCGGGCATGCGCGTGGAGAATACCACAACTCCATGCCATTTGCAAAGTTAAAAACAAGGAATGTGAATTTCAGGGGCATTCCAGCTCAATATACACCCGATTCAGCTGCCGACACCAGGCAAAGCGCTTCAGGCGGCACGGTTTAAGTGCTTTATCCCGCTGCGTCGTCATCTGTTCACACACATGCGCCAGCACGGATGCGCTCTCCACCAGCTCAAGCTCAGACCCTTCAAAATTGGCCACAACGGGGCGGTCATCCTCTGCTGCCCCAAACAGCTCTGCAGCAGCAGGAACTTCAAGCAACCCCGTAATGATGAAGTAGTTATCCTGCACAGGCGGCCCCCATCCATACTCCATCGCCGGGCGAGCACGCCACTGCGCACTACTGATGCCGCCATCCAGCACCAGCCGCCGCTGCAGCGGCTCCACATCCGTGCGCAGCGGCGCCTCCGGCTCCGGCCAGAGGATAACTCCCATCCCCGCCAACAGCAATGCTGCAATACAACCGATTTTTTTCATACTTGAATCGCTTCGCACACTTTATACGCCTGTTCAATGCCATAGAGGGGTAAATCCACCAAGGTGAACGTTCCTCCATCCTTACCAGATGGGGGATTGCTAATCAGGAAGGAAGACATTGACACACGCAGAGCAAGCGGCACCTGTTGCTTACGGCAGAAGGTCATCAGGCTCTTGGCCTGGAGATTTATCTCCGCCTTCACCTCCACAGGAACAAAGGCCGCCCCACAGCCGAAAGCAAAATCAATTTCGCAATCGGACTGATGAGATGACCAGTAGAACAACTCGCGGGCATTCACCGCCCGAAGCTGCTGCTGCACGTACTGCTCCGCCAGCGCCCCCTTAAACTCGGTGAAAATAGCATTACCCTCCACAATGGTCTTTGCCTGCAGGTCGACCATGGCCCCCAACAACCCCACATCCACAAAGAACAGTTTGAACACTCTGTCGCGATAGGCGGCAGGTGGGAATGCAGGTTTACTTACACGGGATACCGTGTGCACCAACCCGGCATCCACCAGCCACTGAAGCGCGTATTCAACATCTCGCATCCTCAGCCCCGGTGCCACATCCTTACAGATAAATTTCTTATTTTCACGCGAGAGCTGCCCGGGTATGGAATTCCACACCATCGATATACGCGGAGCCGCCTCCGCAGGGGCATGCTTCGTAAAATCACGTCTATAGCCATCCAGCAGGGTCTGATGCACTCGGCGCACGGCTGCAAAGTTCTTTGACTGCACAAAAGCGGCCACGGCTTCCGGCATCCCACCCACAAAGTAGTATTGCCTAAGCAAATCCGTGAAGCGGGAAGCAAATACCTTCACCAGCTCCCAATCTCGGGATTCCAGCAATTTCACCAGATTCCCCTGCCCCATAGCTTCCAGAAATTCGCAGAAAGTC
The DNA here is from genome assembly GCA_964611765.1 of uncultured Akkermansia sp. GTDB lineage: Bacteria > Verrucomicrobiota > Verrucomicrobiia > Verrucomicrobiales > Akkermansiaceae > Akkermansia. The sequence goes on along the minus strand of CAZTAX010000009.1, from coordinate 7,710 downwards.
ATGGGGTGGAGATTCATCATATCCACCTTACCAACGGGGAATCCCGTACCCTCATGCACCTGCAGCCCCAGTAAGGAACCGGCAGCTACAATATGGTGTTCCCTGGCGTTCTCGCAGAAGTACTTCAGAGAAGTCAGTGCCTGAGGGCATTCCTGAATCTCATCAAAAATCATCAGCGTTTCCCCGGGTATCAGCTGGCAGCCGGTCTCCGCCTGAAGCAGCAGCAGCAGCCGCTGCACATCATAGCCGCCGGCAAAGGCCAGGCGCATATTCTCGTTGCTATCAAAACTGACAAATGCCACCTCCTTATAATATTTGCGCCCGAATTCCTGCATGAGCCAGGTCTTTCCGACCTGGCGCGCCCCCATGATGAGAAGCGGCTTCCTCATCGGGGTGTTTTTCCACTCCAGCAGCTGTTGTTCGGCGTATCTATTCATGGCAATCACTCTCTGCAAGCAGGGTATCACATTTCTTATTCATTATCAATAGCAATTTGCAAAATCGCGACGACTTTTTGTCCTTTTGACCACATTTCGCGGACGACTTTTTGTCATTCCAACCACGTTTCGCGGACGACTTTTAACCATTTCGACCACATTTCGCGGACGACTTTTCGACATTTCGTCGCAAAAAGCACCCTCCCCGGAATGAAGCCGAGGAGGGCTCGAAAAAACAAGGGCCGGCAAAATCAGCCCCGGCTGCGGATGCCGGCGCTCATGAGCTCAGCCACCTTGCGGCCGCTCATAAGCATGCCGCCGAAGATGGGACCCATGCGGAAGCTGCCGCTCACGCCATTGGCCGCCATGCCGGAAACGAAAAGGCCGGGGTAAATCTCCTTGGTGTTATCGATGGTGGAGCGCTCGCCCTCGGCGGCATCCATACTCATTTCGCCCACCACACCGCCGGTGGGGGTATCGAGCTTCACGCCATTCTTGCGGGCCACGGTGCGGGCAATCTCGCAATCGTGGCCGGTGGCATCGAGCACCGTCTTCGAAAGCAGCGTAAGGGGGTCCACATGCAGTCCCTCGCGCAGCACGGGGGTCCAGTTCACCACCACACCGCCCACGCGGCCCTGCTTGTACACCACATCCTCCACCGAATAGCAGTTGAAGATGGTGGCACCCGCCTTGGTAGCTTGGTAAAGCAAGCCAGCCGTGGCATGCACGGAATCCACAATGTAGGTACCCGCTTCATACGGGCGGTAGGAAAGCTCCAGCTCCTCCACGATGGGCATGGCCTCCTCCTGCACCACGATGTCGTTGAACATCATGGCACCGCCCCACATGCCACCACCGGGGGAAAGTTTGCGGTCCAGCAGCGCCACCTTGTGCCCGGCCTTGGCCAGGTAATAAGCCGCCACAATGCCGGAAGGGCCACCGCCCACGATGGCAGCATCCAGCTGCAGGCAAGATGAAAGTTTACCGAAATAGGACTCTATAATGCCACGGGAGATAAGCGTTTCCATGCCTGCAAATGTACTCCTGCAACCGTCTGCTGTCAATCATGTTTTTTGACTTGCAATGAGGCCACATTTCAGGGAAAATCAGGGGTATGAAAAAGCAGATTCCGGCAGATACCCGCTTGTACGGGATTGTGGATATGGGCTACGTGCGCCCGGAGGATGTGGAACAGGTCACCAAGGCTCTGCTGCAAGGCGGTATCCGCATCCTGCAGCTGCGCGCCAAGGGCGTGGCGCTCGATGTGGTGGAGGAGCTGGCGCGGCGCATGCAGCCGCTCTGCCGCGCAGCAGGTGCCATCTTTGTGTTGAATGATTACCCTGAAATGGCCGCCCGCATCGGTGCCGATGCCGTGCACGTAGGGCAGGATGGCGGTCCGCTGGCCGATGTGCGCGCCATCGTGGGGCCGGATATGCTCATCGGCCGCTCCACCCACAGCCCCGAGCAGGCACTGGCCGCCGTGGCCGAGGGGGCAGACTACATCGGCTTCGGCCCGCTCTTCCCCACCGGCACCAAACCCGGCCGCCCCGCCATCGGCCTGCAGGATATCGCCACCGTGCAGGGGCAGCTGGGAGATTTCCCCATATTCTGCATCGGCGGTATCAACAGCAGCACCCTGCCCGCCGTCCTCTCCGCCGGCACCCGCCGCGTGGTCATCGTCTCCTGGCTGCTGCAGCAGGAGGACGTGGCCGGGGCAGCCCGAAACATGATTGCCCGGTTGCAATAAATAAGCCGAAACTATCTGCCCCCTGATAACGAAACTCATACAAGCTAATGAAAACATAATTGCATGAAAAGAGATGTTTTCATGCAATTATGTTTTCATTATGCGCTATTTTAAATGATCATATTCTAATTCAATAGATAACAAAGCGCATGAGCCGGAACACGGAGAAGCGGCGCACTGCCAGGAGAGGACGATACACCGAAATCCTGCGGGTGCTTAGTGGCCAGCAGCGCCAGGGCATCAGGGGTAGCGTGGCATTGACGGATAATGGCCGCGCTGGCAGATAATTCAGAATCATTGCGGAATTTAACTTCACAGAAAATCCGAGCACCATTGCGAAGTTCCACGGCAATATCAATTTCCTTGCCACCATGTGCACCACTTCGAAGGAAACCGACCTCACCCTGTCGGGCATAAGCTGCGATGAAATGTTTGTAAACGGTACTTTCAACCGTGGCTCCCATATCAGCCTCACTGCTCATGGGTGTATAGCGCATGAGGCAAGCATTGCGCAAAGCTGCATCAGCCACATAAATTTTAGGCTGGGCAGTAAGGCCCTTTTTTCCTGTAGCACAGAAGTTGCGGGAGCAGTAGATGAGATTGGCATCCTGCAAATAGCCGATGTATTTGGATAGGGTAGGCTTGGATGTTCCCAATGCACTACACATGGTGTCCAAATTGATAATACTACTGCTGTGCAGACAAAGGTAAAGAAAAATCTTTTCAAGCTGCACAGGGTTACGTACATCAAACAGCGCAGGGATATCACGTTTCAGCACTTTATCTACCACATCTTCCTGCAGGATATTCTGAACCTCTTCCGCACTATCAATACGCAGAAGCTCCGGGAACCCGCCCTGCTGCAAGTAGTGGTACCAATGAGGAGATAAATCGCTGAGCCGCATCATAAGCATGCTGAACTCCGACGGATGCATGGCAGGCAAAGCCACCAGCTCCGGAGTTTCCTCATTCAAGGGAAGCAGCCCCTGCAGGGAGCAATATTCACGAAAAGTAAGCGTAGGCATGCGAAATACACGCCAGCGGCCCACACCACTATCTGCCGCGCCACGCTCCAGAACCGGACTCGCAGAACCAGTAGCAACCACCTGCACCTCCGGAAAGTGGTCGTAGATAGACTTCACCCACAACGACCAGTCTTCAGCATATTGTATCTCATCCAGGAAATAATAACAAGCACCACCGCGATAAGTAACCTGCCGGTATGCTTCCAGCACTGCCCGAATGCCGCTTAACTTGAATACCGGGTTATCGAAGGAAATGTACAGAATATTTATGCCGGGCACCCCCTGCTCCAGAAGGTGCTCAATGAGCTGACGCATCACCGTAGTCTTGCCCACACGGCGCGCCCCGCTGATAACCGCAAAGCGTCTCAATTGCGGGTGCGTGATACAGTTCAACACATCCTCAAACGCTTGTCGCCGCACCTCCGGTATTCCACCGCCGCATTGACCTGTTTTCCACCATGGGTTAATATGATGCAGCAGAGCATTCAGATCATTCTGGTCAAATATCTTTATAGGGCTTTCCATCTCGACACTGAATATACACCCTTGCTTTCCAACTTGCAAGCATAATGAAAACATAATTGCATGAAAAGAGGCGTTTTCATGCAATTATGTTTTCATTAACTCCATTTTACAATATAAAACATTGAACGCCAGAACAGCAGAAGGCCGGAGCAGTTAAACACTCCGGCCTTCTGGTGCATTTACAGGGGGTAAATCAGCGGAATTTAAGCTCCTTCACCTTGGCGGCGAGGGCATCGAGCACGGTCTTGTGCGCGGCGTCCACCTCGGGGGCGGTGAGGGTCTTCTTCGCGTCGCGATAGAGGAAGGTGTAGGTCATGGCCTTGCGGTCAGCGGCGAGCTTCTCGCCGGTCGGGTCGCAGAACACATCCTTCAGCGCGCAGGAAACCAGCAGCTTCTGCTTAGCGCCTTCCACCACCTTCATGATATCTGCGTGGCGGGTGGCCGCAGGTACCTCCAGGGAAGCATCGCGCCCGGAACCGGGGAACTGGGGCAGGTCTGCCGCCTTGAAGGGGGCGGTGGCCACCTGCTGCAGCTTGCGGAGATCGAGCTCGGCGTAGTAGCTTTCCATGGGCAGCCCCAAGGCGCGGCACTTGGCCAGGGAAAGGCGGGCCACATAGCCACAGGCCTGGTTGTTGATGGTGATATCACCACCCACGGCGGCGTTCTCACGCTGCTGCTTGGCAGGCACGATGCTGATGGCAGCCTTGGGCACCAGGATATCCAGCACAGCGCGGAGGTGCTCGAAGTGAGCCTCGCCCGGCTTGGTACAGGCCCAGCTGGCGGGGGTGAGCTTGCCGGCCATGAAGATGCCCAGCACCTCGTTCTCGATGTCCTTGCCCTTGCCGCCGCCGGTGTTGCGGAACACGCGGCCGCACTCGAAGAAGCGCAGCACTTCCATGCCCTGGTTGATATTGCGGGCAGCCACGGAGATAAGGCCGGGAGCCAGCGAGGGGCGCAGGGTGGAGTGGTCCTCAGAAATCGGCAGAGAAACGCGGATGATATCGCCCTCCATCAGCGGCTTGATGGGCAGCGCGTTCTCCACACTGGCGATGGTCGGGTCGATGCTCTCGGCAGCGATGAGCTTGAAGGTCTGCACCTCCCAGAAACCGGCACCGGCCAGCTTGCGGGAAAGAGCCATGCGGTAATCGTGGGCGCGGTCCTGGGCGCTCTCCGGCACGTAGATAGACGTGCTGGTGGCGGGGATGTTATCAATACCGTACACACGCACCACTTCCTCCAGAAGGTCGCAGCTGCGCTTCAGATCCAGACGCCAGGGCGGGCAATCCCAGGTGCCCTTCACGTCCACATCCTTGAGGCCCAGGTTGCGCAGGATGCGGGCGCCCTCCATGTGGGGCAGCGTGCCATTGGTCATCACATCCAGCTCCTTCCAGTCCAGCTTCACCTGGTCGAGAGCGTAGTAAATCTTAGCCTCGGTGCCCTGCTCCAGCACAGTAGCGGTGGTAGCGAGCTCCTCGGCCACCAGGCAGGGAGCCTGACCACCCACCAGCACCGGCTCGGCGGTGCCGCCGCAGCACTCCAGAATCAGCTGCGTGGCGCGGGCAGCGGCGCGCAGCACATTCCACGGAGAGGTGCCGCGCTCGAAGCGGTAGGAGGAATCCGACCCCAGAGCCAGGCGGCGGCTGGTGAAGCGGATACTGCTGCGCAGGAACCAGGCAGATTCGAGAATGATATCGGTGGTGGCATCCGTCACGCCGGAATCGAGACCACCCATCACGCCACCCAGGGCCAGAGCGGCGCCGCTGGCATCGGAGATGACCACGTCATCACTCTTCAGGGTGTACTGCTCATTCATGAGGCTGGTGAACTGCTCGCCCTCCGCAGCGCGGCGGATGTTCAGCCCACCGGTAATCTTAGCGGCGTCGAAGGCATGCAGCGGGTGCCCCAGCTCGAAGAGGCAGTAGTTGGTGATATCCACCACGTTGTTGATGGGACGCAGGCCGATGGCCACCAGGCGGTTGGCCAGCCACTCCGGGGAGGGGCCGATTTTCACACCGGAAATGCGGGTAGCCGTGTAGAGCGGGCAGAGCTCCGGAGCGGAAAGGGTGATGAAATCGCCGGCGGGCTTAGTTTCCGCCGCAGCGGCGGGGGCCTCGGCGGGGTCGGCCTTCAGGCTGCGGCCGGTGATACCGGCGAGCTCGCGGGCCATGCCCCAGTGGCTCAGCAGGTCCGGGCGGTTCGGGGTAATCTCCAGCTCGAAGATGGTATCCGTCTCCACGAAGGTACGCACCGGAGTGCCGATGACGTAATCCTGCGGCAGAATCCACAGGCCGTGTTCCTTATCCGGCAGGCCCAGCTCAGAGGCGGAGCAGAGCATGCCGCGGCTCTCCACGCCGCGCAGCTTGCCATCCTTAATCTCCCAGCCGCCGGGCAGCACAGCACCGGGCAGAGCGCAGGGCACCTTGTCGCCCACCTTGTAATTCTGGGCGCCGCACACAATCTGGCGCAGGGAGCCCTCGCCGGCATCCACCATGCACACATTGAGGTGGTCGCTGCCCTCCACGGGTGTCTTTTCCATGACCTGGGCCACCACCACGAGGTCGGTAGTCACGCCGCGCTCCTGGATTCCCTCCACCTCGATACCGGCGAAGGTGAGCATATCGGCCATCTCCTGCGTGCCGAGGCCCGCAAGGTCAATGTAGCTGGAAAGCCAATTCAGTGAAACATTCATGATTCTAATTCAGAAAAGGGTTAGAGTTTATTATTGGAACTGGGCCAGGAAACGGGCATCATTCTCGATGAGGAGGCGGATATCGCGGATACCCCAGCGAATCATGGCCAGGCGCTCCAGGCCGATACCGAAGGCAAAACCCGTGCAGCCGGCATACAGATTCTTGCCGGTGGCCTTATCGATATTCTCGAACACGGCGGGGTTCACCATGCCGCAGCCGGCAATCTCAATCCAGCGCGGAGCCTGCCCCGCAGCCTGCAGCAGCACGTCAATCTCGAAACTGGGTTCCGTGAACGGGAAGAAGTGCGGACGGAAGCGCACCGCCGTATCCTCGCCGAAAAGAGCCTTCAGGAAATACTCCAGCGTGCCCTTCAGGTCGCCCACGCTCACTTCCCTGGCCACATACAGGCCCTCAATCTGATTGAAAGCGGAAAGGTGGGTGGCATCGATAGCATCGCGGCGGAAGGCAGAACCGGGGCAGATAATGCGGACGGGCGGGCATTCCTTCTCCATCACACGGGCCTGCACGGTGCTGGTCTGCGTGCGCAGCAGCTTGCCGCTGTCAAAATAGAAGGTATCCTTCTCATTGCGGGCGGGGTGGTCATCCGGCGTGTTCAGAGCATCGAAGCAGTGCCACTCGTCCTCAATCTCCGGGCCATCGGCCAGGGTGAAGCCCATGCGGCGCAGCACGCGCACCGCTTCATCGCGCACGATGGAGATGGGATGCAGACCACCGGCAGGCAGTGTGGCACCGGGCATCGTAAAATCCACACCGGCCACGGCGGCGGCATCAATCTCCTGCTGCAGGGCAGTCTTGCGGTCTTCCAGAGCGGCAGTGATGGTAGCGCGGGCTTCATTCAGCAGCGCACCCACGGCGGGCTTGTCTTCCTTGGGCACATCGCGCATGCCCTGCTGCACCTGGGTAAGGGTACCCTTCTTGCCCAGAATACCCACGCGGGCATCCTCCAGCGCCTTCATGTCGGCAATGCCGGCTATGCGCGCCAGGGCTTCTGCTTGTACGCTTGCAATCTGATTTTTCATAAGTTCGCGGAAACTATACGCGCGTAGGCGCATTTGTCAAGCTTTATGCACCTTGCAGCGTGTCAACACCGCACAGCATGACGCTGAGCTCCGGAAAACAAAAAAAGCCCCCGCCCAAAAGCGGAAGCATCTATCAATGCGTTTCAGGGAACACCCTTCAGCACCGCTCCCCCCGAATTCAGGAGGAGCACATTAAACTGGCGCCGATTTTTCGACACTTTGGAGGCGAATTTAAGCCCCCCTTTT
>CAZTAX010000008.1:26119-30642 GCA_964611765.1 uncultured Akkermansia sp. | reverse complement strand
TGCCGCGCTGGAAGCCCAGCAGGCATAATCCTCTGAAATCTCTTACCCGGCGGCGGTGCTGAAATGCCCGCCGCCGCTTTTTCGCTTAAGATGATAGATATACTGGTAGTCGTGGCGTATTTCTGCGCCATTTTCGGCATCGGTCTCTATGTGGGCCGCAAGCAGGAAAGCCTGGAGAGCTATGCCCTGGGTAACCGCAATCTGCCTTGGTGGGCTATTCTGGCCTCTATCCTGGCGGCGGAAATCAGCGCCGCCACCTTCCTGGGTGCACCGGGCGAGGGCTTTGCCCTGCGCAATTTCACTTATGCGCAGCTGGCTATCGGCACCATTCTCGGGCGCATCATTGTGGGGCGCTTGTTCCTGAAGCCTTATTACCAGTATAATGTGGTTTCCATTTACGAGTACCTGGAAAAACGCTTCGGGCTCACAACTCGTCGCTGGGCCAGCGTCACTTTCCTCATCAGCCGTGTGCTGGCCAGTGGCACGCGACTGTTCTTTGCCGGCATTCTGCTGGTGATAGCCTACATGATGGTGACAGGCCAGGAAAGCGCCGGGCAGATGGAGACGGTGGTCATCTACATTGCGGCGCTTACCTTTATTACGATTGCAACCGCGGTTTATACCACGCTGGGCGGGTTAAAGGCCGTGGTGTGGACTGATGTGCTCCAGGCTTCCATTCTGGCTGTTTCGCTCATCACCACCATCGGTGTGCTGCTTTTCAGCATCAAGGCCGGTGGCAGCTGGAGTGCCGCATGGGACAGCATTTGCTACCACCTGGGCAACAAGGATTACAACCCCTGCGAAATCAGAAACCTGAAGCCCTGGGCCTTCTTTGATACCGGAATCACCGGGCAGGGAATCATGCAGGATATCAAAAATATCCTGAGCAGTGAATACACGCTGTGGAGCGCAGTGCTGGGTTCTACTTTCATCACCATGGCCACGCATGGCACCGACCAGGACATGGTGCAGCGCATGCTGGCTGCGCCGGACAGCAGGAAAGGCGCCCGTGCCGTGATTCTTTCCGGGCTTATGGATATGCCCATCGTGCTGGTGTTCATCACCTGCGGCATGCTGCTCTTTGTGTACTTTGCGCAGGAGGGTATCACCCCGCCGGAGAAGCAGATTGAGATTTTTCCGTGGTTTATCATCCATTGCCTGCCTGCCGGTGTGCGCGGTCTGCTGGTGGCGGCTCTGCTGGCCACGGCCATGGGCTCGCTTTCCACTGCACTGAATGCGCTCGCTACCACCGCCACGCGTGACTGGTATGTGGATGTATTCCGCCCGCAGGCCGGGCAGAGCGAGCAGCTGCGCGCCGTACGCTGGCTCACGGTATTCTTTGCCGTGCTGCTCATCGTGGTGGGGGCGGGCACTGCCTGGCTTACCGTGATGGATCCGACCGTGCGCATTCTGCCGATAGCTCTGGGTATCTTCGGTTATACCTATGGCTCGCTGCTCGGGGTGTTCCTGCTGGGCATGCTCACCAAGGGCAGGGGCTGCGACTGTGGCAATGTGATTGCCATGCTCTGCGGCTTTGCTGTGGTGATTCTGCTGGAAATCGGCGGACGGCAGGGCTGGCTCCCGGCCATCGCCTTCCCCTGGCGCGTGACTGTGGGCACTCTGGCCACCTTTGCCGTGGGTTGCCTGTTTCGCACGCCGATTGTTAAAAGTGGTAAATAACACTTGTATTTTTCAATAGATTGTGTATACTGCGCCTATGCCGACAGAGTCAGGAACCAGCTTTGAAATTCAGCGCGAGGCCCTTAGTGCGGCCATTGTGGAGCTGAACAGCATGAGCCCCTGTGATGGGGTTATCATGACCACAGAGGGTGTGGTGAAGGTGGGTTATGAGAGTGATGAAGATTTCCTCTGCATGCTCATTCCTGCCGGTGTGCTGGCCCGCCAGCTCACGGCCGATGGACTCTCCTCCTATACCGGTAAAGAACTTAAGAAATGGGCTGACTCCTACGCGCTTGAACCGCTTCAGGCCAAGGTGAATGCCGCCCGCTAACCCAGAGAATAAAAGACCATGAAGATGAAATACGTACTGCTGTTCGCCGCTGCTTTGTTCGCCTTTGGTGCCCCCGTGGCTGATGCTGCCCCCAAGAAGGGCAAGAAAGCCAAGGCTGCCAAGAATGCCGCTGCTGATGATTTCGATATTTTCAGCCCCTCGGAGGCAGATGAGGTCAAATCTGCCAAAAAGGCAGCTGAGGATGAAGCCGCGGCCAAGGCGGCGGAGGAAGCCGAACGACTGGCCGGCATGTCCGGCTCTGAGCGCCGTGAGGAAAACAAGATGCTGATGGAGGAAACCAAGTTCTACATCTCAAACCAGAAGAAAACGCTCAAAATCCTTCGTTCTGTACGCAACGAGCAAAGCGCTGCCAAGGCAGTGAAGCCGCTCGAAAAGATTTATGGTGAAGTGATAGATTCAGAGTCTGCCACCGGCACTGTAACTGCGCTCGGTACCGTGAAAATAATGGAAGAAGAAGAGGAGAAGCTGCCTGTGCACCAGGCCTCCCGCGCAACGGCTGCTGCCCTCAATAAGGCCATCAACAAGGAGCTTACACGCATCTCCGAGCTCGGTATTGAGCATAAGAAGTTCAATGGCGCCATCAAGAATATGATTGACCAGCAGCGCTGATGCGCTGGATGCGTCCGACTTTTCCGGCCCTGCACTAAAACGGTGCAGGGTCTTTTTTTGAAAAAGTTTGAATATTTCAAATAAATGTTGTTGTCAAGTGCGCTTGGTATGTGTACAGGGCATGAGGCCCTGCACAGAAGAAAACAAAGACCATGAAAAAATACATAGCCAGATTAGCCGTAATCGCCTGCGTGGCGATGTTCGCCCTCAATAGTCAATCTCAGGCGGCAGGTCTGCAAATCAGCTTCGGTTCCGTAAAGGAGCATCATTGCTGTGAGAGCGAGCCGCGCCCCGTGGAGAAGCACAAGGTTTCCCGCCACGAACGCAAGCACTGCTGCAAGCCGAATAAGATGGACAAAAGCCGCCGCCCCGTAGCTCACAATCGAAAGGAGGCCCGCAGTCATGGGCACTGATACAGAACCCGGAGAAACTATTTCTCATATCTGAACCCGCCACAAAACCGCATGGTCTTTGTGGCGGGTTTCCGCGTATGCCGGCGGCGAAAGTCAGAGAATGAGCTTGACGCTGCGGGGGGAATAAGGGAGAATATGAGCGCGCTGCCGTTTCCCGATTCAGAATGAAAGTTCCTGCATTTATCGCTGCCTTGATGCTTGTTCCCGCTCTGCATGCTGCGGAGTGGAGCATTGAGTTGTGTTCTTCTCTGGATCTTCTGGCCGGGCGAACCGGCATTGCCGATGTGCGCCCCTCGAACGACCCCCACGATAATCCTATGGTCATCGAGGAAAATTCGGGGATTTATCGAGGCCAGTGGAGCTGGCAGAGCGAAATGCCGGCCCTGCTGTATGGCATTCTGCAAGGAGGGCAGGCAGATGCGGTCTCGCCCAGCGGATTTACTGCGCTGCAGGCCGCCTGTGTGTATGCGGATGAGAATCTGTTCAATGCCTTGCTGGAGCGAGGTGCGGTCGTGGACCCGCGCCCTATTGACTGGCAGCAGCTGGGCTATGTGGGGGATACTCCGCTGGGCTTGCTGGTTCGTTTCATGAATGCCCGCACCGCCGCCGCTCGAGTGCGTATGGCTCGAACTTTGCTGGAGCGTGGCGCAGACCCGGATGCCAGCATGACAACGTGGAAAGGGAATCGAGTGGTATCAACCACACCTTTCTGTGAATTGGGCGGGGAGGCATACAACCACGAAATGCGTGCTCTTCTGCTCCAATATGGTAATCAGGATTTAAAACAGCGTATGACCGGCTGGACGCTCACGCCCGAGTGGTACAATGCCGAGATGAAAGCCTTGCTGAAGAAGAAAGGCGTGCTGAAATCCGGAAGCTCCAGGATGCCGGGTTCAGAGACTTACAAGAGTGAGGAGGGAACGATTCCGCTGATAGACCTGGTGCGTAAGGGGGATGTGGAGGGCGTGCGTCTGGCCCTTGAGGCCGGGGCAGACATCAAGACCTCTGCTCGAGCCCGTCGTTATGGTCATGAGCTGCTCTTCAATATTCCCGCGCGTCGCAAGGATGACCCCGAGGCTGCCGTCGAAATTGCTCGTCTGCTGTACGAAGCCGGCGCCGATGTGAATGAATTGAACCGCCGCGGCCATTCTCTTAGAATCCACTACGACCGTTTTTATTCCAAGGCTTCCCGCGCCCTGTGTGCATATTTCAAGGAATGTGGCTCACTGATTCACCCCGATTCGCCGGACAAACGAGAGGAAGTGGAACAGAGCCGGAAGGCTGCGCTGGAACGAGCCGCTGCGTTTGCGGCCCGCCGCATCTCTGCTGAACAAGAGCCCGTCTCTGAGGAGCCTTCTACCGCAGAACCGCAGCCGGTGGCCGCAGAGCAGTCCGCCCCCGCAGAACCGCAGCCGGTGGCATCAGAGCAGCCCGCCCCCGCAGAACAGCAGCCGGTGGCAGCAGAGCAG
>CAZTAX010000008.1:0-26019 GCA_964611765.1 uncultured Akkermansia sp. | reverse complement strand
GAACCGCAGCCGGTGGCCGCAGAGCAGCCCGCCCCCGCCGAACCGCAGCCGGTGGCCGTAGAACAGCCCGCCCCCGCCGAACCGCAGCCGGTGGTCTCAGAGCAGCCTGCGCCTGCCACGCCTCAGTTGGAGAGTGAGCAGACCAGGAAGTTGATGCTGGAGGTGCAGGCTCAACTGGCGGAGCTTCAGGCAAAGTACGAAGCTCAGCAGCAGAATCTCGAAGAGAGTGAAACACACGCTTCAGAAACAGATACAGAACAGGCAGAAAAATGAAGCGTTTTTTGATTGCTGCTTTTATGGTGGCCGCTGCCGTGTTGCATGCGGCTGAAGCTATCCGGCATGACGGTGTGGAAAACTGCTACCGTATCAGTGATGATTTGTATCGCTCCGCCCAGCCGGAATCCGCCGGTTTCTCAGAACTCGAACAGCTTGGGGTGCGTTCGGTGCTTAATTTGCGTGAGCACCACAGGGATACGCGTAAGGCCCGGCACACCAAATTGCACCTGATGGCTTATCCGGTGGCAGCCGGCGAGATGATAGCAGCCGATGTGGAAAATTGCCTGGCTTTGGTAGCGAGTGCGCCCAAACCGGTGCTGGTGCATTGCTGGCACGGTTCTGACCGCACGGGCATTGTGGCAGCGGCTTACCGCATAGTGTTCCAGCAATGGAGTGAGAAGATGCAGAAAAGGAGTTTCGCGATGAGCGATTCGGCTACCACGAGTTCTGGTATGAGAATCTGCTGAAACTGCTGCGCGAAACCGATTGGGGCGCTATGCGTGCGCGTCTTAAAGCTCGTTGAGAATCTGGAGCTTCTCACGCATGGCTGCTATGGCCGGGTGGGCCATGATTCGCTCCAGGGGGGTGAGTGCCACCGGTGTTTCAGGGATGCAGACTTTCAACTTATAGGGCATGCGCTCAATGCGCAGTTCCTCACCGGGGTGCAGGGTGCCGGCATAGTCGCCGTCCAGATGGTAGGAGATGTTCCCTTCGCTGGTAAGGATGCCGTTTTTGATGCGTCGCAGCTTTGTGAAATCTGAAATGTTCTGCTGGGTGGCACCTTTGGAGACGATGAGCCCCAGCATCTCGAACAGTACCCCCATGTTTTCCTGATCGATGATGGCGGCATCCAGACGGCCATCGTCATATTCCGCCTCCGCAAAAAGATGAGCTTCTCCGCCGTAGCGTTTACCGTTGCCCATGATAATCTGGGTGCCCTGCAGGGTTTCGCCCTCCGGCAGAGTCATGGTGATGAGCGGCGGTCGCTCCAGTGCCACTTTCAGCCCGGTGACCACGTGAGCCGCAGCGCCCATGCGCTTCTTCAGCTCCGGGGTGATGAGCTCGATGACGCGGGCATCCGGGCCGAACCCGGCCATCTGCAGGAAGGGACGGCCGTTTACGGCAAAGATATCCACTTCCTGGGTGATGCCTCTTTGGATGGCCTCCAGAGCTATATCGAAACGGCGGGAGCCGATGCCCAGTTCGCGGGCAAACACATTCATGGTGCCGCAGGGCAGGATGCCCAGGGCGGCCCCGGTGCCGACCAGCCCCTGGGCGGCGCACATCAGGGTGCCATCTCCCCCGGCTGCCGCCACCACGGGCTCGCCGCCTTCGGCAAGCTCCCGTGCTTTGTTTGTTAAATCCTCCGCACTCTCAGTGGCGACAAGGCGGAATGCCCGTCTGTTCTTCCTGAGCCATGTTTTCAGGCCGGAGCGGAACAGGCTGCCGGCCTTGGGATTGATGAGGAGCGGAGTCGTGTGCGGCATTGGGGGATTTAACAGAGGTTATAGTGTGCAAGTGCCGAAATGAGCGGCAATACGCAGATGACTGCGGAAACAGTGAAAGCGGGAGAATCGATGAGGTCGAAGATGCCACCGATACCCGGCAGCAGGGAGCCGCTGTCCTTTACCGCAATGCCACGTTTGATGAGGGAACCTGCCAGGTCTCCCCACACGGAAAGGAAGAAGAGCAGCAGTCCGCAGGGAATGTAAAAGAGCAGGAAGCAGGGGGTGGTAAGCATCTCCCATGTGCAGATTCCCAGCACGGGCAGCAGAAGGGCTCCCACAATGAGGGTGATGATGATGGAGCCGATGATGCCTTCCCATGTCTTCTTCGGGGAGACACTGGGGCTGAACTTGCGGGTAAAGAATTTGCCACCCATGAGCACTCCGCTTACGTATGCCCAGATATCGCTCATCTTGGTGAAGAGCACCAGCCACAGCATGCCGTAGATGAGCTCCTCTGTGCGCAGGCAGGTCAGTGCAAAGCCAAACATCCACACCGGGTACACGAAGGAGAGCAGCGTCAATCCCATGCCATCGAGCATTTCCGCACCGCTCTTGCCTCGGTAATCCATGCGGAAAAGCTGTCCGCAGAAAGCCAGCAGCACATACAGCACCAGGAACCCGAGCGCAACCTCGGTGCGTATCCGGTATCCCTCCGCACTTCCCGCGCAGATGAGAGCAAACAACCAGGGATAAATGATGCCGCAGATGAGTGAGAGCCAGCGGTTGGCATTTGTTCCCTTGAGCATATTGAACCACTCCCAGCTGGTCAGGTTGCACAGCACACAGATGAGCACAGCATAGCCGATGGGCTCGTTCCATGCCACGGCTCCGCCGAGAAGAGAGAGAAGTACAACGGTGCTGAATCCGCGTTCCAGAAATGTCTTGAGCTTGGGTGTCATATTGCTTGGTGGGAAAATAAGGTGGTAAGTAAGGAGTGCCGATTACACGTTTCACGCGCATTTTAAGATGCTGCATGCCAAATGTCAATTTAATATTAACTTCCGGCGTATCTAAATGCTGTAAAAAATAAAAGCTATGCAATGATACGCCATTATGGTATGATGAGCGCCATGAAGAACTGGAAATCCCTACTGTTGCTCCTTGCACTGCTGTCCCCTGTGTGTGCGCAGGAAGCCGAAACGCCTCTTACGGCAGACGAACTGCTCGCCGATATGCGGGAAATGACGGTCAGCCAGGGGAATAAGGATGTGGCGGGGCGTATTCGCAAGGCCAAGTTGAAAATTCCCTTCAGTCTCAGCGTGCGTGGTGACACGCTGGCTTTCCAGTATAAGGAAGGCAGCGACTGGAAACGTTTTGACGTGCGCATCAAGGAGAAGAATGTGGACATTGTGCAGGTGGAAAACGGAAAGGCGCGTGTGATGGCGCCGAGCCAGTACGTGCAGACTATTGCCGGCACCGATGTGTGCTATGAGGATCTTTCCCTCCGTTTCCTGTATTGGAAGGGGGGGGAGATGGTGGATGCCGGGGCTGATTCCCGCATCAAGGGCCGCGATTGCTATGTGGTGCAGGTGCCTAATCCCAACCCTTCAGTGGGGCAGTTCGCCTGGGTGCGCATGTGGGTGGATAAGGAAAACGGCACCACCTGGCAGATTGATGGGTATGATAAGGACGGTAAGCTCCGCAAGCGCTTCTCCATCACCTCCGTGCAGCGTCTGCAAGATGGCACCTGGTTCTTTAAGCAGATGAAGCTCGAAGTGCGCAATCCCCAGAATCCGAACCGCACGATGGCCTTGGATTATCTCGAGATGGATGACCTCCCCGGTAAGAAATAATGCTGCGCCGCTTTTTCCAGATGCTGGCGGTGCTGGCACCGCTGATCCTGTTTGCGCTGGCTTTGCAGCCGGTGCAGCAGCGGTTGTACGGCGGGCACGCCACCCAGGGAATCCTGCTTCTGCTGGCCGCCCTTGCTGTGCTTGCCGTGCTGGAGGGGCTGCTCTTCCGCTATTGGATTCTGCCCGGCTGGAGCGAGAAAATGGCTGAACGCCTGTACGCCGGCTCCTATTTGCCGGAGGTGGATGCTCTGGCTCAGCTCGCAGACCGCATCGAACGTGAGAAAAATCCCGAACTCATACCACAACTGAGCCTGCTGGTGCATGCTCAGGCCTGGCGGCTTCGTGGCTGGCTGGAACTTGCGCGGCTTCAGCAGGAGGTGCTCCGGGATGCCCCGGCTGCACTCAGAACGCTGGAGGAAGCCATGCGGGCTGTCCGTGAGCCGGAGGACGTGGCTTTGCTCATGTGCCGCGCTGCAGGTCTTTGTGAGAAATCTTTGCAGGATGCAGCCGCGGCTCGCTGCTGGTGGCAGTGCGCGGCAGAGCGGTACCCCGGCACTGTTTATGGGCGGAAAGCCGCCACTAAGTTGCAGTGATTCTGTGATAATGTGCTCATTATCAGTTAGGGGTAGCTTTTTTTCGCTGGCTGCTCTTTGTTTTTGTAATGTGAATTTTCAAGGTGATGTAACAGAATCATTTTCTGTGCTTTATGACATTGGTTAGGTAATGGATTGCTTTTTTTCACCGGGGAAACTAAGTTGTTCGGACTTTTTTAATTCCAGTGTAAAAGAGTAAAACAATGCCCAACAACTATGAAGAACCGCAAACTGGAGGAAAGGAGGGGTACGCATGTTGATGCGACCTGCTTCCCTGCCACGAACCCTGCTAGGGGTTGGCGGTATAAAATTGATTGATATGCCGGGGGTGAAGTACCCGGAGGCCGTGTTACTAGGTCGGAAAGGCACCCATGCGCAGAATGGCAAGCCACACGCCGAGGCTCCGAAATGGGGAATCAGTACCCGGGAAGCCGCCCGGATGCTGGGTGTATCAGTGCGTTCCGCAAGAACCATGCTCAACCGGCAGAAGGCAAAGTACAGGCTGGTGACACAGAGTGGACGTTGCGCTTGCATGTATTGGGACCGGCGCGTGGTGGAGCGCATGCTGGCTAAGCGCATGCCTCTGGTGCGCAAGGTGCCTGAAAAACTATGCACGGCAAAAGAAGCATGCTATATTCTTCTGGTGGCGAGGAGCTCGCTTTCGCGCTATGTGAAGAGCAGGTTGCTGACGGAATATAAACTGCGGCTGGTGACGGAATCCGGGGTACGAGTCTTATCTTACTTTATGCGGGCAGAGGTTCGCAAACTGGCAGCCCGGCGAAACGCTGCTCGCGTGCGAGCAGAGTGCGCCCAGCGTGAGAGGCTGCAGCATGCCTGGAATGAGCAGAGGGCGTAGGGGGGGATAATAGCTAGAAAGATAGTTTGCCTTTTCTCAGCCAACGGCGGAGAATGTCAACATGCAGAATACAGTTTCAGACCAGGTTGTGGAAATGCTGGCCTCCGCGGGGGTGCGGCGAATCTATGGTATGGCAGGGGATGCCCTTCACCCGCTCATGGAATCCTTGCAGCGAGATTCCCGCATTCGCTGGGTGCATGTGCGACATGAGGAAACCGCAGCTTTTGCCGCCAGTGCAGAGGCCCAGCTCACCGGCGAACTGGCGGTGTGCTGCGGGAGTTGCGGCCCGGGAAACATGCACCTCATCAACGGACTGTATGATGCCAGTCGCAGTGCTGCACCCGTGCTGGCGCTGGCGGCGCATCTGCCCACATTGCAGATAGGCACCCACTACCTGCACGAGACACACCCGACTTTCTTTTTCCGGGAATGTGCCCGCTACTGTGAACTGGTGAGCCGCCCGCGGCAGATGCCGCCTGTGCTGGCGGAGGCTATTCGCACAGCTCGGGCTTGTCGGGGGGTGGGTATGATGGTGCTGCCGGGAGATGTGGCAGCGATGCCGGCGGTGGAGGATGCCGCTGAATCCGCAGTGCTGCCGGTGGCCTCACCGGTGCAGTGCGCGTCCGAGCCGGTTTTGCGCCGCATGGCTGCCATGCTCAACGGGGCTCACCGCGTTTCCTTTCTGTGTGGAATCGGGTGTGCCGGAGCGGAGCGGGATATTGTGGCCCTGGCGCGCCGCATGCAGGCTCCGGTAGCCTATACTCTGCGCGCTAAGGATTTGCTGGAGAAAGATAATCCCAATGCAGTCGGTATGAGCGGTCTGCTGGGTTGGGGCGCGGCGGTGCACGCGCTGTTGGATTGTGATGTGCTGGTGATGTGGGGGACGGATTTTCCCTACCGGGATTTTCTGCCACGCAAGGGCAGGGTGATTCAGGTGGATACCAATGCTGCGGCGCTGGGCCGACGCGTCCCGCTGGCCATGGGGGTGCTGGCTGATGCCGGAGAAGTAGCACGCGCCTTGTTCCCCCTCATCAATGCTGACAGACCGGATGACTTCCTGCGCTCCATGCTGTCTTTCAATTCCCGTGAGGTGGCTTCGATCAGCCAGGCTCTGCGGGTTGTGGATGAGAGAGCCCCGCTGCGCCCGGAGCTGCTCACCCGCCTGGTGAGCGACCATGCAGAGCCGGATGCTGTTTTCACTGTTGATACCGGTACTCCGGATATATGGTGCGCACGCTATCTGCAGGCGCTGGGCACGCGTCGTATTCTGGGCTCGTTTAATCACGGTTCAATGGGGTGCGCGCTGGCCATGGCCATCGGGGCCAAGGCCGCCTATCCGAGACGACAGGTCGTTGCCTTGTGTGGCGATGGTGGCGTTTCTATGCTGGCGGGCGATTTGCTTACCCTGTTGCAGGAGGAACTGGCAGTAAAGATCCTGGTGTATAATAACTCTGAACTCGACTTCGTGGCGCTGGAGCAGCTGCGCACCGGTATGCCCAGACCGTTCGGCACAGATCTGCACGCAGCCGACTTTGCTGAGATTGCCCGCGCCATGGGGCTGCGCACCTGGCGGGTGGAGCGGGTGAATGAGGCCATCCCCGCAGTGAAGGAATGGCTTGCGGCAGATGGACCCGCCTTGCTCGATGCTGCGGTGGATCGGCATGCTCTTCCCCTGCCTCCCGCTCTGACCTTTATGCAGGGCCTCGGGTATTGCAAGGGCCTGGGCGAGCAATCTGCCCATGCTGCGCTGGATGGCGTGAAACGCCTTCTCTTCGGAAACCGGAACTTCTTCCGTTAAATATACTTGCGTTCGCGGAAGAGATGGGCGCGGATGGGGTCGGAGGCGGCCAGGTGAGTGTACCCGATGGCAAGGGCATCTGCCGCATCCGGTGCTGGGGTCTCGGTGAGGTGGAGCAAGGCTCGCATCATGAAAGCAACCTGTTGCTTGCCGGCACCTCCGCGGCCTACAGTGGCCAGTTTCACGCAGGTGGGTGGGTATTCCATAATCTGCAAGCCGTGGCGGGCAGCTGCCAGCACGGTGGCACCGCGGGCGGAGCCCATGGTGATGGCGGTGCGGTGGCTCTGCACGTAGATGATGCCCTCGATGGCGAGCTCATCCGGCTGCCATTTTTCGATGAGAGCGCACACGTGTTCGTGTATAGCCAGCAGACACTGGCTCTGCGTGAGCCTGGCGGGCAGGGAGAGCGTTCCGTAATCCAGCGCCCGAGGGGCTCGGAAATCGCCGTCGATGACCGCGAATCCCGTGTTGCGGATGGCGGGGTCTATGCTGACAACGCGCATCTCTCCCTCTTTCTTATCAACGGCGGCGGCGCTTGGGCGCGGCGGGGCGCGGCTTGCGAACCGGGCGCACGGGGCCATCCTCCAGCAGCGCGGTGTAGGCGTAGTTGAAGCCCTCCAGTTTGCGACGGGCAATCTTGCGGTTGATGAAGATTTCCACGCTCCTGGCAAAGTCTACCTCATCTGCGGTGAGCAGGGTGAAGGCATCTCCTGTGGATTCGGCGCGGCCGGTGCGGCCGATGCGGTGCACATAGTCCTCCGGGTTTTCCGGCACGCGGTAGTTGATGACGTGGGTCACGCCGTTGATGTCGATGCCGCGTGCGGCCACGTCCGTGGCCACGAGGATGCGGAACTTGTCTTCCTTGAATCCTTTGAGGGCAGCCATGCGGTCTTTCTGGGCAATGTCGGAGTGCATGACGGTTACTTCATCCTTCCAGCCGGCGTTGGCAAGCATGTTGCCCACGGTGTCGGCCTCCTTGCGGGTTCGGGTGAAAATCATGAGGTTCTGGAAATCCGTGGCTTTGATGAGGGCAAGCAGCAGCTCATCGCGCTGGTCGAGCCCCACCGGATAGAAGGCGTGGGAAATGGTGCTGGCCACCTCACGGCGGGCAATCGCAATCTCCACCGGGTCGGTCAGGCACCATTTGGCAAAGCCCTGCAGAATCTGCGGCATGGTGGCAGAGAAAAAGAGGGTCTGGCGGCCATCCCAGGGGCAGAGGTTCACAATTTTGCGCACGATGGGCAGGAAGCCCATGTCCGTCATGCGGTCTACTTCATCCAGCACCAGAGTTTTCACGGCCTTGAACTTCATGTTGCCTCGGTAGAAATGGTCGATGAGTCGGCCCGGTGTGGCCACGACAACGTCCACGCCCTTCTTGAGCTCCTCGGTCTGGGCCCCGTAGCCTACGCCTCCGTAGAGCAGGCCTACCTTGATATCCGTGTGCTTCGCGTAGGTTCGGAAAGATTCTGCCAGCTGGTCGGCGAGTTCTCGGGTGGGCTCCAGCACCAGCACCTGGGGCTGCCCTGTGTGGGTGATATTGTTGAGCAGCGGCAGGGCAAATGCGGCGGATTTACCAGTGCCGGTCTGAGAGGCGCCGATTACGTCCTTACCCTGCATGATGTGGGGAATGGCCTGTTCCTGAATCGGGGTGGGGTTCTCATAGCCGCAGTCCTTTACGGCTTCCAGAATGGGGGCGGAGAGCCCCAGTTCTTCGAATGTCATCTTGGTTTCTGTTGTCGTGTGTTGAGTTGAATCGTCCATATCCCGGGTCAGCAGATGTAAGGGTTATTGAGCTGTTCCTCGCCGATGGTGGTGGCTGGGCCGTGCCCGCTGTTCACGGTGGTGTGCGGGGGCAGGGGCATGAGGTGCTCGCGGATGCCGCGCACCAGTGCGCTCAGGCTGCTGCCGGGAAAATCTGTGCGCCCTACGCTGCCGGCAAAGAGAATGTCGCCCACGAAAAGCTCGTCATCCCCCGGCAGGTAGTAGGCCGCACCATCCGTTGCGTGGCCGGATATCGGGAAAACCTGCCATTCCAGCCCGGCCCAGTCGGCCTTGCGGGGGGCGGTGCCCAGCACATCATCCACCGTGTAGGGCTCCACAGGGGGAAGCCCCCAGGCTCCGGCGGCTTCCTCCAGGGTGAGTTTCCTGCTGTACGGCGCCACGGCGTGAATGGTGCACCCCGTGCGCCGCTGCAGCTCAGATGCTCCCTCCACATGGTCAAAATGCTGGTGCGTGAGCAGCAGGTGTGTTAGCTTTGCTCCCTGCGGCAGCTGGCGGGCCACCCATGCGGCCATGCCCAGCGGGGCATCAACCGCCACGTAGCCCCCGGCCGCCTCAATCAGGTAGCCATTGCAACCTACGGAACCACCTGTGTAGACCTGTATCTTTCTGCTCACGAGCGTATATTACACTGATTCAGCCCCCTTGGCGAGCCGAAAGTGAGGCAGTAATGGCCGGCCGTCACTTGTTTTTTGCTGATTTTGCGTGGGAAATAGTGGCAGCAAACGCAGAATGGGCGTGACAAATGCTGGCAAAGTGCTTAAATAGGGGCATGCACTACACTCCGTATACACTTTATCCCGTGGGGGCCCTGAGTGCCCGAGCCGCAGCTCAGCCGCGCGAAGGCGTGCTGCTGCGTGGTGACAATGGCGGTTATGCCTGTCTGCAGGCCTGGCCGGAGCTGGGGGATTCCCCGCTGGAGTACGAGCTGGATGCCCTGCGCGATGGTACTCCGATGCGACTGGGTGCCCGCGCCCTGAAGTGCATTGAGCTGGATGGTGAGGCTCGCGCCAAGGGGGTGAGCCTGTTCGATGGGCTGAATGTGCCCCGCAGCTATGCCACACTCACCGTGAGTGCCACTCCTTCTCAGGTATATAACCTGCACCAGCGCGGGTTCCGCGTGGGTAAGATTAAGGTGATTCCTAAGCTGGCCGCCACGGTGGAGCGACTGGTGAACCTGGCCGCAATGGTGCCGGACTGGAAGTGGCGCGTGGATTTTAACTGCACCCTGAGCCAGGAGGAAGCTCTGCAGTTCTGGGATATGCTGCCTGAAGCCATGCGCCAGCGTATTGATTTTGTGGAAGATCCCTGCTACTATGATGTGGAGGTGTGGCAGACGCTGCAGGACGCCGGCATGCCCCTGGCCTACGATATGCCGGTGCAGAATGAGAGCATCATCCCCGCCCGCACCAGCAAGCCTATGATGCGCATCGTGAAGCCCGCCCGCCACCAGAGCACCACGGGCCTTCCCGTGTTCACCACCTATATGGATCATCCGCTGGGGCAGTGCTGGGCTGCCTACAATGCCGCCAAGTTCTACACCGGCAAACCGGCAGAAGAGGTGCCCCTCTGCGGCCTTGTTACCCAGCATGTCTACCGCCCGAATGCGTTCTCTGAAGCTCTGGGCATGGATATCACCCCCGAGTTCCCTGTGCCGAAGGGCACCGGCCTGGGCTTCGATGAGCTCCTGGCAGCCCTTCCGTGGAAAAAGCTCTGATTTTCTCCTCTGCCATCATTTTACAGAAAAGCCCCGCTGGTTTAACCCGCGGGGCTTTTGGATGAGAATGCTTATCAGGCCTTTTTCTTCTTTTTCTTTCCGCCCTTTTTCCTCGAATCTTTCTTCTTGCCTTTCTTGCCGGTGGCCTCATCGTCATCATCTTCGTCGTCTGCTCCGGCTCCGGCGGCACACACGCCTTCCAGTACGATGACTTCCTGCGGTTTGAGTGTGATATCAATGGGGGAGTCTACATCGATGGCACCGCCTACCAGGCCCGGCACATTGCGCTGGCCCTTGAAAGAACTGCGGAAGGTCACTTTGTCTTTCCTGACCATGGGGGGAACATCCAGAATCTCGCGCAGGGTGGTGGAGAGCGTCTTTTCACTATCGCTGGAGTTACGGAGAGTCAGCGTGCACTTTGCGGGGCTCCATGCGGCCCAGCCGTAGATATCACCGTCTCCGGCGGAGCGATCCCAGGGGTTGCCGCCAACCCAGTGGATATCTGCCAGTACGTCCGCATTGCGCCGGGTCCATTTGATACAGGCTGCCAGCTCATCCCAGAGCCTGCCGTTTTCCTGGCTCATCAGGTCCTGGTCGACATAAAGCTCAATAAGGGAGGAACCGCAACCGAAAGCCGCGCGCATTTCCTTGATGCAGTTGTCCGGTTCTTTGCTCATGACGTGGGGCGGGCCATTCTTGGTGATGATGAGCCCGTGTGTCATGACGGAGTTGATGGGGAAGAGAGGCGCTCCGGTCACAAAGACCTCGTGCACCAGGCGGTCGCGGTAGGTTATCCACTTGTCGCGTGCATCACCGGCGCTGCCTTCCTGCCCGAAGTCATTTTCCTGGCGCCACACGCAGTCGGAGTAGCAGAACCAGAACGGGCTGGCCCAGGTTCCCACTGTGGTGTTCAGGTAAATATCATTCCTGGCCTCGCGCAGTGCCGTGAGCACACGGATGATACCCTCGGCATCCTCCAGATTGCCCGGCCCCTTGGAGTGAAAATGGGTGGAAATGCCATCGAACTTGAAGTACCGCATCTCATAATCCCGCACCATCTGGGAGCAGCGACCCACAAAAGCATCGAAGTATTCCTTGTTGGAAAGCTGGAAATTGCCAATCTGGTTTTTGGGGTGTTTTTTGTTCCAGTGGCCCAGGCGCATGCTCTTGGCGGCGCCGTAGCCACCCACCGGGCCGAGCCAGGTGCCCAGGCCGCTCTTCATACCGCGCAGAGCTTTGTCAATGCGGGAGAAGCCGTTGGGGAAGCCGGCGTGGAAATCCCAGAGACTGTTGAAGTCATCCCAACCGTCGTCAATCACGAAGCAGTCAATGGGAGTCTTGCGCTTCTGAATCATTTCGCGTCTCCAGGTCTCGAGCATGTTGAGTTGCCACTTTTCAGAATTGCGGCGGAGGGGGTCCTGGTTGTTGTTGATGGTGATGCCGATTTCGTACCAGTCGTTGTAGTGAATGAAAGGGCGGTAGGCAACAGCACGTTCGCGCTCGATATAGGCCAGGAAGGATCGGCGCTGCTGTTTAGGTGCAAAGAATCCCAGCACGGAGGAAACCTTCCAGCTCTGCCCCCGTTGCAGGGTTGTGTTGCGCACCCATTCTCCCTGCACCAGAGAAGAGTCTCCCCCTGTGGCTTCATCGTTCTCACTTTTCTGAAGGGGAAGTGAATAGCTTATCCTGCCATCGCCATCGATACCTTCTTTTCTGGTGTCAACCCAGATTTTGAGGGTATAGGTGCCAGGTTCGGGGACGGTGACTTTGTAGGCAGAACCGGCGGTTGCTTTGTGTACGTCTTCGCCCGCAGCATTCTCACTACCTTCCGGAAAAAGCTGAACGGCCACAACGTTCAGCCCTCCGGAAATTTTGATGTCGCAGTCGCCTTTTCCGGAGAAAGTCACCGGTCCTTCAGCGGACATGAGCCCCAGCACAACGGGACCGTCTTTTTTCGCGTAGGCATTGCCGTAGGCAGAACTCATGGCCGCCGGAACATTGAAGACGGGGGCAAAGGCATTCGCCGACCATCTTTCCGCATCCCAGCCGCTTGCTGTATCGGCGCTGCCACCCGGGGCCGTCATGACACCCATGGGTGTTTCCAGACCACAGAACAGCATATCATTGATAACGACTTTACCGTGTGTCGTATTGCCGGATACCACAGGGGTTCCACCCCCCTGCAGATTGTACTGCACGGGGGTCAGTTTACTGAACTTTGTATCGCGAGCCGCGGTGACTTCCAGTTCCTGGCGGAGGTAGTGGGAGTTATTGCGGAGGATGGCTTTCCATTTGATTTCCAGTGCTTTATCCGGGGTTGTGAATGTCGCGCTGACAGCAACACCGGGAATGCGCCGGGCAAGCTGAGGATGCTCTTTATCCGCTTTGAGTCTGATTTCCGTCAGGGCAGAACTCTGGAGGTCTTTGGAGGTGTAGGTGGTGCCATCTTCCAAGGTGATGGTGAAGAGATTGGTGCCGCTTTGTGCTACGGATTTGCCGTTGGACATCTTCATGCCGCTGAAAACCACACCTTTGCCCGCTTTGCGGAATGAGGCAGAGAACATGCGGTTACTCAGTGTGGCACTTGTTTCACTGCATTCAATGCTGGCTTTGCCCGGGGCTTTCCATGGGAATTTGACTTCTGCGGTGGCCACGCTGCCGGCAAGCACGCAGAGTGCAAATAGTGCTACCTGGGATTTTTTCATACTTGCCCGCCATTTTAATGCTTTTGCCGTTTCATGTACAGCAGAAAAAAACAGATTACAGGGCAGGGGCAAGTAATTTGCAGCAGTGGGCCAGCAGCCGGATGATCCACGGGGCTTTGTACCAGTCTGCAGGTGACAGGGTAACGGCCTTTTCCATATCCTGCCGGAGCATGTCTGCAACCATTCTGGTGGCAGCGGCATCATTCATGAGCAGGGTGAGTTCGAAGTTCAGGCACAGGGAGCGCTCGTCCAGGTTCGCGGTGCCTATGCTGCATGTGGAGAAATCCGCTACGCAGACTTTCTCATGCAGAAAGCCCGGGGTGTAGGCCATCATGCGTACCCCGGCTGCCAGCAGCGGGGGAATGAAAGTGAGCATGGCCAGTCCTGCTGCGGTGTTGTCACCCCGCCGGGGTACCAGGATATGCACATCCACCCCCCGGAGTGCTGCTGCGCAAAGTGCCACCTTGACAGCTTCTGTCGGCACGAAGTATGGGGAAGCCAGCCAGAGCCGTTTGCGGGCGGCGGCGGCCATTTCCACCAGGGTGAGTTGCCAGCGGTTTACAGGCCCGTCTTCCGGGCCGCTGGGGATGAGCTGGCAGCTGTGTTCTCCCGCTGCGGGTTGGGGGATGGAGAGATGCGTGATGTTCTGCCCGGTGGCGCGTTTCCAGTCATCTGCAAAACTGAGGAGACACTGGCAGACAATCGGTCCTTGCAGGCTCACAAAGGTGTCCCTCCAGTATGCGCGGCCCTTGCCTTGCGTGTATTCAAGCCCCACATTCAGGCTGCCGAGGTAGGCGAGTTCACTGTCGATGACGACCAGCTTGCGATGGTTCCGGTAGTTGAGCCGCAGAATGGAACTGAGCCAGAATCTGCGGCCGTTTACTGAACTGGTATGAACTCCGGCCTTGCGCAGACTCCGCAGGTAACCTGCCGGCAATTTGTGGGATCCCACTTCATCGTATATAACATACACCTGCACCCCGGCAAGAGCTCGTTCTTCCAGCACTTTCCGCAGGGTGGTTCCTACGCGGTCATTGCGGATGATGAAGAACTCCACCAGAATGGAACGCCTGGCTTGCCGGACGGCTTGCAGCATGTCGAGGTAGGTATCATTCCCATCCTGCAGGATTCGCACGTGGTTACCGGTGCAGACTGCAAAACCGGAGCAGCGGCAAAGGGTGCGGCTGATTCCGGAGTCACTGCCGGACCATGCCCCATGAGCTTTCAGAAAGGCCTGAATGCTGTCGCGGTCATGCCGGCTGGTGGTGTGGCGGTGGATTCGGGCGGCTCCCAGAATCAGGTACAAGGGAATGGTGACAAGCGGAAGCAGGAGCAACCCCAGCATCCAGGCTATAGTGCCCTGGGGCGAGTGTGGGCGGAACAGCGCGTGGATGGACAGCCCCACACCTGCTATGTGCAGCGCGGAGAGGATGATTCCGGATAGCTGCGCCACGAGTTCCATCGTTATTTTTTCTGAGGTTCCGGACTCAGACTGTTATCCTCCCGTTTCAGTTTTTTGCTAAGCCCGAATTCCCACTGCGGCGAGAGTAAATCACCGTACAGATTGATATCAATGAGGAAGTTGGAGAGGATGGTTATGGGCGAAATCAGCATGGTCGGCACGCTGGATATCCGGGGCCAGAGGTCGCCGGTGAGGGTGAGCCCGTCCAGGTTGATATCCAGCTGCATACCCACATCCAGATTGTAGCCCCTGGCTCGCATATCACGGGAAATGAGGTGCCCGTTGTTGATATCGAATTTCGCAGAAGCCTCATCGATACCGTAGCGCAGGAAATGATTGGCAAAGGGAACCTTGTAGGCAGAGTCCTGCACTGAGTCAATGGCGTTGCTGCCGGTGTCGAACACGGCCCGGATGACCTCGTCTGCCCAGGAGGGAGGAGCTTCCTCTTTCTTCAGATGAACGCTTTCCTGCAGCTTCGCCAGGTTACCTGGCATGTCTGCCAGCAGGGCGCCGATGGGGCGGAAAAGACCAATCTGCATCAGGTCGCCATCTGTCAGGTGTACCTGACCGTAGGCCCGCACGGCTTCGAGCGTGGGTTCTGCGGCCTGGAATCGGATGTAGCCGTTGCAGGTAGCGGGGGTAAACTTCTCACCGTAAGAGGCAACGATATCCTTCAGATTCATGTTGCTGGCCACAAAGTAGCCGTCCAGCGTGGTGTGTTCACCGGCGAATCCGATGCGCAGTGCGCCGTTCATGGAGCCTCCCCAGCACTGGGCATTCATGCGGTCGAGGTATACATCCACATCGCTGATGTTGATGAAACCGCTGAAATTTTGAAGCGGGATGGTGGTGCCCAGAAATTTGAAGCCCGCGTTTTTATCAGCTTCCGCGTGGATGAGCCCCTGCATGGGTACTTTGCAGCTGCGGGAAATGGGGAAAATACAGTAATCCGTTTCGATGCGGGCCGGGTCGCGCAGGTCAACATCGGCCAGGAAGTGCTGCAGGGGGGCATAATACATGCCGATGGAGTAGGCCGGATAGCAGGTGCCTTTCAGCTTATGCAGGGAGATGGTGCAGGCTTCGATATCGAATCGGATTGCCTCGCCGGTAATCCGGCTGGTGGCCGCACCTGTCTTGTAGCCCATGCGTTTGAGCCAGGGCTTGTTGTCGTATAGCAGATCCGGATTGTTCAGGTGAATATCAGTGCGGTCGGGCAGGGCGTTGCCCTGTTCATCCACGCAATCCAGGCGTACCAGTACATCCACGCCGCATTTACCCACTTTAACACGGGTGTACGGATCGTTGCCCAGATCGGTGCGCAGGTATTCCTCGCCGGTGGGGTTGCCCTCGGCATCTTCCACATCACGCAGAGCTCCGAGCTGGAAATCCATGTCGTACAGTTCGGCATCGCACAGCGCATGCACGTACACCCCCTTGTCGTAGCGGATGGTGGTATCGATGTTGTTGATAACGTTGCGCGTCAGCCCCGGGGTGCAGCGGAAATCGCGCATAATCCAGTGGGCATCCGCATTGTCGATAAGCGCGTTGATCACATCTACCGTGATGGTGTTGGATCCGGTGATGCGGCATTCCTTCAGCGGGTCGCCGGACACATGCACGTTGAGCTCGCCCGCCTTGTGGACAGCTTGCACGTCCGCAGCATAACTCATGCTGCCATCTGCAGCCGTGGTGAACTCTCCTTTCACGTCCAGCGCAAGCGGAATTTCCATGCCTTTGTGCACATGCACATTTTGGCAGACTCGAACCAGCTCCGGTATATGCACCTGAAAGTGGCTGTTGAGGAGAGCCCCGCTTTCCGTATCAATGAGAGCATCCCCCTGGGCGTCAACGTGTCCGGGGAGTTTGAGCTCTGCCAGTGGTTCACCGCCCAGAAGCGGTTTGAATGCGGCTGCGGGCAAGTGGAGATTGATCGAGTCAAACTTGACCAGCTTGTTGTCCAGCAGGGCTGCTGTTCCGTGGAGAGTGACATCTTCTTCTCCCACCTTGCTGCGGAAATCAAGCGAAATGGTGTTTTCAGCAATGTGTCGGAGAATGAACTTGGTATTGCTTGCCCGGAATTCGTTTTTACCAAGGATTTCAAACACCTCTGCCTTCAGGTCGGTATCCTTCTGCATGTTCTTCCAGGCATCCGCCAGGTACAGCCCTTTGGGAATGGAAAGGTCCAGATAGATGCCGTTTGCAGTCGTGTCAGCGTGCGTAAAGGATTCTGCATACAGTTTCGCAGAAATCGCAGATGAACGAAGACTGCCGACTACATCATCCAGGTTAACCTCCAGCTTGTTGAGGCCGCTTGTGGTGTGGAGCTTCTGCAGCCTGGTATCCCCGGACCGGGCAGAAGTGGCACTGACACGCAGATCTGCCTGTTGAATACCGAGCCGGGAGAGATCCTCCCGCAGTTCCAGACTGTCCAGTTTGATATTCACCAGCAGGTCGGCGGCGGCGGCATTCTGCTCCCGGTGGTCGGCATCGCCCAGTTTGGCATCCAGCTTGATGCCGGCCACCTTGATATCGGCGCCGGCGTAGTCAATGCCTTCCGCCTGCAGGGATAGGGCGGGGGCATCTACTATCGCGCCGGCAAAATGGGTCTTGCCGGTGTTGAACTGCACACTGCAGCTGTGCAGCGTGGGAATCAGGTCTTCCAGGTGGGTCTTGCCCGGTTCAAACAGGGGAACCTGCATGTCGCCCTTGATGCGGATGACCAGGTTTTCTTCAAAGATGAGTCCTTCCGGCAGGGTCAGTGCATCATTGTCGCTGAAATCCCGGGCCAGAGCCAGCATAACCTCGTCCGGCAGGGAGATATCCAGCTCGGCATGCCCCTTGCCATTTCCCATGCCGGCGGTGGCTGAAATGTAGCCGTCGTTCAGGGTCAGTCTGACGGTATCAAGATTGAAACGCCCGTCGAGCATGTAGAACGACACCAGCAAATGATTCACAGGGGTGTTGCCCAGCATCAGTTCCCGGTGCTCCAATTTGCCCCGCATGCTGATTTTGTTCAGCGCGTAGTTCTCTGCGAGATTGGCGCTGCCGCTGAGTTCCAGCGTCGGGGTGTTTTCCGGTGCTGCCTGTATTTTGTTCAGGATGGCATGCTCCGGAAGATCAAGTTGAGCACGGACAATTTTCAGAATCGGCGCTGTACTTTTTGCTGAGAATTCCAGGTCTCCGGCCACCCAGTCATAGCCGGCCTGGAGCGTGACCGAGGTGTCCGGGTCCACTGTTTTGAAACTCAGGTGCTCGATCGTGATGACCCGGTTCTCAATTGAGGCGGAGAGTCTGGCGTCCCGGAAGTGAAATTGCTTCCATTCGTAATTCGGAATGTCGGCAGCCAATTCGATTTTCCACGTTTTTTCCTGGATGATGTTGAGCCGGAGGTGCGGATGCACTGCGTTATCCCAATGCTGCAGAGCCAGTTGTGTTTTCACCTCCGCAAGCCGGGAACGGACGTCAGCCAGCAATTCAGCCGGGCTTTGAGTTGCTTCGGTTGAATCTTTTTCCGCCGGCTGGAGCAATTGAAGAGCGGCTTCCGTGTCTGTCAAAACCAGCTTTGTTTCCAGTGCTGCGTGGTGAAGATTGGCTTTGAGTGTGGAGACAATTCCTTTGCCGTTTGCCAGGAATACTGTATATAAGTCAATGCCGTGGAGTTCCAGTTTGTCCTCTTCCTGCTCACTCAGCGGCAGGGAAAGCGCACCGTCCACCACGCGGATATTGTGCGGCCGGAACTGCCCGGTAAGCATGCGGGCAATGCTGAAGGCTACCTGCGCTTTGCGGATGCTCAGCGTGGCAGGGGGCGCATCCTCCTGAGGCAGGGTGATCACCACGTCCTCCGCCTTGGCGGCCATGCCGGAGCTTGGGGAAAGCCGGATTTTATCAATGGTAAGCTGCACTCCGGCTTTGGCGGCCTCCTGCTCAAGATAGCGCAATGCACAGTCGGGCAGGCCGACTGTGCAAAGCCAGGTGATAATTGCTACGACCAGCAGTACTCCTGCCAGACACATGCTCGGGAGGAAATTGCCTACGCGTCTGATAGTGAGTCTGCCGGCCATTCGGGGAATTAGGTGAATCAGATTTCCGGGTCGAACTCGCCTTCCGGCAGGGGAGGAGCCTTGGGCAGGTTCTGCTCAATGTCGTCCAGAAGATTCACCAGATCCACGCCACGCTGGGCGGAGTTATCGTGCTTGAAGGTGAGCTTCGGGGTGTTGCGCAGCACCACCCGCTTGCTTACCGCTCGCTGAATCTCGCCGCGTTTGCGGCTGAGCTTCTCGATAACCTGGGCAGGGGCCATACGGCCTACCACGCCAACCCACACGCGGCCTTCCTTGAGGTCTTCCGTAATCTCGACATCCAGGATTGAGACGATGGTTCCGGGCCATTCGAATTCCTTCTGAATGAAGGTGCCGATTTCCCGCTTCATCAACTCGTTCACTTTGTCAAGACGTCGCGTAGCCATGTTTCCTTACAATGTCTGTTTGATTTTCTCCAGGGAGTAGCATTCGATGACGTCGCCCTCCTCGTAGTCGTTGTAGTCTGCCAGGCGGATACCGCACTCCAGACCGGCCTTGACTTCCTCCACTTCGTCCTGGAAGCGGCGCAAGGTGGACATTTTGCCGTCGAACACCACCTGGCCGTCGCGCAGCACGCGGGCCTCGGCCGTGCGGAGCATCTTGCCGTCGGATACATAGGAACCGGCAGCCTTGCCCTTGTTGAGCTTGAATACCTGCTTGATTTCGGCGTGGCCGAGCACGGTTTCGCGGGTTTCGGGCTCCAGCAGACCAAGCATGGCATCTTTCACCTGGTCAATGAGCTCATACACGATGGAGAAAATCTTCACCTGCACGCCTTCGCGTTTCACGGCCTTCACCGCGTTGCTTTCCACCTTCACGTTGAAGCCCAGGATAACGGCATCAGATGAGGAGGCAAGCAGCACGTCGCTCTCGGAAATCGGACCGGCGGCTGCCCCGATGAACTGGCATTCAACCTTCTCGCTCTCGATGTCCATGATGGCCTTCTTGATAGCCTCCACAGAGCCTTGCACGTCGCCCTTCAGGTAGAGTTTCAACACGGCCTTCTGGGCACCGTCACCCATCATGGCCAGAATGTCTTCCATGCGGGAGCGGCGGGGGGCGGTCAGACGCTGCTGGCGCAGTTCCTCCAGGCGCTCGTCGGACAGGCGGCGGGCAGCTCGGTCGTTCTCCATTTCCACCAGCTCATCGCCCACATTCGGGGTTTCCAGGAAACCGGAAACTTCAGCGGGCATGCCGGGGGTGGCTTTCTTGATGCGCTGACCCTTGTCATCCAGCATGGTCTTCACTTTGCCGGAGTAGGGGCCGCAGATGAAGGGCATGCCGACCTTCAGGGTGCCGCTCTGCACAATGACGGTGGCGGAGCTGCCCTTGCCCTGTTCCATGCGGGCCTCGATGATGGAGGCGCGGCAGTTTGCCTTGGGGTTGGCTTTCAGTTCCAGCACTTCGGCTTGCAGGCAGAGCAGGTCAAGCAGGTCATCCATGCCGGCGCCGGTGTGAGCGGAGACGTCCACACACTCAATCTCTCCGCCGAAATCGGTGGGCATGAGATCATTTTCCATGAGCTGAGTGCGCACGCGCATGGGGTCGGCTGCGGGCAGGTCGCACTTGTTCACCGCCACGATGATGGTTTTGCCGGCAGCCTTGGCGTGCATGATGGCTTCCTTCGTTTGCGGCATGATACCGTCGTTCGCAGCAACCACCAGCACCACAATATCCGTCACATCGGCGCCGCGGGCGCGCATCTCGGTAAAGATGGCGTGGCCGGGGGTATCGATGAAAGTGAGGGTGTTGCCGGCGTGGTTTACGGTGTAGGCACCGATGTGCTGGGTAATGCCGCCGGCCTCACCGGCGGTCACCTTGGTGCGGCGGATGTAGTCGAGCAGGGAGGTCTTGCCGTGGTCTACGTGGCCCATCACGGTGATGATGGGGGTGCGCAGCTTCAGGGAATCCTCCGGTTCTTCCTCCACGGCCACAGCCTCTGGTTCCTTGATTTCCTCCACGGGCGCTTTCACGCCGGCGCCTTTTTCGCGGCGCACGCGTTCGTAGGTGAAGCCGTGCTTCTCACAGAGGGCGGCCACCTGGTCGCTGTCCAGCGTGGTGCTCGGATTGGCGAATACGCCCATGGGCAGCAGTTCGGCAATCAGCTTGAAAGGTTTCATGTTCATCAGCGTGGCCAGGTCTGCCACGGAGATGGGAGCCTTGATGTTCATAATCTTGCCTGCGTCGTCAGCGGCAGCAGGGGCTGCTGCGGGCTCAGGAGCCGGAGCCGGCTTGGGGGTGGGGGCTGCTGCGGGTTTGGGTGCAGGAGCCGGGGCTGCCGGCTTGGCGGCAGGCGCAGGAGCCGGGGCCTTGCGGGCCGGCTTGCGCGGGGAGAGCAGATCCAGCGCCTCCTTCTTCGGAGCGCTTTCCCTGCCTGCGGGGGCCGGGGCTTTGGCCGGTGCCTCTTTCGGGGCTGTCCCCTTCTTCTTCTTGCTGCCCCCGATCAGGTCGAGCACGGGAGCTTTCTTTTCGTCTTTATTTGCCATGTGTGATAAAAATCTTGTTAACAGGAGTTAGTCGGGGTGGTTCAGATGCTGGCCTTGGCCTTGTTCAGGATATCCCGGGCTTCATCCTCGGAGATACCGAGGGCTTCCACCAGGTCGTTTTCGTCTGCGCTGTTGATGACCTCTACCGTGGTGAAACCGGCTGTCACCATAGCGGCTGCCATGGAGTTGGAGATACCCAGGGTCATGGCCAGTTCGCTGGCGCCTTCGTTGGCCAGGGCCTTTGCCTGAGCCTTCTCATCGTATGCTTCCACGCGCACATCCCATGCCTCCGGGCCGGAGATAAGACGGGCGGTCATGCGCACGTTCTGCCCCTTGCGCCCCTTGGCCTTGGCTGCGGCTTTGTCGTCTGCCACCAGAACGGTCACCACGCGGGCGGCCTTGTCTACTGTCACTTTCAGCGGTTCGATGGGAGCCAGAGATTCAGTTACGATGGCGGCCTTGTCATCGGTGTATTCAAGAATGTCCACTTTCTCGTGGTTGAGTTCGTTCACCACGTTCTTCACGCGAGCTCCGCGCATGCCCACGCAGGCGCCGATGGGGTCCACGTTCGGGTCGTTGCTGCGCACCACCATCTTGGTGCGGTAGCCGGCTTCGCGCACAATGGTGAGAATCTCCACGGTGTTATCGGCAATTTCCTGCACCTCGTTCTCAAAGAGGCGGCGCACCAGGTTGGGATGGCTGCGGGAGAGGATGAGTTCGCTGCCGCGCACACCATCGCGCACCTCCACCACGTAGAAGCGCATGCGGTCGCCGTTGTTGTATTCCTCGCCGGGGATGCGCTGGCGCTGGGGTACCAGACCTTCGTATTTCTCCACCTCCACGATGACGTCGCCCTTGTCATAGCGCTTCACGGTGCCGGTCACCACTTCGCCGGCGCGATCGCGGAAGGCCTCGGCGAGCATTTCCTGCTCAGCCTTGCGGATGCGCTGCTGCATGGTCTGGCGGGCGGTCTGCA
This sequence comes from uncultured Akkermansia sp., assembly GCA_964611765.1. GTDB lineage: Bacteria > Verrucomicrobiota > Verrucomicrobiia > Verrucomicrobiales > Akkermansiaceae > Akkermansia. The sequence continues at coordinate 3,991 of CAZTAX010000008.1, read as the reverse complement.
CGGCGATGCGACCGAAATCTTTCGGGGTGATGTTCACGCTGATGGTGTCACCGGGCAGGTATTCCTTACCCTTCCTGGCCCCGGCGGCCTGAGCCACGGAGAGTTTCACTTCATTGAAGGCATCCGTCAGCTGTTCATCTTCCACCACAATCATATCGGCCTTGATTTTGACCGTGCCTTTCTGCGGGTTCACGACGGCGCGGATGTTGTTGATGCGGTCGGCTCCGGGCACCATTTTGGAGTAGGCGGTGATGAAAGAGGCTTCGAGGGCCTGGATGACTCGCTCGCGGGTCAGATCCTTTTCGCGAACGTAGAAATCAATCAGGGCGGAGATATCGTTGGTGGCCATTTTCTTATCTTGTTGTGGGGTGATTTTTTTTGTTTGTTACCGTGTACAAAAAAAGAGCGGGCCCCAGACCCGCCCCAATCTCATAACAGACCGGAACTCGTACGCGCGCATTTTATACACAGGTTATCGTTCTGTCAAGCTTTTTGTATTGCGCTGACTCTATTTTGTGGATTGTAACAGGTTCTCATGCAGAGCCGTTGCCACGGCTTCGGGTTCGGTGCCGGTTTCGCTCAGTCGGGTAAAATGAGTGGCATCCGCATAGTGTACCACATGCAGAGTCAGGCTGCCGTCGGCGTTGATTCCGGCATAGCCGCCCACCGGCACGGAGCAATCTGCCTGAAGAAGGTTCAGGAAAGCGCGCTCGCAGGAAATGCAGCGGAATGTATCCTCGTGGTTCACCTGGCTTACCATGGCGAGCACGGCGGTATCATCCTTGCGGCATTCCAGAGCAATGGCTCCCTGACCGAGTGCAGGGGGGAAAGCTTCCACGGGTAGCCCTACCACTCGCACCGGGGTGCCGTTCACTTCGAACGTGTCACTTGGGTAGCCCAGGCGGTTGAGCCCGGCGCGGGCCAGCAGGGTGGCCGAAACCTCCGGCTTTTCCACCAATTTGCGCAGTCGGGTGGCCACATTGCCGCGTACCGGCACGGTGCGGGCGCTGCCGTTCCAGTAGGTATGCACCAGGTGACTGCGGCGCACGCTGCCTGTGGCGATGACCAGATGCTGTTCATCCGCATCTGTCTTCATGACCAGCACATCCTGAATCTCCTCGCGCGGCAGCACTGCCGCCAGAGCAAAGCGCGCATCCAGCACGCCGGGCATATCCTTGAGACTGTGTACGGCGCAATCGACTTCCCCGGCAGCCAGGGCTTCTTCAATCGCGGCGATGAACACCCCCTTGTCGCCGGTGTTGGTGGCAGCGTTCACCTGATGCAGCGGAATATCCGTACGCTGGTCTCCCGCAGTGGATATTACCTTGATTTCGCACTCCAGGCCGGGATTGGCTGCTTTCAGCGCGGCAATGGCCTGGTGCGTCTGCGCCAGTGCAAGTTCACTACCACGGGTTCCGATGCGGAGAATGCTGCTCATGCCCCGCATTCTACCCCAGCTCTCCAGCCATTGCAACAGCTAAGCCTGACAGCAGTATATGGAAATCCTCGCACAGCCCAACTGGCCGATGCTGGTTGCGGTCGGCGGAGGCCGCATCGCCTGCCTCCGGCTGTTTACTGGTAAATATCCAGGCCGAGTTTCTGCATATCGGTGAGCGAGACAGCGCAGGGATCCGGGGCTACCCAGTGGCCGGGCTCCAGCTCGCGCGGAGTGAGATCCATGCCCACGGTGGCATCCAGGTACGGGTGGTTGATGCGGCGGCCGAAGGCGCTGCCGGGAGGTGGGTCGATGGGGGAGGGAACATCCCCCGGCAGAATCGGGGTGCGTTGTCTGATGGTGGGATCCGGAATCGGGATGGCAGAGAGCAGGGCGCGGGTGTAGGCGTGGCAGGGGTGGTCGTAGAGCCGGTCAGCATCTGCCATTTCCACTATCTTACCCATGTACATGACTGCCACGCGGTCGGAAATGTGGCGCACTACGGATAAGTCATGCGAGATGAAAAGGTAGGAAAGATTCAGTTCCTGCTGCAGATTGAGCAGCAGGTTGAGCACCTGGCTCTGCACCGAGACATCCAATGCGCTCACCGGTTCATCCAGTACCAGCAGTTTCGGGCCCATAGCCAGTGCCCGGGCAATGCCGATACGCTGGCGCTGCCCACCGGAAAATTCGTGCGGGAATTTCTCCAGTGCGGTGGAGGGAAGCCCGACCAGATCCAGCAGGGCGGCCACGCGGCGCCGACGGCTGGCGCTGGAGCCCAATCCGTGAATCTCCAGCGGTTCGGAGATGATGTGGCGCACGGTCATGCGCGGATTCAGTGAGCCCGCAGGATCCTGGAACACCATCTGCACTTTGCGGCGCATGTTGCGCAAGCGCCACTGCGCGCGGTGGGTGATATTGTGACGCATGAATCGGATGGTGCCGGAGGTGGGCTCCAGCAGGCGCACGATACAGCGGCCGATGGTACTCTTGCCGCATCCGCTTTCGCCCACCAGCCCCAGGGTTTCGCCCGGTGCTATGCTCAGCGAAACATCGTCCACTGCTTTGAGGGTTCCGATCCGCCGACCAAACACCCCACCACGCACCGGGAAGTGCATGCAGAGTTTTGATATTTCCAGAATGTTTTCCATGGATCGGGCGGATTCCTCAGCACTTTAGCATCTTCCGCGTCCTTTGGCAAGACAATACGCCCGCTTTCGCTCTGCTTGCATCAGATAAAATCTGACATGCCGGCTTTCTTCTCCTGCATAATGGAACACCCGGGACAGACTGCGACCTGTCCCGGGTGAAATAATGATGAGTATGAATTTACACCAGCTGAGCGATGAGGGCCTCGCGGTCGCCGGGGCAGAAATCCATGGGCGGGATTTCCGGCAGGGTGTAGCAACCGGGGGCCAGGCGCATGCTGGCGCGGGCTGCGGCCACCATCACCTGGGCGGTGAGAGCCGGGTTGTTGATGCGCATTTCGAACTTGAAAATCTGGTTCTGCGTGCTGCCGGATACACCCTTGCGCTCCATATAAACACCGTGCCCCATGTCGCGGAGTGTATCAATGTCCGGCACTTGCTTTACATGCGTTTCATCGTGGCAGAAGTAATCATCGGACTTGATGGCGGCCTCCACTTCCGCAAAGTCGGCTCCTTCCTCCAGCTGCACATAGACCATACGGCGGTGCACTCCGGAACCCGTGGGGATGGTGAGGGAGAGGGCATCCTTTACCCCGGACTTGGAGCGGGCTACCACGCTGTGGCCCATGCTCATGCCGGGCCCGAAGTTGGTGTAGGTGATACCTTTGGGGGCCATGGCCAGCATCATGGTGCGCATCACGGAGTCCGAACCGGGGTCCCAGCCGGCAGAAATGACGGAAACTGCCTTGTTCTCCCGGGCCTGCGCACCGAGCGAACGTCGCAGATCAACGATACCGCCGTGAATATCATAGCTGTCCACGGTGTTGATTCCCTTGGCCAGCAGGGGCAGGGCAGTTGCCTCCACACTGCGGGTCGGCGTGCACAGCAGGGCTACATCCACCTCGCCCAGTCCGGTGATATCTGTCACCGTTTTGATTCCGTGTACAGGGGCGCTGCCAGCGCGGCGTACAATGCCTACCAATTCCATATCAGGCGCAGCGCGCAGTGCATCCACTGCGTACTTGCCGATATTCCCGTATCCTACGATTGCTACCTTGATCATCTTCGTGATTCTGTGCGGCTTGCGTTGTTATGTATCTGCGGTGGGAGTTCTATTTCCTGCCGCGGCGGTATTGTATACGATTTCGCCACCCAGCGCAAGTGCAGAGTTGTGCATGAAAGTGTATTTTTTTAGAATTGTTCCGATAAACAGGTTTTCTGAGTCGTAGTTTTCCGGAGAAAGCAGGCTGGTTCAACTGGCGAGCTTACAGCGCATGTCACGGCGCGGGCGTAAATCTTAATTTGAGGATCTAAAAACTCAGAATGAACCAATAAATTGGAATTGGCGAGCCTCAGGCGAGCGACCTCTAAAGCCCGTGAAACGGGCGACATATCAATAGCGAGTGGT
>CAZTAX010000007.1:0-31581 GCA_964611765.1 uncultured Akkermansia sp. | reverse complement strand
TCCACTGAGTGGAAGTCAAGCCACGCTCGCTAACAAAAATGGATTTCGACTCCAGTGTGGGCGAAAGCTGCGAGATAAGCTGTTTCTGCACACTGGTGAGCGGCTGGCCGGCGGCATTGTAGCGCGTGGTGGTGGTGATGCTGTACACGCCATCCTCCAGAGATTCCGCACTGAAAGCTGTTTCGGTAACGGGGGAGTTCTCCGGCGAGGGCTCCTCTGCCAGAGCGAGCGTCTGCTTCACCACATTGCCCATGGAATCATACTCGTAAAGCGTGGCGGCAGTCGGGGTGGTATCAAGACCGGTATCGGCCCAGGTCTTCACCAGCTGCCCTTTTTCATTGTATTCGCTGCGGGAGCAGATGAAACCGCCCAGGGTATTGGGCTGAGCCTGCACCACGGTTTCACCAAAGCCATTGGTGGTGGTCTGAGCAATGATGGTGCCATCCGCCAGCTGCTGCGTTTCGCAGATGTAAGCATCATGCACGCTGTAGGAATACTCCACCTCGCGCTGCGCCGTACCGGGGATGCGGGCGGTGGAGCCATCGGGGTTCTGCTGCGTGATTGTCGTGGCACCGGCGGGGGTGGTCACGGTGGTGGTGAGCCCATCCGCGCTGTAGGTGGTGGTGGTCACGCGGCCCAGCGCATCCGTGGAGCTGATGACACGGCCGGAGCCATCGTAGGCCGTATGGAGGGCAGTTCGCATGGCACCGGTATGAGTGATGGTGGATACCGTACGGCCCTCAGCATCGTACACGTATTCCGTAATCGTTTCCGGGGTGATGACCGTTTCGCCATCGCGGACTTCTGCGCGGGAAACTTCGGAGAGCCTGCGGGCGGAATCGTAAGTGTAATCGGTGCGCACTCCATCTGCATCCAGCTCCCAGATGGGGCTGCCGCTGCAATTCACCTCGCGGGAGGAGGCGCGGCCATTATCCTGCACCGAGCCTACGAGGTGGTTCTGGGCATCGAAGCTGTGGGTGACACCGGAGAGCAGAGCCCAGGTTTCGCCATCGGACAGGAAGGCATATTCCTCCTCTCGCACGGTATTACCGGCAGCATTGATGAAGCTCACGCGGCGCCGACTCTGCCCGGGAACAGGCTCACCTGCCACGCGGGATTCTTCTGTAATCGTATAGATGGCGCCATACAGGGAAGAAGGCGCGTAATCATACCACTGCTGCACGCCGTCCACCCTCTGGTGCATGCGGATGCGCCCGCGGTTGAGCGCGACAGCGGCCTCGCCGGTCCAGGTCTCCGAGATTTCCAGGTGAGTGTGGGCAGAACCGGAGGCGGTGGTGCGGATTTCCTCACGTTTCACACCGTCGGATTGGGAATAAGTGTGAGTTTCCTCGGAAAGCGTGGTCATGAGCCCATCGCCGGCCGGGCGCAGCTTGCGGGTAATCTGCGCGATATCGCCATTGAACTGGGATGCGGAAGAGTTCACATAGGCATAATCCGTAATCAGCGTATAGTCGCCGCCGCGCCAGGGTTCATACGATTTGACAAGCCGGCCGTGCTGATCGTAGCAGTTTTCGGCAATGGAACCATCCGGGGCAGTGCGCCGGATTTCATTGCCGCAGCCATCGTATTCGAACAAGGTGGTGCGGGCGGTGGGGCGGCCATAATCCTCCACACGGGAAAGCAGCAGCTCACCCACAGGGGTGGACTGGTAAACCTCGCAAATGCAGGAAGCCACAGAATCCCCCTGGCGTACCTCTGTCACCAGCTGCCAGACCTCCAGCGCTCCTGTGGCGGCAGAGGCCGGTTCGAGCACGGTGCGGGTCTGTGTGGTCGTCACAGTCTCGGCCCCTGTGCCGCGGGTTATGCTCCACGCGCCGGACTCTGACTGCTGCCAGGCGGTGCGCACATCCTGGCGCTGCGGGGCAGACTCCGTCACTGCCAGGGTTCCGGATTCCCAGGTAAAGGCAAATTTTCGGAAGAACGCAGCATCCTCCACCAGGGAGAACAAGCCGGAAGCAGCATCCGAACCCGAAACGAGGTCAGGGGTATACAGAGCCAGGGAGAAGCCGTTTTCCGCAATATCCTCCACATTGACCAGGCCATCCCAGTAGCTCCAGACCTGGCGCAGAGCACCAGCTGCATACTTCACGGAAAAATAAGCCGACACATCGCTGATAAGCACGCCATCCGGACTGGTGTATGACAGCAGCGAACCATCCAGCAGAGAGAAGCGCCAGGCCGCGCCGGAGGCATCCTGCCAGCGCAGAGAGGGTGGCACCTCATCCGCTTCCTCCGCGGGAAGCAGCGAAGCCACGCCCAGACCGGCAGAATCCACGCCCACCGGTGAAATGGAGCCATCCGAATAATAGCGCAGAGCTATCACGCGGTTGCCGCGGTGAATCTCCAGGCGGCAGCCGGGTTGAACACCCTCCGCCGGCACCTGCAGGAAGGCCGCCAGCGGGTGATTGAAGAGCAAGGCCGCCGGGGAAGCCAGGGCTTCGGAAAGAGACTTCGCCTGCATGACCAGCTTGCCACCGAGCATGGCGCCAAAGCCTCGCAGAGCCCCGGCATTGCAGGACCAGTACAGGGAATCCGCCGTAATAGACGCGGAAACATCCGACCCGGCAGAGGAAGACGCCACGGCAGAGCCGCTGCGGGCAGCAGGCAGGCCGCCTTCGATGGAGCACGTGGAGCCTCCACAGCCGCAGGTATCCGGTTCTTTCACACCGCCGGCCTCCAGTGCCACGACGCGGTAGGAATACTCGCAGACTATCTTGTTGTTGTTTGCATCCTCCATGTGGATGTTTTCATAATGGAACACCAGCTGATGAGAGCCGGAGGATACCTCGGCTGAGCCCTTCTGGGCGGACCAGGTGGCGTGGCCGCCGAAGCGCCCGGCAGGTTCGTCCGCACTGGTCATGCTGATGATGCGCTCACCATCCACGGTAACATAGCCCCAATCCTCCACACTGAAGGTAGCATCAATGCGAGCCTTGATGGAAACAGGCTCCCCCTTTTCATTTTCAGCGAAAGGGACTTCAATATCAAAGATAACATCATCCGACACAGCGTTTGTCGGTGGATTCTGATTCCGGTTTCCCGCTCCCTGGGCGATAACCTCTCCTGCCTGGAAAGGAGCCGAGGAAAGAGAAACCGGAGCCACGACTTCGCCCGCCGGGGTGAACCATTTTTTATAATTCGGAGTAGTTGGCATATTATTGAAGCAGCACTTGCCGCAAAGGGGGATATAACACAGCCGGGAACATGACTCAACAAAATACGGAGAGGTGGAACTGCTTTCCACACGGAAAGCAGGCTCCATCTTAGTGTGAGAAGCTGGCAAATAACCGGCCATGCGGCGCGCGCCGGAAAATCGCTTTGATAATTCAATTGATTACGCGTTGGAATAATTAATCCGCAACTGGATATTCAGCATCGCCAGCAAGCAAATTGATTGATAAATCGGAGTTTATAAAATGCAAAACGCAGAATGCAAAATAATCATATAGCGAGCCGACTACCGTCGGCACGTGGTAACGAAAACGCACTGAGATTCACCTCAGTGCGTTTTTTACAGGGAGCGGCGGAAGCCGCGACGGAACTTCCTATTCTGCGTTCTGAAATCTGCATTCCGCTAAGCTCCGATTTATCAACCGTTTCTCCAGAAATTTAGATTTGATTTCAGCGATGTCGTTAATTAATCCAACGCGTTATCTATTTTCTGCGAAAAATAGAGAGAATTTCGCAACTGTGTTGCGAGAGGATTTCACCCCATACGGGGTGAGAGAATTTCCGATGCACGGAGAGAATTTCGCCTGACTGCGAGATAATTGGAATTTTTTGGGGGCTAATTATTCCAACTCGTTTAATTGATTATGAAATCATAGGGATAGACGTGAAAATTATCTGGATTACACATTCCGCGCTTGCGCGGGGAGTCGGGTATGGTGTACAATGCCGCGCACAAGGCTATGAGCACACTGAAAGACCAGCTTTTCGATGAGATACTGCAGGCGCGCCAGCGCGTCTATGCAGTGGGGAGTCCCACGCCGCTGCAGGAAATCTGCCTGCCGGAGGTAGGCGCAACTGTTTTTGCCAAGCGGGAGGATCTGGGGCCTATTAAGGCATACAAGTGGCGCGGTGCCTACAACTGCATGGCCAAGCTCACCCCGGAGCAGCGCGCCAAGGGTGTGGTGGCGGCTTCCGCCGGTAACCACGGCCAGGGTGTGGCTCTGGCGGCGAAGCGACTGGGCTGCAAGGCCCACATCTTCATGCCTCGCTCCACTCCGGTGGTGAAGCAGAACGCGGTGCGTATGCACGGTGGCGAGCAAGTGGAGATTGTGCTGGTGGGCGACTCTTACGATGCCGCATCCCACGCTGCGCATGAATTTGCAGATGAGAACAAGCTCACCTTCGTGCACCCCTACGACCACCTGTTTACCATGGGCGGGCAGGGCACGCTGGCTGATGAGGTGGTGATGAGCGGGCAGGGGCCGTTTGACCGTGTATACCTTCAGATTGGCGGTGGCGGGCTGGCTGCGGCCTGTGCCTGCTGGTTCAAGAAGTTCTGGCCGGATTGCAAGTGCATCGGCGTGGAGGGGGTGAACCAGGCCTCCATGAAGCTGGCGGTGGAGAGCGGGGAGCGCAAGACGCTGCCGTATGTGGATGTGTTCTGCGATGGCACTGCCGTGCGCACTGCCGGTGAGCTTACCTACGAGCTTTGCAATGAACTGCTGGATGGTTTTGTGACTGTCACCAATGAGGAGGTGTGCAAGGCCATCCGCTCGCTTTGGAATGGGCTGCGTGTGATTACGGAGCCCTCCGGTGCCATGGGCCTGGCCGCCCTGCTGCAGGATTGGCGCAATGGCAACATCAAGCCCGGAGAGAAGTGCCTGGTGGTTCTTTCCGGTGCCAATATGGATTTCACCCAGATGGGTGTGGTGGCCAGCCGCGCCGGTGTGCAGGAAAGCAACCGGCAGGAGCGCTTTCTGCAGATTCCCATGGAAACCAAGCGCGGGCAGATTCTCAAATACCTGGAGAGTATCCCTGCCGGCGTGCAGCTCACGGATGTGCAGTATGGCCGCGTGGCGGGCGGTATTCAGCTGCCGGTCTTCGGTGTGCTGGCCACGGATGAACAGTTTGCCGAGATTGACCGCGCGTTGTCTGAAAAGGGACTGAAAGCCCGCGACGTGACAAACCACGATGACGTGCGTTTCCGCATGATTTCCTACGACCGCGAACGCCTGACGCACCCCGTGTTCTTCGTGATAGAGTTCCCGGAGCGCCCGGGTGCGTTCTCTGAGTTCATGCGCGTGACGGGTAAGTATGCGCACCTGTGCTATTTCAATTACCGCTACTCCGGCGAACAGGTGGGCCGCGCCCTGGTGGGCATGGAGTTCGAGACCCTGCAGGATCGCGAGGCTTGCCGTGCGGAGGCTGCCCGACTGCTGGGCACCACGATTCAGGGCATTCACGAGCTGCCGGACGAGGTGCGCCGCCGCGTGCTGGACCGCATGTCCCCCATGGAGAAATGATTATTCTGGCTTCCCAGTCGCCCCGCCGCCGCAAGCTGCTTGCCCGCGAGGGGGTGGAATTCCGCGTGGAGGTGCGCGATACGGATGAAGTGCACGATGCGTCGCTTTCGCCGGAGCTGCTCTGCGCCACCAATGCCGGAGCCAAGGCTGAGGCCGTGGCTCGTGAGTTCCCGCAGGATACGGTAATCGGGGCGGATACGCTGGTATTCATCGAGGGTGAGCCGCTGGGCAAGCCCGCTGATGAGGCGGAAGCCGTTGCCATGCTCTTGCGCCTGCAGGGGCGCACCCATTGCGTGTGCACGGCCGTGGCTGTCATTATGCCCGGCGGAGAGAGACGCGATTTTGCCGAAATCAGCCATGTTACCTTCCGCCGGCTGGATGAAGCCGCCATCCGCCACTATATGAGTCTGGTGCACGTGTACGACAAGGCCGGTGCTTATGCTATCCAGGAGCACGGCGAGCTCATCATTGAGAGCTTTGAGGGCGACCTTGATAATGTTATCGGACTGCCTGTGACCCGCCTGCTGCAGGTGCTGGCCTGAGGTAAGAAAAAGCCTGTTTCCGATGAGGGAAACAGGCTTGATATCGAAAGCAGAATCCAATCAGCGCTTGCCGTATCGGCGCTCGCGTCTGGCGTATTCGGCGAGAGCCTCTTCAAATTCCTTGCGGCCGAAATCAGGCCAGAGCACATCGGTCACGAAAATCTCGGCATAACTGATCTGCCAGAGCAGGTAATTGGAGATGCGCATCTCGCCGCTGGTGCGGATGAGTAAATCCGGATCCGGCATGCCGGCGGTGTAGAGGTTGGCGGCAATGGAATCCGGCGTGATGTCCTCCGGCTGCAGGGTGCCGGCCTTCACCTGCTCGGCCAGGCTGCGCACGGCAGCGGTGATTTCCTGGCGCGAGCCGTAGGAGAGCGCCAGCACCAGGTTAACCCCGGTATTGTCCTTGGTGGCATCAATGCTGGTCTGCAGCTGGCGGCGGCAGTTTTCGGGCAGCATGTGCAGCTCGCCGATGGCATGTAGACGCACGTTCTTCTCCATCATCTCCGGGGTGCGTTCCTTCAGGTATTTATCCAGAAGGTGCATGAGGGCATTCACCTCCAGAGCGGAGCGTCCCCAGTTTTCGGTGGAGAAGGCGTAGAGAGTGAGCCATTTCACCCCATGCTCGCGGCAGAGGTCAAGCGCACGCTGCACGGAGCGCCCTCCTTCCTCGTGCCCCTTGGCGCGGAGAATCCCTTTCTGCTTGGCCCAGCGGCCATTGCCATCCATGATGATGGCGATATGCTGAGGAACCTGACTCATGCGCAATTAAAGCTCGTACTCACCGTATTCGGCCAGGATGGCTTCCACGCGAGCCACGTCCTCGGGAGAGTCCACTCCGCTGGTGGTCTTGCGACCACGGTAGTTTACCTCCACCATTTTGACGCGCAGTCCGTTGTAGAGGAAACGCATCTGCTCCAGCCCTTCCACGCAGCCCTTTTCGTAGTCGCCTTCGGGGAGTTCAAAGTAGTTCTTAAGGGCGGTATAGGTGTAGGCATACAGTCCCACGTGGCGGCGCACCGGGCTTTTCTCCATGGTTTCGCGTGCCTTCTCCGGCTTGCGGATGGCGGGAATGGTGCTCTTGGAGAAAGCGAGTGCATAGCCGTTCTTATCCACCAGCACGGTGGTTCCGCTGTACGGAGTGGTCTTCTTGGATTCCACGAGGCGGTCGTACTCCGCCCAGTCCAGGTGGATGCAGGGGGTGAACACATCTGCCGGGCAGGCTTTCCATTCATCGATGAGCTGCTGAATCACCCAGGGCGGGCACAGCGGGTTATCGCCCTGCAGGTTCACGATGAAATCCGGGGCGGTGGCCTGCTGGCTCACGGCATCCCAGCAGCGCTCCGTGCCGCTGCGGCAGGTTTCAGCTGTCATCACCACGGGCACGTCTGCTCCCTGGCAGTAGTCGACGATGCGCTGGTCATCGGTTGCAACCACATAGCTGCAGTTTTCATTCTTGCGGCAGATGGATGCGGCAATGTCGGCCACGCGCTTAATCATTTCCACTCCGGCAATTTTTACAAGAGGCTTGCCGGGCAGGCGGGTGGACGCATAACGGGCGGGAATTACGATGAGAATGGACTGGGACATAGGAAAAACAGGTGGTTCCCTGTGTGTCTATCCTAGCGCAAATGCTTCAATTTGTCACGAAGAAAAGCATATTTTCGGATTTCCGATTGCTCTTTGCTTGACATTCAGGGCCGGAAAAGCCTAAAATACGGACATGTTCAAGATGCTTGTTCCTATTCTCATGGCCGGCACTGCGCTGTATGCTGCCGAAGCTGAGCCCATGGCAGCGGTGTGCAACCAGCTTCTGGCCGCGTTGGAACAGGAGACAGCGTCACTGACAAAAATGCAGGCGGCAGATGATGTGCCTGCTGCGTTGGGTGAGCTGCGCGCCAGTCTTCAGAAACTGGATGAACTGATGGTGGTGGATGCTAAAGAGCTCTGGACCTACATCGACAACACGACTGGAGTGAAACAACCGCTGGTGGATGAACTGGAGCGTCTTGCTCTCCAGTTTGCCCGTGTGCAGAATGCGAATTTCTTTAACAATGCGGAACTGAAATCACTGCTGGCTCCGCAGGTGATGGAGCAGCCGAAAACGCATCGTTCTAAGCGCGAGAAGCTGCACGAGATTGACCATGATGAGTGAGTCCTGAGCTCTTCTCCCGAAGGAGCTGCTGCACGTGCTCCAGCTCGGTGTCCATGTATTCCGCCAGGTTCTCGCGGTGCTGTTTCATGTTTGCGAACACCATGTCGCGGTACTCCACGGCGGCTGCCTTGGATTCTTCTTCCGAGCCGTATTGCAAATCTGAAAAGTAGCGGGTGATGATGCGCCCGCAACGCTGGATGCTCACACGCCAACCCTGGAAATCCGTGTTCTCGTAGGTGTATCTGGTTAAGTTTTTGCTTTTCATGGGGGTATGTAGCGTGTGGATGCTGCATACCCCCATGCTGATTCAATAACTTATACCTAATGTTTAGTGACTTGATGCAGAACCTGCTCGATAAAGTCAGTTACCGGGTTTGCCTGCAGTATGGGCTCTTTAATCGTTGAGCCGGTGCGAGAGTGGAAAATGCAGTTGCTCCAGGGGTGCATCCACATGCAGGATGATGGGAAGCTGGGTACGCTTGATGGCTGAGGCCACCAGCTTACGCTGAATCAGCCGCACGTCGTTTTCTTTGAACAGATAGCTCATTTCCTCGCGCAACAGGGCGGAGGGAGGCGTGTTCAAATCAGCCAGCTCGTGGATGATTCGGTTGGTGGTACCAGTCTGCGGTGCGGTCAGCGAGCCGAACAAGTCACTGTGTTGTTCGCGGAATCGCTCACTGAGCAGGTAGATATCCACATCGTACAAATTACCCAGCGGGGCCAGGTGTCCGCCGCTCAGACCGTACAGACTGAACTCGCCCAGCATGATTTCGCGTCGTCCCAGCGGGCTGCAGAGCATCATGCCGCGCGATTCTGCGTGCGAAATTGCTACGGCGGTACGAAGCCGCTCCTGCAGAGCTTTGGTTTCTTCTCCATTGAGCAGAGCAGTAGCCGCTTCTGCGAGTGCATCCAGCTTGGGTGCATAGCAGTTGATGCCGAGCTTTTCTGCCAGAGCGTTTTCCTGATTGAACGAAATGCCGCAGACATTGGCTGCGCCCAGGGCCTCCACGCAGAGCGCGCCCAGCAGGGCGGAGTGGGGGTGATCCAGCGGGATGCAGACCCCGCTGAAACAGTTGTTGCGCACATTGTCGCGGATGCCGCGTTCCAGCGCCTGGGTCAGCAGTTCTTCGGCCTCCGGCAGACTCAGAGCCTGCCCCACGCGTGTGATATCAATGACCTTGGCTGCGCTTTCAAAGAACGGCAGCCTCACGAAAGTCTTGCCCTCAGAGGAATAAATGGCGGATCCTCCGCCGTAAATGTTGCCGCCGGCGGAACCGACTGCACGGCAGCAGATGACGTGCGCACCGGCCATGCTCGCTTCCCACTTGCGGGTTTCCTCATCATCACGGGCGGAGCCGACATACCAGGGAGTGACAGGCAGGCGCACCATGAAATCAAAAGCATCGTTCGGAAGCAATTCTTCGTCGCTCGTATCAGCGTAGAACTGTGAGCCACGGATGTTCACGGTGCTGTTGTTTTCCAGTTCTGTGACGCTGTCCTTTTCCAGCAGATAGGGGGTGAGAATCACGCTGCGCTCCTTGTCCATCCAAGGGTCGCTGTCATCATCGTCTTCGCCGACAATGCCGACGTACAGCTCATCATCACTGATGGTCTGGGTGTAGGCGGCCAGCAGCAGGGGCGCATCTCCCAGTTCGCCGGCGAGGGTTTCCAGCGCCGCCCGCGTCTGGCTGATGAAGGAGCGCCGGGTCACCAGGTCCCGCGGTTCGAGCCCGCAGAGGGAGGCAGCAGGCGCAATGACGACTTCGGCTCCGTGGTCAAGGCATTCACGGTATCCTTGCACAATGGCTCGCAGATTGTTGGAAAAATCTCCGGGAAGCGGGGAGGTCTGAATAAGTCCGATTTTGGAAATGTTGGTATTCATCAGGAGTAGATAGCAGAGATGGCCATATATTGCCTGTAAATCAGAGAAAAGGCAAGTATAAAATTGTATTACAGAAAGGAGTGGGCGTCAGAATGCCAGAACAGGCAGCACACGTATACGCATGCTGCCTGCTGAAATGGATGAAAGTCGATGCCATCAGGCCAGTTTGTTTTGCCAGTAGGCGATGCGGCGGGCGGTGTTATCGGCACTCGGGGCACCGGGGTTGGTGCGCAGGGAGAAGGCACGGTCCAGACTGAATACCTCGTGCACATCCTCGCCGTACTCCGGGGAGATTTCCTTGAACTCCTCCAGACTCAGCTCATTGAGCGGGGTGCCGGTGCCTACGGAGACAGCCACGGCTTTGCCCACGAGCTCATGCGCTTTGCGGAAAGGCACGCCGCGGCGCACCAGGTAGTCAGCCAGGTCGGTGGCGAGGAGCAGGGGGTCGCTCACTGCGGCGGCGCAGCGGTCGGGATTGATTCGCATGGCGGCCACCATCTCAGCATTCACACGCAGGGCGAGGCTCACCGTTTCGAAAGAATCGAAGAGAGGTTCCTTATCTTCCTGAAGGTCACGGTTGTAGGTGAGGGGAAGTCCCTTCACGGCCACCATCACGCTCACCAGGTTGCCGTACAGGCGGCCGCTCTTGCCGCGGGTAAGCTCGCACACGTCCGGGTTCTTCTTCTGCGGCATGAGGCTGGATCCCGTGGTGTGGGCATCACTCAGCGTGCAGTAGCCGAACTCGGCGCTGCTCCACAGCACCAGATCCTCGCTCAGGCGGGAAAGGTGGGTGCCGATGAGGGCGAGGTCGAAGAGGGTTTCCATGATGTAGTCGCGGTCGGCGATGGCATCCATGGAGTTCTCGCTCACGGAATCGAAGCCCAGCTCGGCGGCGATGCCTTCGCGGTCCAGGTTGATGGTGCTGCCGGCAATGGCACCGCTGCCCAGCGGGCTCACGTTCACGCGGCGGCGGCAATCCGAAAGGCGGGCGGTATCACGCTCCAGCATTTCCACATAGGCCAGCAGATGGTGACCGATAGTCACCGGCTGGGCGCGCTGCAGGTGTGTGTAGCCGGGGATGCGAATCTTTGCATACTGGGAAGCCTTCTGCACCAGGGCTCGCTGCATATCCTTCAGCAGCTCCAGGGTTTCGTCAATCTGGGCGCGGCAGTACAGGCGGGTATCGGTGGCCACCTGGTCATTGCGGGAGCGGGCGGTGTGCAGCTTGGCGCCGGGCGAGCCGATGCGGCGGGTCAGCTCGCTTTCGATGTTCATGTGAACATCCTCAAGTCTGATGCTCCAGTTGAAGTTGCCGGCCCTGATGTCGGCCAGGATTTCCTGCAAGCCGTTGGCAATGGCATCGAACTCCTCCTGCGTGAGCATGCCGGCTTTCAGCTGGGCTCTCGCGTGTGCCGTGGAGCCTGCAATGTCGTGCTCATAAAGTTTCCAGTCGTAGGAGACGGATTCACCGTACTCCAATACCAAATCTGCCGTAGGCTGTGAAAAACGTCCTGTCCACATAACGCGGTCAGCATACCACCATTTCCCCGCATGTGCAAGCCGCAATGCTGCCATGCTGATTTTGCGTTTTTTTGTTGACCTTACCTGTACAAGTGAATATCATGCACATCATGAAGATTCCTCCTTACTGGGTGACCGGGAAACGTAGTGGCAGCGATGGTTCGCTGTGGAAGTTGCGAGGCATATCGTACAGCTCTATGAGCGAAGCCCGCGAGCGGTTGGAAGAGCGCTTCCGTATCCGCTCAGCGTTTGCGGCCCGCAGCGGGGTGAGTGAGAAGGAAGTGGAGGAACACCGCGCCCGCCTGCGTGCGCTGGATGAGCTGAAAGAAGAGGAATACTCCACACTGCTGCTGGAGCCTGTGCTGGAACAGGTGGATGACGATAACCTCATCACCCGCAACCGTTACGGGGTGCAGGTGCTCAACAGCACCACTCTCTGCTTTGTGGATGTGGATGATTTTCCGCTCTCGCCGGGGGATACTCTGAAAGGAATTTTCGGCAGGAAAACCACGCCGGAGGAAAAGCTGCTCCAGACGCTGCGCGATTTGTGCGCGGCGGATGAGTCGCTGGGTGCCCGCCTGTACCGCACGCACAATGGCTGGCGTGTCATGCTGACGGGCAGGGGGCTGGCACCGGATTCGGACCTCATGCACCAGATATGCCGCATCCTGCATGCCGACCCGCTGTATGAATCGCTCTGCACCCGCCAGCAGTGCTGGCGCGCCCGCCTTACCCCCAAGCCCTACCGCGTGGGCGTGCCGGGGTATCCCCGCCCGGTGGATTCAGAGTCGGTTTCCTCACCGCAGTCGCAGGATTGGATTCAGCGCTACGAAGCCGCTTGTCGCGGAAAATCCGTCTGCCGCCTGGTGGACGTAACAGGCCGCAAGATGCAATCTGACCTCATTGAACTGCATGACCGCATGACAGGGGCCACGGTGCCGGATGCTCCGTTAGCATGAATTGAGCTTTTTATGAGTGCGGTGCCGGGATATCTGATAGGCTTGAAATTGTGGTCGCTTAATACAGGCGCGTGCCAGCACGAGGCGCGACGTTTATACGATGCCGGTGTGTTTGATTATCTGGAACTGTATGTGGTGCCGGGTACTGTAGATGCGTTGCCCGGATGGAAGACGCTGGGCATTCCCTGCGTTATTCACGCAGCTCATTTCAAGCATGGCTTTAACCTGGCCAAGGCTGATTGCGCCGTGGCAAATCGCCGGATATATGATGAAATGCGCCGCTTTGCGGATGAAATGGAGGCCCGCTATATTATTTTTCACGGCGGTACCTTTGGCTGCATTGAGGAAACGGCACGTCAGCTGGCTGCGTTGAATGAACCGCGTGCGTTGATTGAAAATAAGCCGTGTATCACCCGCAACGAAGGAAAGATTCTCAAATGTCGCGGGGCTTCCGTGGAGGAAATCAGACACGTGTTGCAGGAGGTCGGCTGCGGTTTCTGCCTGGATATTCCGCATGCCCTCTGTGCAGCAAATTATATGCAGCTGGAGCAGATGTGCATGCTGCATCAGATGAATGCCATGCAGCCTGCCATGTACCATCTGGCGGATATGATGGATGCCTCATTGCATATCGATGACCACACGCAGCTGGGCAAAGGCGTACTGGATATGAGGCAATTCATCCCCTCCATCCTGGCTCCGGGGGCGATGCTTACCATCGAAACCACCCGCACCCGGCCGGATGCACTGGAGGAGTTTGTGCGGGAGGTGGAGCTGTTCAGAGCTTGCGCCTGCGGTCAATGAGGTTGAAAATGCCGGCCAGGAGGGTGCCGGAGATGCTGTGCCACACGCAGCAGATGGCGGAGGCCACTGCGGCTTCCGGCATGGTGGGGAAGTGGCGCCCTGCCAGCACGGTGGCCAACCCGGCATTCTGCATGCCCACCTCGATGCTGAGGGTGCGGCGCTTGGGTCGGTTCATGCGGGTGGCGCGGCCCACGCCGTAGCCGAGCAGGTAACCCAGCCCGTTGTGCAGGAAAACAGTGAGGAAGATGAGCGCGCCACTGGTGAAGAAGCTGCCGCTTTTGGCTGCAGTCACGCCGCCCACAATGCAGGCCAGGCCGATGACGGAGAGTCCGGGCATGATTTTACAGACCTCGGCATAGCTGGTGCGCTTGCCCCATTTGCCATTGCAGAAGGCACCGATTGCCACGGGCAGGATGGTCACAAAGAGGATGCTGCGGAACATGCCGGCGGCATCTACATCAATGTTTTCGCCTGCGAGCCAGAGCATGAGCAGGGGTGTCATGAGAGGGGCGAGCAGGGTGGAAACTGTGGTCATGCCCACGGAGTAGGCCACATCTCCCTTGCAGAGGAAGCTCATGATGTTGCTGGAAACACCGCCGGGACAGCAGCCCACCAGGATGAGCCCTGCTGCAATGCCGCGCGGCAGGTCAAAGCCCTGCACCAGCCCCCATGCCACCAGAGGCATGATGCTGAACTGCGCCACCGCGCCAATGAGAATATCCAGCGGTTGCGCTGCCAGAATGCGGAAATCGGCCGGACGCAGGGTCATGCCCATGGTGAGCATGATGAAGCCCAGCACCATTGCCTGCACATCGCCATGCACCCAGCTGAAAAGCCCCGGTATCACAAACGCAGCGGCTGCCGCAGCAATGACAAAGGGGGAAGTATAGCGGGATAACCAGGCGCTGATGCTCTGCAGAATACTCAACATGACTGCGCCTCATTCTACGCCCCTTTTGCTGAAATGCAAGGCCGAACGCACAGAAAGCGTGTCACCCTTATATATTTTCCTTGCCAAAGCGGAGGGGCAGGCGTACAATAAGCCGCGGTGTGCGCTGCGTACCGAAGCGCATGCACTGTGTACCAATTTCAACAACTTCATACAACAATGATGGATTTCATTTCAGATTGCGCTGAGTCTCTGTCTCCTTCCCTTACTCTGGCTGTGACCAACAAGGCTAAGGAGATGAAAGCCCGCGGCGAGCAGGTGTTCGGCCTGGCCGGCGGCGAGCCCGATAAGGATACCCCCGAGAACATCAAGACGGCTGCTATCGAAGCTCTCAACAACGGTGCTACCAAGTACACCCCCTCCGTGGGTCTGCCCCAGCTTCGCCAGGCTATCTCCGACAAGCTCAAGCGCGATAACGGTCTGGATTACGGTATCGACCAGATTTGCGTGTGCAGCGGCGCCAAGCCGGCTGTGTACTCCGCTCTGCGTGCCACGATCTCTGCCGGTGATGAAGTGATTATCCCCTCCCCCTACTGGGTGAGCTACCCCTCCATGGTGGAGCTCTGCGGCGGCACTCCGGTGTTTGTGGAAACCAAGGCTGAGAACGGCTGGAAGATTACTCCCCAGGAGTTCGAGAACGCCATGTCTCCCCGCACCAAGATGATTATCCTGACCACGCCGCACAACCCGACCGGCACCGTCTACACCAAGGAAGAACTGCTGGCTCTGGGTCAGATTGCCGTGGACGAGGATATCCTTATCATTGCTGATGAAATCTACGAGCACCTGGTATACGGCGATACCAAGCACGTTTCCATGGCTTCCCTGAGCGAGGAAATCTACAACCTCACCATCACCATCAACGGCTTCTCCAAGGCCTATGCCATGACCGGCTGGCGCCTCGGATACTCCGCCGCCCCGGCTCACATTGCCAAGTACATCAAGCTCATTCAGGACCACACCGCTTCCAACGCCACGACCTTCTGCCAGTACGGCGCTATCGAGGCCCTGACCGGTGACCAGAGCTTCATCTCTGACCTGCGCGAGGAGTACGACTTCCGCCGCCAGTATGTGTACAGCCGCCTGGCTGCCATGCCCAAGATCAAGGTGGTGGAGCCCAAGGGCGCCTTCTACTTCTTCCTGGATACCACGGAGCTCGGCATGGGTTCCCTCGACCTCTGCGAGAAGCTGCTCGATCGCTACAAGGTGGCCGCAGTGCCCGGCATTGCCTTCGGTAACGATAATGCCATCCGTATCTCCTACTGCACCTCCCTGGACGTGCTGAAGGAAGGACTGGATCGCCTGGAGGACTTCTGCAAGAAGCACTAAGAAGTTCCTTTTAACCAGTTGTAATTACCCCGGCGCAGGAAGAAAACCTGCGCCGGTTTTTTAGGCAAATGAAGCGCTGCCATTGGGTGAATGAGGGGAACCCGCTCTATGTGAAATACCACGATGAGGAGTGGGGGCGCCCCTCGCGGGATGATGCCTACCTCTTTGAAATGCTGCTGCTGGAGTGTTTTGTGGCGGGGCTTTCGTGGGAGTGTGTGTTGAATAAACGCGAGGCGTTCCGCGCCGCGTTTGCCGGATTTGATGCGCTGCAGGTGGCTTCTTTCAGAGAGGAGGATGTGGAGCTGTTGATGCGGGATTCCGGCATTATCCGTCACCGAGACAAGATTCAGGCTGCTATCACGAATGCACGTGTGTTTCTGGAAATACAGACGGAGTTCGGAACCTTTGCTGATTACGCCTGGGGCTTTGCCGGTGGAAAGGTAATTCACGAACCTTGGCACCAGCGCACTGCTTCGCTTGTTTCGGATGCGCTGTCGCGTGACTTGAAACGCCGCGGTATGCGCTTTGTCGGGTCGGTCACCATTTATTCCTGGTTGCAGGCGGTGGGGATTATCTGCGGACACGGGAAGGAGTGTGAACGAAACAACGACTCATCTGCTTCAAAGCATGAGTGAAGAACCCGATAGATCGGAAGTTGGAGGGGGCTGCATGGATGCTGCTGAGTTTTCAACAGACCGCAATATCATTGGGGAATATCGCAAAAAACCAGTGGATTTGCGAAATAGAACGCACTTTGCGCTTGCGGGCGCGCATGCTTGCGCGTATGATAAGCGGGCGAACCTATGGAGTACGAGACAGAGCCCCAGATGCCGCCCCGGCAGGAGAAGACATGGCCCACACGAGTGACGGGCTCATGTCTTATTTTTGTGGCTCTGGTGCTCATTGCCAGTCTGCTGAGCTACAATCACTGCGAGATGGGCTGGGATTTTCTGAATCCCACCGGCGGCACCAGGGCAGAGGAGGCCCCCTGCACGAACTGGCTGGGGCTGCCCGGCCTGTATCTGGCCGGGCTGAGCAACTGGATGCTGGGCGCGGCCTCCATTTATGCCTGGACGTTGCTCATCATCTTTTCTGTCGGACTGGTCATCTGGCCCCGGCGTCCTTATGTGCTGCAGATGGTGGCCATGATCTGCCTGGTGATTTTCGCTTCGGCCATATTTGCATTGCAACCATGGTTTCTGAGCAGCTGGCAGCGGGCGCATACGCTGTACTCGGTGGGCGGTCTGCTGGGGTATCTGGATGGCTGCTGCGTGACGGAGCCGCTCATCGGCACCCGCTGGTCGCTCGTGCTGTTCCTTTTGCTGCATGCCACGGCCTGGATATATTTTGCACGGTTTACGTTCATTCAGTTCTGGCGGGAGGCCTGGTATGACGTGTCCGGATTGTGGTACCGCTGGTGCCGGAGCAGGGCAGAGAAGCGTGAGCGCCGCCGCGCAGAGCGCGAGCAGAAGCTGCGCGAACGCCAGGAACAGCTGGCCCGTGAGGCTGCTGCGGCTCAGGCCGCCGCAGAGGCCGATGCCGCCGTGGCTGCATACGAGGCACGCCGCGCGGCCGGCCAGAATAATGGTGAGCTGCTGTTTGGTGACGACCCCGCACCTTTACCCGGCCGCTCCCGTTCTCCGCAGGAGGGACGCCGCGCTGAATCCTCTTATGAGGAACCGGATTACCCCCCGGTGCAGTCTTTTGAACAGCAGATGGCTGAGAGCCGCCGCCGGGAAGCTGTGCGTGTGGGTACGCAGCGCCCGCCTACCGGGCGGGGACGCCAGTATGCCCCCACGAGCAATCGTGCTAATCTGCTGGACCTTATGGCCCCGGTGGAGGAGAAGATTGCCCTGAGTAACGCACCTGGTGCCGATGCAGACCCCGACCCGCAGCCCCAGTCTCGCCGGGTTCCCGTGAATCCCCGCCTGCAGGGGCAGGTGGAGCGCCGCATGGGCAGCCGCACGCCGGCCCCCGCACCTGAGCCCAATCCTGCTTCCAGACCTGCTCCGAAACCGGCCCCGCGTCCCTTTGTCCAGCCAAAGGTGAATACCCCGCAGCGTCCGCAGGTGCGCGATAATGAGGATACCCGCGTGCAGTACGAGGATTACCCCCTGCCGCCATACGATTTGCTGAAGTATGAACCAGTATCTCAGGAACTGACGGATGCCGCTCAGGATGAGATGATGGAGATGCAGCAGCGTATCATCGAAACGCTGGGCACTTTCAAAATTACCGTGGCACCCGGTGATATTACCCGAGGTCCCAGTATCACCCGTTATGAGTTCTACCCGCCCCGAGGTCTGCGCGTGAATCGGATTTCGACGCTGGACAGAGACATCATGATGGCAACCAGTGCCAAGTCTGTCAATATCCTCGCTCCCATACCGGGCAAGAATACGGTGGGTATCGAGCTGGAGAACGCGCAGAAATCCCCGGTGTACCTGCGCGAGCTTCTGCAGTCGGATAATTTCAATAATCCGAAGCTGCGTATTCCTGTGGCTTTGGGTAAGGATGTGTACGGCAATGCCGTTATCGGCGATCTGGCGGCTATGCCGCACACCTTGGTGGCCGGTACCACCGGTTCCGGTAAGTCCGTGTGCATCAACAGCATGATTCTTTCCATGCTTTACAAGTTCCGCCCGGAGGAACTCAAACTTATCCTCGTGGATCCCAAGGTGGTGGAAATGCAGCCTTACCGCAAGCTGCCGCACCTCATCTGCCCCGTGGTCACGGAGCCCGGCCGCGTTATTGGCGCCCTGCGCTGGGCGGTGAATGAGATGGAGCGCCGCTACCGCCTGTTCAGCCAGGTCGGTGTGCGCAATTTCGAGGACTTCAACAACCGCGAGGACGATGGCCCGATGGACGAGCCCGAGGAGGAAGAGGTTGCCCCCATCGATTATGCCGCTATCGAGGCCATGGCCAGTGAGATTGAGCGTCAGGCGGAGGATGAGTTGGAGCTTCCGGAAGAGGAACAGGATGAGTTTGATTTCAACGATCCGGAACCCATCCCGCTCAAGCTGCCGTATGTGGTCATTATCATCGATGAGCTGGCTGACCTCATGATGGTGGTGAAGGAGGATCTTGAAAACTACATTGCGCGTCTGACCCAGAAGGCCCGCGCCGCCGGCATTCACCTGGTGGCTGCCACGCAGACCCCGCGTGCCAATGTGGTGACCGGTACCATCAAGGCCAATATTCCCAGCCGAATCGCTTTCCGCGTGGCCAGCCCGCTGGATTCCCGTATTATTCTGGATACGGCTGGTGCCGAGAATCTGCTGGGCAAGGGCGATAGCCTCTTCCTGCCGCCCGGCGGCATCACCAAGATGACTCGCGTGCAGGGGGCCTTTGTGAGCGATGCGGAAATCGCGAAGATCATTGCCCACTGCGCTGCTCACGCCAAGCAGAAGTTTGAGCAGGGTGTGGCCGCAGAGATGGATAATGCCGACGGAGGCTCCCCGAATGCTGACAACGGCGGCCGCATCGGCACCAAGAACATGAATGATGAGGATGCCGAACTCTACACCCGCTGCGTGCAGCTGGTCGTCACTGAGCGCAAGGCCAGTACCTCCCTCCTGCAACGCCGCTTCAGTATCGGCTACGGTCGAGCTGCCAAGATTATGGACCAGATGGAGAAGAACGGCATCATTTCTCCACCCTCCGGTGCGACCCGCGCCCGCGAGGTGCTGGTGGACGCGTGATTATATGTAAACCTTAAAGATAATTTTCGATGAACCTTTCGCTTATTAACGATATACGGCTGTACGTTGTTGAACGTATTGGAGATTTCCATCAAGCAAGGTTGGAGAACCTGAATAAGTTGAAACTGAAAAAGGTTTTAGCTCACAAGAATCCATATTTGTTTCGAGCAAAGAATGTAGAAACCGCCGATGTAATTGTTCGAAACATTGTGGACGCTTTTCTTTCTTCAGGTGAGGAGACTATATTTGGAGATTGGTTGGAAGGTTTGGCGATTTATGTGTGCCAGCGGGTATATGGCGGAGGGAAATCAAGCGCCAAGGGAATCGATTTGGAATTCGATAAAGGTGATTGTCACTATTTAGTGTCAATTAAATCCGGTCCTAACTGGGGTAATAGCAGCCAGATAAAAAGGTTGGTAGAAGAGTTTAAGTCTGCTAAGAAAACATTGCGAACCGGCAGGCATCACATGAACATTGTGGCTGTCAATGGTTGTTGCTATGGTAAAGACAAATCACCTGATAAAGGGGATTATTTTAAATACTGCGGACAGGAGTTCTGGGCTTTTATATCAGGAGAGCAGAATTTATATACAGAGCTCATAGAGCCCCTGGCGACGCAGGCAAAAGAGAGGAACGAAGAGTTTAATGTGCAGTATAGTAACAAAATCAACTTATTCGTAAAAGAATTCATTGATCTGTTCTGTGCTTCTGATGGTAGCATAGATTGGGACAAAATCGTTCGTTTCAATTCGGGAAAGGCATAGGATGCAGATGGAGAGTAATCAGTGTTATCCAACAATATCCACGTTTTCCGGAGCGATGGGGATGGATAATGGTTTGGAGAAGGCCGGCTTTTCAATTCGTCTTGCGGTAGAGATTGAAAAAGCGATGTGTGAAACAATTCGGCTCAACAAGCCTCAGCTTCCTTTAGTCTCAGATGACATAAGAAATTATAGCGGAAAGGATTTGTTAGCTCGTGCCGGCTTGAATCCTGGCGAGCTTTTCCTGCTGTGTGGCGGCCCTCCATGCCAGGCTTTCAGTACCGCTGGAAAAAGACGGGGATTGGATGATGACCGCGGTAACGTGTTCCTGAAGTTCATTGAATTAGTAGGCGAGATGCAGCCTAAGTATTTCCTCATTGAAAATGTAAGGGGGCTCTTGTCTGCATCTTATACCCCTCCGGACGGTCATTCTCCCTATGCCGGAGAGAAGGGATCCGCATTAGCCTATTTGCTCGGACAAATTGAAGAAATTGGTTTTTCATATAGCTTTACTCTTTATGATGCAGCCAATTATGGCGTGCCTCAGCGTAGGGAAAGAGTTATTATAATTGGCTCTAGAGAAGGATACCGAGTGCCTCTTGTGCCTCCGACTCATAGTGAAAACGCAGCGAATGGCTTGAAATCGTGGGTGAGTTTAAGGGAAGCTATAGAAGGCTTGCAAACATGTACAGCGGGAGTAATTCCTGAAAGAAGAAAAAAATTCTATCGATATCTTTCTGCCGGACAGAATTGGAAGGATTTGCCGGAAGAACTACAAAAAGAGGCTATGGGTAAAGCTTTCGAGTTGCAGGGAGGAAAGACTGGGTTTTATAGGAGATTGTCATGGGATAAGCCCTCTCCTACATTGGTAACATGCCCTACTATGCCTGCCACAGAATTATGTCATCCTGATGAAATCCGACCTCTCTCAGTTGAGGAGTATGCGCGTATACAGATGTTTCCTGATTCATGGAAGTTTGCAGGCAACTTGTCTGCAATCTATAAACAGATAGGAAATGCGGTCCCTGTCGGTTTAGCCGAAGCTGTAGGCAGACACATCCTGTGGTTTGATTCACTGTCTATTGAAGAAAAGTTTGCAGCTTGTATGAGTAATCAGGAATCTCAGAACCTATACTCCAGATACAGAGGAACCAATGATAGAGATTTTGCTTTGAAGATGAACCGTTTTCGGAGCAGGAACACAGAGCCTTGGGATTTAATCTTATGTGGGGAACGTGGCCATCGTTCCTGATGCAGCAATACTGGTAAGTTAGCAGGTTCTCCTTGACAAATCGGGGATGCTGGTGTATACGGTGCGCATGATTATTGATACGCATTGCCACCTGGTGCACGAGAAGTACGACGATATTGAGCAGATCCGCACGGATTCGCTGGCACTGGGTGTGGGACATTGCATATCACAGGGTACTCACCCGCAGGACTGGCTGCCGCAGCTGGAGCTGGCCCGCCGTATGCCGGATTTCATCAGCTCCTGCCTGGCTGCGCATCCGTCGGAGGTCACAAATGTGAGTGACGAGGATTTTGAATACATGGCCGACCTGTGCCGCCGGCATCCGCAGGTTGCCATCGGTGAGGCCGGGCGGGATTATTTCTGGGATGCTCCCGAGGGATGGGAGGAAGCCGTCTACCATGCCCGCCAGCGTGATTTGCTGGAGAAGCATTTTGCCCTTGCGGAGGAGCTGGGGCTGAATATCTCCCTGCACACGCGCGATAAGGAGGGCACCGCCTGTTTTGACGATGCATTTGCCATTGCCCGGAACTTCCCGAAGGTGCGGCCTGTGTTTCACTGTTTCATCGGCTCGAAAGAGCAGGCCAATGCAGTGTTTGAACAACTTGATGGCATGATTTCCTTCACCGGTATCATCACGTTCAAGAAGACGAATGCAGTGCAGGAAGTGGCTGCCTGGGCGCCGCTTGACCGCCTGATGGTGGAGACGGATTCTCCCTACCTCTCCCCCGAACCTCACCGAGGCAAGCTCAACATCCCCGGTCGTACCCGGTTTGTTGCGGAAAAACTGGCGGCACTCCGCAGTATTACGCTGGATGAAGTGGCCGCTGCCACCACTGCCAACGCTTGCCGTTTCTTCCGTCTGCCCTCACTTGCAGATTAATTGTCGAATCCGCCGTATTGGGCGCGGCGTCGATAGAAGAGGTAGAACGCCATGCAGTTCACCCCGCTGAGCATGCCGCAGCAGAGAATCAGGAACATTGCAGCCTGCTGAGTGTGCTTCACGGCTGATGACCAGTAGGAGTTCTGCCAGGGATGGCAGAGCTGCATGCAGGCCGGTTCAGGCTGCATGGTTTCGGCGAGGGTAATGCAGAAAAGCCCGGCGCAGGTCAGCAGAATGATAATGTTGGCCAGCAGGAGCCCGGCGCGGAACCAGCGGAGAATATGCTGTTTGCGCAGGAAAAGCAGGCTGATGATAGCTGCCATCAGCGCAATGCCGGCTAACCCGGTGACCACGGTGCCCATGAGAAAATTAAATTGTTCCTGTCCATGCAGGTATTCCCGTGCTGCATTTGAGTCAGCCACCTGCACCCAGGCTTCGTCCGGCGGGATGGTGAGACTGAGCCCGGAGATGGTGATATGCACTGCAAAGAAGAGCAGGCAGAGGAGGGAGCAGATGAAGAGCAGAGTGGATTTCATGCGCAGAAAATGGGGGAACTCTCACATCCTACATGAAGAGTGCAGGCTTGTCAATCACTCATTGATTGAGCCTCAGGGCAAATCTTTACCGGGTAGTAGAAAAAATGAAAATCCGCCATGTGGCCGGTGTTGTCAAACGTGATATAACGCTGATGCGGATACGCTGGCTGTTAGAAAAAATACATTATGTCTACGATTGATAAACGGCCGTTTGAATGTTACTCCTGGCTCCGTCACGCTGCTAAATGCCAGATAGTGCAGACCGGGTGGAAATTCGCCGTTGATTCAGCCACGATTCCGTTGGAGTCGCTGGCCGATGCCTGGGAGGGAGTGCAGAAGTATATGCGCGATGAAAATTTCCGCAATGCCGAGGGCGCTACCTACATGCTTGAAAGGGCGACGCTGGAATCAGCACTGCAGAATGTTCCTGCCCAGATGCTGGGTACACGCAATGTCCGCGGTGAATGCACGGCATTCACCATGGGTATCATGGAGCGGAATAGGAGTCCGTTCCGTAACATCCAGATTTATCCTGCCGATATCAGGGACACCGCAGTGCAGATTCTTGCCCTGCTTGCCAGTGGCATCTCTAATCGGTACGAGGTGTACCGCTGTGTGCCGGATAATCTGTCCGAAAAGCAGAGCGTTGTCATCAACAATCTGTTTGCCCACCTGGAACAGGTATTCAACGATGCCGGATTTGCAGTCAGCCTGCACGCCGTGACTGCAGAGCAGATTCGCACGGATATCAAGGACTTTGGGGCAGAGTTGCCGGTGCGACACATCGTGAAACTTGACCGCAACAGTTCCTCTTCCAGCTGTTCTCCCACGGATGGAAACCTGGACATGATGTGGATTAACGTGTCATTCAACAAAGTCTTGAATTGCATACGCTGTAACAGGGATTATTGCTTCTACTGCGCATCTGCTTCCGACGGAATCGAAGCTATCTATTCGATCCCTGCGCAGGAATTGTATAGCTATCTCAATAAATACGCCGATGTTATGAATAATGAGAAATGGTCTTTCTACCTCGATTTCAAGAACGGTGCTATCTGCTCCGATATTTCTGGACATCGAGCGTATCCGCTCTCCGTGGTATTGAAATCTTCCCTTTAATGTCAAGAATATTACAATGTCATGAAAACGAATGCAAAACGGAATAAAAAGGAGACTAAGGAAGAAATCCGTAGCCGCCTGATGAAGCAACTCGATATCAATCCCGAGACCGCTTATGATCTGGAAACCTATGAATGGTATAAAAAGTGGTGGGCACTGGATGGTCCCACGGTATTTGACTACCCCACGGAAGCGGAGTTCCTGGTCATGGCGGAAATCCTGGAGGAATACGCCTGTACAGAGTACTGGGAAGAAGACGTAACATTCCGGAGTTACGAGGCCCTGGGCTATTCCAAGAAGGCACTTATCAAATTCATGGACCTTGCCTGCGGACGGACTTCCCCATGGTGTACAGGGGAAAAGACTGTGCTGTTCTGGGCTGCTCGCGAAGGTGAATTATCGCTCTTGCGCCGCATGGTGGAGGAGATGGATGCCCCTGTAAATGCCTGGTATATGGATAGTGGCTGCGATTATGAATCCGGAACAGTACTCAGTCAGGGTGTAGAATCCGGGAACCTGAAGCTTTGCCGGTATCTGCTCGATAAAGGGGCAGATCCGAACTTCAGACTGCATGACAGCGTAGTCCCTATCGCACAGGCAATCAAGCACAATTATGTGGAGATTGCCCGTCTCCTTCTGGAAAGAGGGGCGACGCTGGATGACCTATACTGTGATGACGAACCCTTCGATGCGTTTGAGTTTGTGCGGCAGCAGGGTAATGAGGAGATGCTGAGACTCTTGCAGAAAGCAAAGAAAACCTCCTGATACTCAGTCTTCGATTGAGAAATCCGCCATGCCGGAAGGCATGGCGGATGAACAGGAGTATTGGTAAGGAGGGGCGTACGTGCCGACAAGACCTCCGTTACTCATCGTCTCGGCATAGGCCGGGCTGCGGCGGCAAGCAGGGTATCTACAATTTCTGCGTGGGCCTTTTCTGTGGCCAGCATGAGGGCGGTGCGGTGGTAGCGGTCTTTGGCGTTCACTTCGGCACCTCCTTTGAGCAGGAGTTCCACGATTTCCAGATGGCCACGGTAGGCTGCGTGCATGAGGGGTGTGTGGGCGGAGTGGTCTGCGGTGTTCACGTTGGAGCCCGCTTGAATCAGGGCATCTACGGCTTTTGTTCTGCCTTCGCGAGCGGCCAGAAGGAGGGGTGACTTGCCGTTGGCGTTGGGGCATTCCTTATCGGCACCGGATTCGAGCAGGATGCGGATGCTTTCCGGGTTGTCGGCCAGGGCTGCATAGTGCAATGCGGTGTTGCCGAGCTTATCCTGCGTTGCAATAGTTGCCTGGTGATTGAGCAGAAGTCTGACGAGTTCGGTATTCCGGTTGCGGGCGGCGAGCATGAGCGGGGAGGTTCCCCATTTGTCTGTGCTGTCAATCTGGGCTCCGGCCAATATCAGGAGTTCTACTGCCTTGTGATTGCCGCGGATGAGCGCGCACATGAGCGCCGTGCGTCCTTCGCTGTCCGTTTTGCCAATGTCGGCGCCGGCTTCAATCAGCATGTGCACGCAGTCTGCCTTGCCTTGCAGAGCCGCTACCTGCAGGGGTGTCCAGCCATAGGAGTCCACGGCATTCACTCGGGCTCCGGCTTTGATGAGCATAGCTGCTATCTCACTGTGACCATTTGCCACTGCTGCTGTAAGCGGCAGTTTGCCGTAGGCATCGGATGTATTCGGGTTGGCGCCGTTGGACAGACTGGCTCGTGTGGACGCAATGTCGCCTCGGGCCACATGACCGCACAGCCCGGTGAGATGCGGAGCAGGGGCTGCCAGGGCAGATCCGGCCAGAAGGATTGGGAATAGAAAGGGTGTTTTCATGCTCACTTAGCAATCTAGCATGAAGCGCGGTGATAGTCGAGCAAAAAGCGTAGCGGATATTTGAAAAAGTCAAAAAACAGAACAGGCCGATATCCTGATACGCCGGAACTATAGATGGAATCTGATAAATTGTTGCTGATCAATGCGCGAAAATAAATCGGCAAGGATTCCAATCTGTTGCACTTTTCTGACTCTGGGTGCGCGGGCCTGTTATTCCTTCACCACTTCAAAGGCCTTGCGTATGGTGGGCAGAGCAAAGAGTTGCTCGTAGGCAGCATCCGGGAGAACGAAGGGGAAATCGGCGGCGGTCAGTTCGCTGAACTGCGATTCCCGGTTCAGACGGGTCAGGTCGAGACCACCTTTGGTCATGCCTTTGTTATCAATCCACTCCAATTCAACCACATGCTTCGGGTAGGCCTCCAGCGTGGCGGTATTTCGCTTGCTCCAGGCGGTGTAGCCGTGTGTGATGAGCAGGTAGCGTGCCATCTTGAACTCGTTTTCCGGCAGGGTGAATTTGTTTTCCTGCTCGCTGTGGATATACCAGCCGTGTTTGCTTTCTTTGCTGGTGTCTTTCCACACACGGATGCGGGCCTCCTTGGCATACATCGCATTGTCCATGCGCGCTTTCTGTACTCGTGCGGCCACTCCTTCCATCTCCGGCGAGGAGGAACAGGCAGTCAGCAGGGCGGCAGTGCAGAGACAGAGCAGACGGTTCATGGCTGTATTCTAAGCTTTGCGGAGGTGTTAATCAAGCTTATTTCAGCGTGTCATCCAGCGGAAAATCATACTGGTGGCAGGTTCCCAGTGGGGAGACGTAATAATGCCACCATTCCTTGCTGTAGTTTTTCATGCCGACTGCGGCCAGCGTATCGCGCAGGAGCAGGCGGTTTGCCTGCTGCTGCGGGGTGAGCCCGGCGTATTCTGTGGCGGAGCTGGCATCCAGCAGGTCGTGGCGTCCGCCCATGTCGAGTTCCTTACCGGTGCGCTGGTTGATGAGGGTGATATCCACCGCCACGCCCCAGCTGTGTTCGGAGGTGAGACCGATGTACTTGTTTTCGTAAATTCCGCGTTTGGTGATGTTCGGGTAGAATCGAGCCCGGGTGTGGTCATCATCGTTCATCGACCAGTTGTAGAAATCGCGTAGTGCGCGGTGGGGTCGGTAGGCATCCCAGACCAGAAGGCCGAGTTCCCTGGTTTCCAGTTGCTTCTGGGCTTTGGCCAGTGCAGCGGCGGCATCTTTGCGCAGAATGGCGCGGCGGCCTGTGGTGTAGCCATCAATGGGGCGGCCCACGAAGTTATCATAGCCGCAGTATTTCAAATCCACTTTGATAGTCGGTGCTGTTTCGTCCAGATAGCAGAGCTCTTTCGGCATCTGGCCCGGGTAGACCATCAGCCCATTCTGTGCGCATTGGCAGAGCAGGAAGGGGAGAATCAGGAGATAAAGGAATATTTTTTTCATAAGAGGGGAACGAGTGTATCGCAGAGCGGGAAATCATAGCGCGTGACATTACCGCGGTTTTTCAGGAAATAGTGCCACCACTCCCGCTTGTAGTTGCGCATTCCGGCGCGGTCCATGGTGTCGCGCAGGAGCATGCGGTTAGCGTGCTGCTCCGGGGAGATGCCGGTGTAGCGCGTAGCGGAGCTGGGGTCGAGGAAGTCGAACCCGCTGCCCATATCAAGCTGTTTACCGGTGCTCAGGTCAATGATGGTTACATCCACCGCCACGCCAAGACTATGCTCTGATGTGCGGCGTATGTATTTGCCCTCGTAGATACCCCGCTTGGTGATGTTCGGGTAGAACCGGGCCTTCATCCTCTCATCTGCCGTGAGTGACCAGTCGTAGAAATCCTGCATGGCTCGGTGGGGGCGGTAGGCATCCCACACCAGCAGCCCCAGTCCCCTGGCATTCAGTTCTGCCTGGGCGCGGCCGATGCATTCTGCCGTATCGCGGCGCATAATGGCACGGCGGCCCGTGGTGTATCCGGCAATCGGGCGGCCCACAAAATTATCGTTCCCGCAGTAGCGCAGATCCACCCTGATTCCCGGCACTACCTCATCCAGGTAGCAGAGTTCTGCGGGCATGCAGATGGTGCCTTCTCCATTCTTGATCCGGTGCACCCGGAATTGCCGGGCAGGGGGGGGCTGTCTGGCGTTATCTGCCACGGATTGAGCTGGCTGCACCGGTGCGGGAGCTCCCTGCCGGGCGCAATGGCTCAGCAGCGCAATCATCACAAGACTCGGAAGCAGCTTTCTCACACCCGCATTTTAGCACGCTTTGCCGGTTTATCAAGTCTGCCCGCGATTTTTCTGCTTGCCAGTTGTGCCCGCCGTGTTAGAATAGCAACGCTGAAACTTTTCACCAAGACAAAATGAACAAGAAGTCTTCTATCTGGAAATATGTACTGATTCTGGCTGCCACCGGCGTGGTGTCGACAGTCGGCGGCAAAATCTCGCAGAGCATTGTGGATTCCATGCATGAATCCACTCAGCTGCCGCCTATGGAACCCGCCACTGCCGACGCCGTGGCCAGGGAGGTGCTGAATCTGAAGTGTGCCGCCTGTCACGCACAGGATGCCACCTACAGCAAGTTCCTCAACTTCTTCTCCTTGGGTCTTATGCGCGACCATGTGGAAGGTGCTAAGCGTTCTTTTACCCTGACGCCTGATAACAGTGTGCGTTCCGGCAATGTGGACTACCTGAAGATGGATTACGTGCTGCGCACGCGCCGGATGCCCCCGGCATCGTACAGCGCCGTGCATTTCGGATCTCGCCTCACTCCGTTTGACGTAGCAGTGCTGCGCCAGAAGTACAAGGAAAGCGGGGCTGCCGCTCGTGCCTTTGCCCCCATTGCCCCTGCTGTGGAGCCCAACTCTGAACTGGAGGCTGCGCGTATCTATCTGGGGTATCTGTTGTACCATGATGGCCGCCTCTCCACCAACAACAAGATTTCCTGCTCTTCCTGCCACGACCTCACCCGTGGCGGCACAGATAACCTGCCCAAGTCTGAAGGTGTGCCCGGCCCGGATGGCCTGCCGCAGCTCGGTGGTGTGAATGCCCCCACCAACCTGAACGCCGCCGGCCACATCCGTCAGTTCTGGGATGGCCGGGCGGCTGACCTCAAGGAACAGGCCGGTGGCCCGCCCCTGAATCCCGTGGAAATGGGCTTCGCCTGCGCTGAAGACTGGGATATCATTGCCCACAAGCTTTCCAATGACCCGGAAATCGACGCGCTCTTCGCCTATGTGTTCGGAGACCGAGGCATCAATGCCGATACCATCACCACCGCCATCGCAGCCTACGAGCAGACGCTCGTGACACCGGATTCTGCATTTGACCGTTATCTGAAAGGTGATGAAAAAGCTCTGACCGACACACAGAAAGCCGGCTTGAAGTCCTTTGTGGAGCTCGGCTGTGCCACTTGCCACAGCGGCCCCGCTCTGGGTGGCATCAGCTTCGAGTACATCAACACGCATGCGGATATGCGGGCTCTGGCCACCCCGTCTGATTACAAGGAAGAGGCTTTCGGCCTGCGTGACTTCACGAAGAAGGATGAGCATAAGGATATGTTCCGCGTGCCCACTCTGCGCAATGTTGCTCTCACTGCTCCCTATTTCCACACGGGCTCTGTGAACAGCCTGCAGGAAGCCGTCAGCATCATGATGAAGGCCCAGAACGGCGCTGGCCTGGAAGATGAGGAAACGGCGAAGAATATCACCCGCTTCCTCGAAGCCCAGACCGGCAAGCTTTACGGCAAGCCTGCTAACGCCCTCCGCCCCGAGGATGTGAATCTGAAGCCCGTGCCCCCGCAGTCATGATTCGCTTCTCTGTGCTGGCCAGCAGCAGCCGGGGCAATGCCACCGTCATTTCCGGCGGTGGCACCCATGTGCTGGTAGATACCGGCATCTCCGCTCTCCGTATCCGCAAGGGACTGGCGGAGTGCGGTCTGCATGATTCGGAAATATCCGGCGTGTTCTTCACTCATGAGCACCAGGATCATGTGTGCGGCCTCGGCGTGCTGGCCAAAAAGCGTGCGCTGAATCTCTATTGCAGCCGCTATCTGGCCAGGGATTTACGCGCCGTGGCACCCAATGGTGTCTTCACCTATCTGGAGCCCGGTCAGACCGTGCAGGTGGGGGCCCTGCGCGTCACCCCCTTCTGCGTGAGCCACGATGCGGTGGATCCGCTGGGCTACGTATTCGAATGCGAAGGCGTGCGTCTGGGCTATGTGACGGATACCGGCATCATCATGCGCGAAATGCCCGGGATGCTGGCTGGAGTGCAGGGGCTCTACCTTGAATCCAACTACGACCCGGAGATGCTGGAGAACAGCGGGCGTACGCCAGACCTCATCCGCCGCATTTCCGGCCGTTGGGGGCATCTTTCCAACGGGCAGGCCTGTGAGTTCATCCGCACCATCGGGCATCCGGGCTTGCAGCACCTCGTCCTGGCCCATATCAGCCCGGAGTGCAACACTCCCGCCAAGGCTACTGCCGCCATGCAGACCACGCTCAAGGAACTTCAGCTTCCTACTCAGCTTCACTGCGCCCAGATGGCCAACCGTCTGGATTGGATTGAGGTGAGGAGTGCCGAACACTAAAAGCATCGAAAGAAGTGAAATCGGCAATGTGTCTTCTCGAAAGACCAAAAGACACTTTCCGCCTGTAATGAGATTTGGAGCTGAGTCGGGGCCGCTTTTGCTCATCGTCTCAGGATTTGGTATGGGCGTTAAGAGTCGGGACAGAAGTCCCGTGCTTCTCGGGGGTAGGGGAGGAGCTTTTTTTATTTTTCGTGCAACAAAGGCGGTCAGCATGGTGGCTAGCATGCCGTTGGGGGGGCGCCTACCATTCTGATGCCTGGCGAAGCATGTACTCGTTGCACCAGGTGGAGACTTGCTTGTTCAGGCGGGAACCGGTAGGCTGTGTTGAGAGGAACAGGAGACGGTTTTCCTGTAGTGCGAGCTTTTGTGCAGGCGAGAGATCCAAGGGAATGCCTTGCGGGCATACGTGGATGATGCGGCGTTTTTTTGCTAATCCCCGGCGGAGGATTTCTCGTTCCTTGGGGCTTGTAAAGGTGGAGATGAGAACCATTTCTGCGGTGGTCGGGACTTCTGTCCCGTAAAAAAGCCCCGCAGCTGGGGTGGCTGCGGGGCTTTGAAAAGAAATCAGATGCGGCGTTTCTTCCGGAAGTCGAGTATGGCGAGCTGCTTGGAGATGGCTGCTTCGAGCTTGGCCTGCTCCTCGCGGTCGAGCACGGAAGCGCCGTTGCGGAAGGCGGCCTGGGCCCGCTCGAGTGCTTTTTCGACGCTGGAGGCGTCGATTTCGTCCACGGTGAGGGCTGTATCGGTCACCAGGAGCACGTCGTCCTTATCCACCTGCAGGAAACCGCCGCCCACGAAGAGGCTCTGCGGATCCTGGCCGGGGCAGGTGTAGGTGAGCTCACCATTGGCCACGGAGGTGATGATAGAAGCGTGCCCGGGCAGCACCTCCATCTCACCCGTGGAGGCAGGCAGACGGATGGCCGTCACCTCCGCCTCGAGGGCGGTGCGCATGGGGGTGATGATTTTGAATTGCATGGGCATGGCTGGTATCAGGCTTTCTCAACGGTGTCGATGCTGCCCTTCATGTAGAAGTTCACTTCGGGCACGGAGTCCCACTTGCCGTCCAGAATCTCGGCAAAGCCGCGGACGGTTTCGGCCACGGGCACATACTCGCCCTTGATGCCGGTGAAGGTCTCAGCCACGCTGAAGGGCTGGGAAAGGAAGCGCTGAATCTTGCGGGCGCGGCTCACGGTGAGCTTGTCGGCTTCGGAGAGTTCGTCCATACCCAGAATGGCAATCATATCCTGCAGGTCCTTGTAGCGCTGGAGGGTCTGCTGCACGC
>CAZTAX010000006.1:0-32389 GCA_964611765.1 uncultured Akkermansia sp. | reverse complement strand
TTCAGTCAGGGGCAGCAGGTTGCCGGTGGGGTTGTTCGGACTGCAGATGAAGATGACCTTTGTGCAGGGGGAGTAGATGGACTGCAGGAAGCTCTCCGCATCAAAGCGGAAGTTTTCCTCCAGCGGGATGGCATTGTAGCGGATGTTGTTGATATCCGCGCAGACCTCGTACATGCCGTAGGACGGCGCAATGGCGGCCACTTCATCCACGCCGGGAGTACAGAAGGTGCGGAAAATGAGGTCGATAGCCTCATCGCTGCCGTTGCCCAGGAAAATGCGCTCCGGTGCCACGCCCTTATAAGCGGAAATCTTCTGCTTCAGCTCCCACTGCAGCGGGTCGGGGTAGCGGTTATTCGGGGCATTGTGCGGGCATTCGTTCGCATCCAGAAACACGTGGGCGGCCTTGCCGGCGTATTCATCGCGGGCGGAGCTGTAGGGTTTGAGCTTCAGGATATTCGGGCGCACCAGCCGGGCTATGCCGGTACCCTGCTCTTCCGCGGGCAGGGCGGCCACAGTCTGCATGCGCAGGGTCATGGCGCGAGCGTGGGCATCCAGCTGCTCGGCCCGGGCCATAAGTTCCACGGTGCGGCCAATGCTGCGGATTCCCTCTGCACTGAGGGTCTGCAGGGTCATCTTGCGCTGGAAGCTGTCGATGCACAGGCTGCTGTAGGCTCGCACGCAGCCCATGGTGGGCAGCGTGTGATTTGTGCCGCTGGCATAGTCGCCTGCACTTTCGCAGCTGTAGTTACCCAGGAAGATAGAGCCGGCATTCAGCGTTTCAGCGGCCACGGCTTCGGCTCCATCCATCGCAATGATGAGGTGCTCCGGGCCGTAGGCATTGGTGAACTCGATGCAGTCCTGCTTATCAGCCAGCACGATGATACGGCTGTTTGCAATGGATTTGGCAGCTATCTCCTTGCGGGGCAGAGCCGCAAGCTGCTGCTCCACCTCGGCGGCCACGGCCTCAGCCACAGCGGCGCTGGTGGTCACCAGCATGGCCTGGCTGTCCGGCCCATGCTCAGCCTGGCTCAGCAAATCAGCCGCCACGAAAGCCGGCACGCAGGTGGAATCGGCCAGCACTTCCACCTCACTGGGGCCGGCGGGCATATCAATGGCCACCCCCGCCAGGGAAGCAAGCTGCTTGGCGGCGGTCACATAAGCATTGCCCGGGCCGAAAATCTTATCCACTTTCGGCACGGAATCAGTGCCGTAGGTCATGGCAGCGATAGCCTGGGCTCCGCCCACCTTGAAAATGCGTTTCACTCCGCAGAGCTCAGCTGCAAAAAGGATGGCGGGATTCACCTTGCCATCCTTGCCGGGAGGCGTGCAGAGCACCACTTCCTCGCACCCGGCCACAGCGGCAGGAACCGCCAGCATCAGCACCGTGGAGAACAGCGGAGCCTGACCACCGGGCACATAGAGGCCCACGCGCTGGATGGGCAGCGTGCGCTGCTCGCAAACCACGCCGGGAGCGGTCTCCAGTTTCACAGGGGCCTGAGTATTGCGCTGCAGCTCGTGAAAGTCGTAGATATTGCAGTAGGCCAGCTCTATGGCCTCCTTCAGCTCCTGCGGCACCTGGGCGCAGGCTTCCGCCACCTCAGCAGCAGAAACCGCGAGTTCTTCTAAATCCACACCATCAAAACGGTGACCGTACTCGTGCAGCGCCTTGTCGCCATGCTCATGCACCGCATCCATGATGGGGCGCACTACATCGAAGAGCTGGGTGACATCGAAGGCCGGGCGGCGCACCAGCTCCGCCCACTGTTCACGATTGGGGTCCGTTATGATAGTCATAAGAATAAAGAAGTTACAGAATCATTTTTTCGATAGGAAGCACCAGGATACCCTGAGCACCGGCTTCCTTGAGCTTGCCGATGATATCCCAGAAACAGGATTCATCCAGCACGGTGTGGATGCTGCACCAGTCATCCTGAGCCAGCGGCATGATGGTGGGGCTCTTCACGCCCGGCAACACGGCCACAATCTTCTCCACGCAGTCTTTCGGAGCGTTCATGAGCACGTAGCGCTTGTCGGCAGCGGTCATCACGGCATCCATACGGAAAAGCAGCTTATCCAGAATCTCGCGCTTCTCGGCAGGCAGGTTCTTGTGGGCAATGAGCACAGCCTCGCTCTCCAGCACCACCTCGACTTCGCGCAGGTTGTTGCTCACCAGCGTGGCGCCGCTGCTCACGATATCGAAGATAGCATCAGCCAGGCCGATGCCGGTGGCAATTTCCACCGAACCGGTGATGACATGAATATGAGCCTGCACCCCCTGCTCCGCGAGCCACTGGCGGAGAATGACGGGATAGGACGTGGCAATCTTGCGCCCCTGAAGCCACTGCGGGCCAGTGTACTCGCACTCCTTGGGGATGGCAATGCTCAGGCGGCAACCACCGAAACCAAGCTTCTTCACAATGTCGGCATCGCCCTGGCGCTCCAGATATTCGTTGAGGCCCACCACACCGATATCGGCCACGCCGTCGGTCACGGTCTCAGGAATATCATCGTCGCGCAGGTAAAGCACCTCCATGGGGAACTTGCGGGCAGCCACCAGCAGCGTGCGCTTCGAGGAGCTCACCTTGATACCGGCTTCGGACAGGATGGCCATGGTGTCCTCATTCAGGCGGCCCTTGGATTGTACGGCAATTCTCAGATTCATGTTATCGAAAATGGGTTGAATGGGTATTTTTTCTATCACAGAACAAGGACGCGTCTATGCTAGATAGATGCGTCCTCGTTCTCTAGCACATTACGTGCCGGCAGGTTCAGGAAACCTTGGCGGCGGCTTCCTTCAGGTTCTTACCGACCTTGAACTTCACCACCGTACGGGCGGGAATCGGAACGTTCTTGGCAGGGTCCTTGGGGTTGCGGCCAACCTTGGGCTTCACTTCCTTCACGGTGAAAGTGCCGAAGTTGCGCAGCACAACGCGATCACCCTTACCCAGAGCATCGGTGATGAGTTCGATGGTCTTCTGGATGATGTCAAGCACTTCGTTCTGCGTAAAGCCGTTGTCCAGCTCAGCGCATACCTTGTTTACAAGCTCTCTCTTAGTAATCGTATTTGCCATAATAAAAATTGCTTTGTTGAAAAGCCGGGCACATTGTAGACCAAAAAATCCTTTTTGTCTCGCCTAAAGTGATAAAAAGTGCCAATTTCTGCGTCACCCGGGCGTTTTTTAAGCTTTTTTCCGGGATTTTAGGTTGACGCAGCTGACTTTTGCCCCCATTCTTATACTCGAACATGGCCAATCAGTACAGTATTCAGCTTTCCCGAGACGAAGCAACCGCCCTGAAAAACAAATTAGACCGCCGCCCGGATTTCCACGTCGCCACGCGGGATTATGCCGATTTCTGTTTTGAAAATGAAAGAGTAAATGTGGCCTTTTATCCGAAGAAGGGGCGCCTGCTTATCCAGGGTCGAGGCTCGGAGGATTTTGTGAAGAACACCCTCCAACTGGAACCGGAGGAAAAGGCTCCTTCCCTGAAATCCACCCTGCCCGCTCTGGTGGATACCACACCCCACTTCGGCGTGGATGAAAGCGGCAAGGGCGACTACTTCGGGCCCCTTGTCGTGGCCGGCGTATACACCGATGAACGCTGCGCCGCGGAACTCGCCCGGCTCGGCTGCCGCGACAGCAAGGCTATCCCCGATGACAAGAAGATCCACGCCATCGCGGAGAAAATCAAGAAAACCGCCGGGGTGGTGTATGAGGTTATCTGCATCGGCCCCCGCCGGTACAATGAGCTCTATGAAGAAATAGGAAATCTGAACCGGCTGCTGGCCTGGGGGCACGCCCGTGTCATTGCCGCGCTGCACGAAAAAGTGCCCGCCTGCCCCCGAGCCCTCAGTGACCAGTTCGCCAACGAGTGGGTGCTCAAACGAGCCCTGGGGCAGCGCCACATCCCCGTGCAGCTGGAGCAACGCACCAAGGCTGAAAGTGATGTAGCCGTGGCTGCGGCCTCTATCCTGGCCCGCGACCGCTTTGTGCAATGGATGCAGCAGACCGCCGCCGCCAGCGGGTGCCCCATGCCCCTGGGCTGCGCTCCGCATGTCACCCGTGCTGCCCGGCACTTTGTGGACACCCACGGTCGAGAACGCCTCCAGGATGTCGCAAAGCTCCATTTCAAAGTCACTCAGAAGCTCAAATAACACAAAAAATCACTTTTTTGCAAGAATTAGCTTGCAAGCTCACGAGATTTCGTGTATATTCCCGCCGCACCCTTTCACCGAGGGTTCATGCCAAGCATGGGCAGGTGTCTGAGTGGTCGAAAGAGCACGATTGGAAATCGTGTGTACGTCAAAAGCGTACCGAGGGTTCGAATCCCTCCCTGTCCGTTAAAAACCCCGCAAGTTGAGAGACTTGCGGGGTTTTACCTTGCCCGGATTCTTTCGGAGTTAACCGGGACTGAAGTCCCGTGCTCCGAGGATATCCACCGCCGGACAGCCAGCAGGGCAGGTAAATCGTCCCATTTGTGCATACCCGCTCATACGTGCACGCGGATTGGGCTTGATGCGTGGGAGTGAGTGTGGTAGAATGCGCGGCGTGAAGGTTATTGTTGTTACAGGAGGCATAGCATCCGGCAAGTCCACGGTAGTGGAAATGTTGCAGGAAATGGGTGGAGCCGGTGTAGAGTTGTTCGATTGCGATGCCGCGGTGGCGGAGTTGCAGCAGAGCGGCAAATTATCACGCGATCTGGTCACCGCATTCGGCAAAGAAGCGCTGTGCGACGACGGCAGCGTGAACAAGAACCACCTGCGAGGTATTGTGCAGAATGACCCGGAAGGCCGGGAGAAGCTCAATAACCTGATTCACCCAAAGCTGGCGCAGATGTGTCTGGATGCCCAGGCGGAGGCCCGCCGTGGTGGGAATGTTCACACCTTCCTGGTGGATATTCCGCTGTATTTTGAAAGCCCGGTGGAGTTCGGGGCCGATATTGTGTGCGTGGTAGCGGTGACTCCGGAGACACAGATTGGCCGCATGGCCAGCCGCGATGGCTTTGACCGCACCCAGGCGGAGGCCATGCTGGCCGCACAGATGCCCACACAGGAGAAAATCGACCGCGCCGGTCTCGTATTCTGGAACGAGGGCAGCCCTGAGCTGCTGCGCACCCAGGTGGAGCTTTTCTACAATACTGAACTGGCCGCCGAGGCCAAGGCCATGCATGCCCGCTCAGTAGTCATCAACCTCAACGAGCTGCGCGCCCTGCCGCTCAATGAGCTGCAGCGCATTGCCACCACCACCGCCCGCCGGGGAACCGATACCCTGCCCCGCCCGCAGCTGGTGGCCGAGCTGGCACGCACCTATCTGGCAGAGGGCAGTCAGGTGGTGCTGAGCGGTGTGCTGGAGTTCGGCAAGGACAACATGGTATTCCTGCGCGATGCCGCCCGCAGTTTCCGCCCGGGGGATGATGACCCGCGCATCACCCAGGATCTCATCCGCAAGTACGAGCTGCGCCCCGGCAATGAGGTGAAGGTGAAGCTGCGCCCCGCCCAGGGCAAGAGTGAGAAGAACCTCATGGTGGGCGAAGTGCTGGAGATTGAGGGCACCCCGGTGGCCGAGTATACCCAGCCCAAGCCCTTCGACCGCCTTACCCCGCTCATTCCGACCGAGCGTCTGATTCTGGAGAACCCGGATATCAAGTCGCCGGCCATGCGTGTGCTCGACCTCATCACCCCGCTGGGCATGGGCCAGCGCGCCCTGGTGGTGGCACCGCCCCGCGGCGGCAAGACCGTGCTGCTCAAGACCATGGCCAGGAGCCTTCGCGCCAATTATCCCAAAACAGACCTGCTGGTGCTGCTGCTGGATGAGCGCCCGGAGGAAGTGACCGACTTTGAGGACACGGTGGACGTGCCGGTATATGCCTCCACCTTTGACGAGCCTTCCCGCCGCCACGCCCAGCTGAGCGACCTGCTGCTGGAGCGCGCCCGCCGCCTGGTGGAACAAGGGCACGATGTCATCATCATGCTCGATTCCCTCACCCGCCTGGCGCGAGGCTACAATGCCAACCAGAGCGGAGGCCGCACCATGTCCGGTGGTCTGGGTTCCAATGCCCTGGAAAAGCCCCGCAAGTTCTTCGGCGCTGCCCGCAAGGTGGAGGAAGGCGGCAGCCTCACCATCATCGCCACCTGCCTCA
Organism: uncultured Akkermansia sp.; assembly: GCA_964611765.1. Classification (GTDB taxonomy): domain Bacteria; phylum Verrucomicrobiota; class Verrucomicrobiia; order Verrucomicrobiales; family Akkermansiaceae; genus Akkermansia. The sequence continues at coordinate 26,251 of CAZTAX010000006.1, read as the reverse complement.
TCGAAACTGAATCCCGCATGGATGAAATCATCTTCGAGGAGTTCAAGGGCACCGGCAACATGGAAATCCGCCTCGACCGCGAGCTTTCCGAGCGGCGCATCTACCCGGCTATCTCCATTCCGCAGAGCGGCACCCGCAACGATGACCGCCTGTACCACCCGGATGAACTCCTGCGCGTGCTGCAGGTGCGCCGCCAGCTGGCCACCCTGCCCGGCTGGGAGGGTCTGCAGACCCTGCTCCGCAACATCAGCCAGACCCAGAATAATCTGGAGATTCTGCTCAAGGGGCTGACGATTTCAACGCGCTGATATCCAGCCGCAGCGTTTCATTTTCACCCACCGGGAGGCAATCCTTCCCGGTGGGTTTTTCTTGCATGCCGGGCAAAAGAATCGAGTGTTTCGCCTGCACATCCATCACCTGCACTGCTTGCAAGGGATGCTGTCCCAATATAGCGACATCGACATCCAGTTCCGGCAATGAAGAAAAGGCGGCATACGCAGCATTTCCCACATAGAGCACTCGCCCGGCGGGGGATTCCCAGAGCACCAGCGGGTGGTGGTTAGCCGCATTCCTGCGCGAAAGCTCCGGCGGTGCGGGCAGAATCGTGAAGCGACCGGACTGGGTCTCAAATACACGCCCCTCCGGCGGAAGCTCGTGAGCTTGAATGACCGGTATCGCCGGCCACATGCGCTGCACCACCGCAGCTCCGCTACCGGAACTCACACGTGGAGTGGTCACCAGCAAGGCCGCCGGGGTGTAGCCTGCATGAAACAGGGTGGGCACGGTCTTCATCTCAGCCGTGGTCTCATTGCCGCAATCAATCAGCAGGCCATGATTCCCCAGCATGGTGAAACTGCCTCCGAAGTTGGTTCCCTGCACCAGAATGGAATGCATGGTAGCCGGCTCCTGCGCAGGGAGGTAGGCATACGGCAGCTCGCCGAACCAGCTGACCGCCGCCAGCAACAGCGCTGCCGATTTCTGCGCAGCCCAGCCGGTAGCCACACCTACCCACGGCACTCCGGCCACGCAGAGGTGCAGCAGGCCGCAGAACATGACCACCGGCAGCAGCGGCGTGATGGCGATATTCGTCAGAAAGCTGGAGGTATTGACCGTGTGGAAGAAATACAGAGTGATGGGTACCGATACCAGCCAGGCGCTCAGCGACACGATGACCACCCCGCGCACGCTGAGCTCGAAGTTGCTCCAGCGCATCTCCCATGACGTGCGCAGCGAGAGGGGAATGTAGTCATCCGGCCCGAACCAGGCCTTTTCCTCCAGGCAAAGGTGCAGAGCGATGCACAGCGCAGCGTACACCCCGAAGGAAAGCAGGAAGCCCGCGTTGAACAACTGGCTGGGATCCACCAGCAGGATGAGCAGGGCAGCAAAGCTCCAGGTATTCAACAGGCTCACCCGCCGCTGCAGCATGAACCCCAGCAGCACCACCGCCAGCATCACATACGCGCGAATGGCCGGAACCGCCGCCCCCGTCATGAGCACATACACCCCCACTGAAACCAGCACCAGCGGGCGAATCACCACCGGGCGCACGCGCAACAAACGCAGCAGCAGCCAGAAAATACCGGATATCAAGCCCACATGCAAACCGCTCACGGCAAAGGCATGCAGACAGCCACCGTTGCGGAATCCCTCCATCGTCTCCTCCTCAGCGCCGCTCTTGTCACCCAGCACCAGCGCACAGAGCACCTGTCGCGCCGCATCCTGCTCCGTTCCGGGCGGCATGAGCCGCGTGGCAAGATGCTCGCGCATGCGGAGCCCCCAGTGCTGCAAAGTGCGCAGGGAAAGGGGCTTGCCCAGCTTCTCGCCCTCCATGAAATCCAGCGAGGCGGCAATTCCCTGTCCCCGCATCCAGGCCGCAGTATCAAACACACCCGGCACCCCGGCAGGAGCAGGTTCCTTCCACTGAGCCCGCACGCGCACCACATCCCCCGGTTTCCAGGGTGTCTCACCGCGCAGCACCACACGCACGCCATTCCACCCGGTGCTCAGCACACAGCCGCGGCTCAACTCCCGCTCCACGGTGCCGCAGAGCTCCACCACTTCTTCAAGCTCTGCCTGTTCGCAGAATGCAACAGCTTTCTCCTCCAGCAGACGCGTATGCAGCCCCGCCACCAGCGCACACAACAGGGAGCATAATGCGATGCGCCACACGCGGCAGAGTAATGCAAACAGCACCGCCACCGCTGAGACCAGCAGCCACCACCCGCCCGGCACAGCCCCTGCCACCGCCACCAGCGGCAGAAACAAGGGAGCAGCAAGGAAATGGAGGCGGAGAAATTTCATGCATCAGCAACTGACCTTTGCCGATATCGGCAAGGAAAACTTTACCGATAGACCATGACCGGGCCGGTGATGGAGGACTGGACGGAGCGGATTTTCTGCAGGGCCCTGGTAAAGATGGCAGCGGCGGCATCCACCTCCTCAGCGGTGGTATAGCGGGAGAGGGAGAAGCGCAGAGACTCGCGCACCTGCTTATCCGGCAGCCCCATGGCCAGCAGCACATGGCTGGGGTGTGGCTCTGCACTGGTGCAGGCCGAGCCGGTGGAGCACAGCAGCCCCGCGGGCTCCATCAAGAGGAAAAGAGATTCGGCTGATACCCCCGGCACGCGCATGTTCAGTACATGCGGCAGACGGGGCGCCGCAGCACCGTTGATGCACACTTCAATTCCCGCATCCGTCAGGGCTGCAACAAAACGCTCACGCAGGGTGGCCAGACTGCTGTAGCTTTCCGCAGCTGCCAGAGCCATTTCGGCAGCCTTGCCGAAACCGATGATACCGGCCACATTCTCCGTGCCGGCACGGCGGTAGTCCTCCTGAGCGCCGCCGGTAAGGTACGGCTTGCATTCCGTACCGGTGCGCACATAGAGAGCCCCCACCCCTTTGGGCCCGTGGATTTTATGAGCCGAAAGAGAAGCAAAATCAATGGCATAGTCATGCAGAGCGATAGGCAGCTTGCCCGCAGCCTGCACTAAATCAACATGCACGCGGGCGCCCGCTTCATGCGCAGCTGCGGCCAGGGAGCGCACCGGCTGAATCACACCGGTCTCGTGATTCGCCCAGGCGAAACTCGCGCCATCATGCCCCGGCAGCAACTCACGCCACTCCGGCAGGTCTGCCATGCCGTTGCTCAGCACGGGAGCGGCTTCCCCACGAGCCGTGCGCAGCGTGGCCGGATGCTCGGTTGCCAGGGTGAGCACATGCCGGAACTGAGCCAGAGCCGCATTGCTGGCCTCAGTACCGCCGGAGGTGAAGATGATTTCCGAGGCATCCGCCCCCACCAGGGCCGCCACCTGCTCGCGAGCGTGGTCAATAGCCTTGCGCACCGCCTTGCCGGCACCGTACGCGGCGGAGGGATTGTAAAAATGCTCGCGCAGATAGGGCAGCATGACCTCCAGCACTTCGGGTGCGAGCGGAGTCGTGGCGTTATTGTCCCAGTAAATCATGGTTACTTCTGCAGTGAAGCGATAATATTGAACACGTTGGCCGGCACTGATGCCTGCACCCAGCGCTGCCAGCCCTGCACCCCCACAAATCCGCGCACAAAGGACGAGGAAATTTCCTCCAGCTCCGGCGGGGGCATGAGGTAGACGGTGCGGATGCCCGGTTCCATGCGGGCATTCATGCGGTCCATGGATTTTTCATACTCAAAATCGACCGTATTGCGGATACCACGCAGCAGGTGCGTAGCCCCCAGCCGCCTGGCGAAATCCACCAGAAAGCCGTCCGGCATCTTTTCCACACGCACGTTGGCCGGAGCATTCACCAGCATGCCACGCAGAGCATCCAAGCGCTGGCTCTCCGTCAGAAAGCTTTTCTTATCCGGATTCACGCCCAGCACCACCACCAGTTCATCAAAGAGGGCAGCCCCCTGCTCAATCATCCACAGATGACCGTTGGTGGGTGGGTCAAAACTACCCGCATAAATACCAATGCGCTTCATGCACCGCATCATACACCGCGGGTCCGGCGGTGTCAAGCCCGGTCGCGGTATCGCATGGGGCCATCGGCATATAACTGCTCAAATCGCGCCACCTCAGCCTCATCCAATGCCGGAAGACTGAGCAACCAGAGCGGGACATCCGGCTGACCGGCCTGATAGGAAAGCTGCACGTGCGGCTGCGGCAAGCGCACAAGTCCGCAGGATTCGTAAAAGGCCAGGCGGCGGGCCGTGGTAGCATCCACCACAGGCTCGATTTCCAGGATAAAGGGCTGGGGCAACAGCTGAAGAACACGGTGGCCAAGCCCCAGCCCGCGCCGCCCCGGCACAATGGCCAGATGCTCGACATAGCACAAGCCCTCCCACCGCCAATAACTCAGCAGCCCCACAAAGCCCGTTTCATCTGCCAGATGCAGACAACGAAAGGCAGAGTCTTTCATCGCAGAGACATGCTGCGCAGCGCTGCGGCGCTCGCAAGCCGGAAAGGCCACCTCATACAGCATCCACCACTCCTGCACCTGCGACTGCGCAGCAGATTGAATCCGCGTGACCTGCATATCAATGAACGGGGTCCACCTCAGCCTCAGCAATGGGGCGCCCCAAGATGTATTCCGCCGCGCGGCGATCCCAATAGAAACGAAGGGTGAAGGTGGTCCAGGAGGCCTGACGCGCTTCCACCGCAAGGGCTGCCATCTTCAAGCGAGCATGGAAGCCTGAGAGATTGTACTCCTCCGGTGCAAGCTCCAGCGATTCCTTGAAGCGAGCCTTCTGCTGCTCATACACATACAGAGCAAAGCCCAGGTTTTCCTCAATCTCAAAGCATCCATTCTTAAAATCTGCAGTGGAGAACTTCCACTGAGGATTCGAAACAGCATAACGCAGGTTCAAATCGCCGGAGAGGGATGCAGGGGAACAGACGGAGAAGGCCAATCCCATGAGACCAAGCGTGCCGATGCAGATGCGGAAGTGGCGCAGGAAACCACCGCGGCTGAGCATATAGCACAGCAGGATGACAAGTCCCGCCACCCCCAGCAGAAGGAACTCCGCAGCCAGCACCCGGCGGGGTGTGAAAGAATACGCCAGAATCTGGTTATACAGGCGCACATACACACTGGCAGCCAGCAGGAATGTCTGCCCCACCAGCACAAAGCCAAGGCCGCGGGCCACCACCGTGTGGCGCACACTTCCGCGGCGACGGAACAGGTAGGCCAGCAGAACCGCCGCCAACAGCGATGCCCAGACAATGGATTCAGCCCCCTCGTACAGGTAAGCGGTCTGGGACACGCCCTCGGGCACGCGCCGGAACCAGAGGAAGGCAATATCTGTGCCGGTGGCTACAAGGAAGGCCAGATTCACGCCCAGTAGAATCATGAGCGGCAGGTGCGGCAGCATGCTGCTGCCGCTGGGCTCCGTGTCCTCGGGCACCTCCGGCAGGCGGGTCACATCCGAAGGAGGACGCTGCACCGTAAAGATACCGAAACCCAGAATACCCACTACCCACACAATGACATGCAGCCAGAAATCCCAGCTTATCTGCAGGTAATCCATAATGCGGTTCCACCAAGTAGTGATGAAATCCCACACCAGCTGCACCACCGGGTTGCCGCTGGCAAAAATACAGAGGAAGGACACAAAGCAGATGATACCCACCAGCACACTGATGAGCGTGGGCAGGATGCACCGCCAGACGCCGCCATTCACCTGGCCCCGTCGGGCTCGCCAGAATCCCCACCAGCTGCGGTATTCCACTCCCTGCACCACCGGCACCGGCTTGCCCGGACCGAACAGAATCACAAAAAACGGCAGGGTAAGCGCCACCAGCCAGCAGACCGGATTCCCACTCACCAGCAGTCCGGAAAATCCCACCAGCGCCAGCAGCACCAGAAATACTTGCTCTCGGCAAGTAAAATCGCGACGCAGGAGCAGTATGGCCACCATGAACAGCAGCACCCCGATACCGCCGCCAATTCCGTGAGCATCAAGGCCACTCCCGCGCCCCAGCGGGAAACACAAATCTGCCGCTGTTGCCACCAGCACCAGCACGACATACGGCACCCAACCCAATCGCCACCAGGCGGGATCACACACGCTCTTCGTACTCATAACAGAATGCTGGACGCAACACTAATTGTTATCGTTCAAAATTTCGGCTATGAGGAGAAAGTTATTCCACCTTATTCAGCTTATTACGGGAATAGAGGTACAAAATGCCCACCCCGCCGATGTAGAGCACAACTTCGCCCAGTTCCTCGCTCAGACAGTCGTGCAGAGACTCAAATACGGTGCCCACCAGCACACCTGATATAGCCAGCACGACATCACTTGCCGGAATCCGGATTGTCTGCAGCACCTCCCAGGCTTCTTTCCACACCTTGCGCCAGATGAAATACACCACCAGCCAGACCATGTACAGCCCCACGCCCACATGAGCCAGCCAGCCGTACTCCATATCTTTCCACTTCGGGTACTTGTTTGCATTTTCAGGGTCGGCGAAGATGAAGAGCGTGCGGCCATAATTCACTTCGCGAGCGAGGATGAAGAACAGGCAGAGCGAGGCAAAGACATACAGACACTTGCGCTCTTTAGCCGTGCAGGTCACATACAGACCAATGACGATGACAAGCATCTGCACACTCTCAATGGGGCTGTTCTTATCGCCGAAAGAATCCGGCAAGACAAATGCGCAGACCAGACACACCATGGCCACTATCAGAGTAAGCCAGGTAGTAGGACGAAACTGCCAATCAAGATATTTTCCGATGTTCATACGAGGCGAGAATTCAATTTTGCTGAAATAATTGATACATCTAACAATTATTCCCACGTGGTTGATTCTAGTCTTTTCTCTGAAGAATAACAAGCAAATTCGGCCTCAGAACCAGGCAAACTGCTGTTATTTCATTCATCGGCGATGCTTTCGGCGGGCTCTTCCAGTTCCAGACGGCGTGCCGGGGTGATTCCGAACTCGCAAAGCTGGTCAATCTGGCGGCAAAGACTGCCGCGACCGCTGCGGAACTGTCCCTCCGCCTGTTCATAGGCATTGGACAGCGTGTCGATGGAGCGCTTTATTTTCTCCATACTGGAGCCTACCGATACGCATTTCTTGTAAAGAGATTCGGCCCGGGAGATAATGTTCTGCACATTGCGGGACTGGCGTTCCTTCTGCCACAGGTTATAGGCCAGCTGCAAAGCCATGAGCAGATTGGTGGGGCTGATGAGCAGCACGCCGCGGCTGTATGCCTCTCGCACAAGCTCCGGACGCGCCTGCACCGCCGCTATATAGGCCGATTCGTTCGGCATGAACATGAGCACATGGCCGATGGAGCCGGGCACAATGGAGACATAATCCTTATCCGCCAGTTCCTGAATGTGCTTACGCACAGAGTCCACATGCGCCTTCAAGGCCGTCTCCCGTTCTGCCGGTGTCGCCTCCGCCTCCAGTTCCACCCAACGGGCATAGGCCGTGAGAGATACCTTGGAATCGATAATGATGGTGCGGTTTTCCGGCAGATTCACCACGACATCCGGGCGGAAGATATTTCCTTTCTTATCCTTGTAGCTCTGCTGGGTGCAGAATTCCTCATCCGGGCGCAGGCCGCTGCTTTCCAGCAGACGGGAGAGCATCATCTCACCCCAGTCTCCCTGCATTTTGGAATCTCCTTTCAACGCACGGGTCAGATTGGTGGCATCCTTGCTGATACCGTCTGCCCGCTCCATGAGTTGCTTCACCAGGGTTTCGATGCTGGTGCGGGCGGTGGCATTGCCGGTATTCGTCTCAGTCACCGATTTGCGGAGTCCCTCCAGCTGTTCGCGAAGCGGCTGGATGACGTGACCGAGCTGCTCCACGCTGCTGGCTTTCAACTGGCTGGTATTCTGATCCAGAATGCGGCGGGAGAGCTGTTCAAAGCGCTCTTCCTGCTGCAGCTGGCGTTCCTGCCAGCGGGCTTCCTCGGCCTGCATCTGCTGTTTCACGAAATCATTCTGCTGCTGCAGAGCTGAAAGTTGAGCGTCAACATCCTTGCGACGGAGGGAAGCCACCAGAAAACCCACCAGGGCACCTATACCCAGGCTTACCAATGCTGTCAGGAAAAAGTAAATGAAACTCATGGGGTAAAATCAAGGTTGGGGGCCATCATACGGCCGGACAGAGGGGGAGCACAAGTCCAGCGAGGAGTCATAATACGGAGTCTCCAGTTTGAACAAGCCCAAAAGCGTGTGAAAAATGTGTTCGTGAGCCACGGTCAACCCGGCATTGGCACGCAGCTGCTGCAACTTCTCCGTAAAATGCGGGTGCAGGCGGGCAAAAGCCTCGTTGTACAGCACAAACATACCCACTTTACAACCGGCTGTGCTGTGATACTTGGTGTGTTGTTCGCCCAGAGCGGCGCGGCCCCACATGCCATCGTGCCCGAGGTACTCGCCATGGTCGCTTACATACAGGTAGACAAAGGGTCGATGGCCTATAGTCTCAGCCACGCGGCGGAAGTACTCATCAGTATAGTGGATAGTGCTGTCGTAGGCATTATTCACCTCTACTGCCTGAGCCGCAGGATTCTGGAAATGTACAGCCGCCGGGGCAAAGGGTGTATTCTGGCGGTCGTAGTGCTCGAAAGGGGTGTGGCTTCCTTCGTTGTTCACAAAGAAGAGCAGGTTCTGCCCGGCCGGAACCTTCTGCAGCACCTCCTGCATCTGCGGCACGGAGGTCCACGGGCTGCCCGGCGCATTGAACTTCTGCTTTGTACGGCGGGTCAGCATGAGCACCACGCGGTCGTACTTCAGCTTCTGCGCACAGCGGCGCCCGAAAAAGGAGTACATCTCAAAACCATTCGCCGTGAAAAGATCCAGCACTGAACCTGTGCTTGGGAGCATCTCCGGCGGCGCCCCCACGATGTCGCGTCGGGCATCCGTCAGAATCGCAATTTCGGCCTTGCAGGTATCACAGGCAGCGGAAATGCAGCAGGGGAAGTTGATGAGGTGCTGCTGCTGCCGCAGCCAGGGGGTGGTATCACGTTCGTAGCCGTTCAGGCTCATGCGGTCGGCGCGAACACTCTCGCCCACATGCACCACCAGCACCACTCCTTCTCCGCCTTTCAGCGTGTGCAGGGTGGAGGGCTGCCCGGCAGGGGAGGTAAGCGATTCCACCTGATTGATAGTAGCCTCGTTGATGGTAAGAGCTTCGCTGGCAGCAGCGTACAGGAGCGGCAGCTCAGGTACCGGCCAGTAAAAATCCTGTTTCTGTTTATTGGGTGGCACCAGCAGGCCAAAAGCCAGAGATGCGCCGCCGAACAGGCAGGCCGCATTGAACATGGCCAGACTCTGCTGCCTGCGCAGAGAACGGTGCATCCCCCAGCAGAAAAGCACCGAGAGAATCACAGCCGCCACCAACAGCCCTATGTTGACGGGGGTGAGATAAACCAGAGCCTCCTCCCAGGATGCCTCGATGATTTCTGCCACCACCAGAGAATTGATGCGGGAACCATATTGCTCATAACCCACAATCTGCATCATCTCCAGCACCAGGAAGAGCACCCAGAACACGATGGAACCGGAGCGCAGCACTGCCCGGAGCAGCAGCATGACCCCCATGTTCATGAACACCGAGAGATGCAGCTGCCACGGGGTGGAATAGGCATACAGATTGCAGATACTGTCTACTGCAAAGGAAAGCAGGAGCACCACCCAGAGCGCACCGGCTCCGGGCAACGCATCCTTTTTCAACCGGCGGGCCAGCAGCATGCCACCCACGGCCAGCAGGGGCAGAGCCACCGCTCCATACCCCCACCAGGGAAACTCAAAATCAACCCGCCAGGTGTACGCACCCTGCCAGGCCATGAATGCCGCCACCAGCAGCACCACAGCCAGAAAAAGCAGGCGCGATTTCACCCAGCGGAACATAAAAGAGCGGGATTAATGCTTGCCGCACTTGCACTCGTGGTCCTCGCCGTGACCACCGCAGCATTCATGGTCATCGCCGTGGCCACACTTGCACTCGTGCTTGCCGCAGGACTCATTGTCGCAGTCGCCGCAATCGCTGTGGCAGCCACCGCCGCAGGAGCAGGAGCTCATTTGCCGGGTCATTGCATCGGCCACTTCCTCATCGCTGGGGGCGGCGCCTTTCTCAATGGCCAGGCAGAGGTACTGATTCACCACTGAGAGCATGTCATCCAACAACTGGCGGGACTCCAGGAACCCCTTGCACAGCTCGTTCTCCACCACGGCGGAGCGCAGCTGATCAAACTTGTTGAGTTCCTCCTCCGAGGGGGGCATGCCTTCCATGTGCTTGTTGCGCAGCGTTTCGCCATATTCGCTCACTTTGCGGAACAAATCGGTAGCTTCCGGGTTCTGATAGAAAAGACCGATGCGGGCCTTGGCGGCCACTACTTTCTGGCTGTTGGCAAAAGCGGCAGCCAGTTCGCCGGCCAGCTTTGCCAGTTCAGGGGTAAGGGACGTATTTGCCATAACGCGCGCGAGCTTAGCACAATTCCACGGTAATAGCAACTCCCGATTAAAAAAACCTTAATCCTCCACCTGTTTTACAAAAGCAAAACCATCCCGCACACCGGTTATGACGACAGCCGCTCCGGCAGTCAGGCCGCTGCGATGCTCCTCCGCCACCGGCAGGAACTGGTCACCATATTTGACGCAGAGGTTATCCCCCTGACCGACAATCCGGCCACGAGTGCCGGACAGGTTGTCCTGAGCCTCTTTTGGAGCCCGGCGCAGAATGACATCCATCACCAGATGCCGCACGCAGTGGGTCCAGAGCGTATAGTAGAACACAGCACAGAGGATGAGGATGACAATGTATACCAGCACCATCCATTGCACAGGAAGCTCAAACTGCATGGTCCCCCAGAGAGCAAATACCAGCATGGAAATCCAGGAGAGGAACTCTGTATTGCAGAATACATCCAGCACCAGCAGTGTGAGACTGATTGCCAGCATCCAATGCAGGAAAGTGCCATTCGACACACCGAAGAAATCTGCCAGAAAAAGCGCAGTGGGCATAAGCAGGAATCAGCGTTTAAGGTCTACAACAGCAGGGACACTGTTGGGCAGGTACACAGTTGAAGCCGGATTGGTGGAGATGGTGGCATACCCCTCCAGGGCCTGCCGGTTCATGAGCACCTTGGCCGCAGCGTCGGCCCCAATGACAGCAGCCAGTTTTTCGACGTATGCGGTTTCGGCTTCCGCCGCCAGTCGCAATGCCTCGGCCGCGCCCTGTGCGCGAAGAATAGCCGCCTGGCGCTCAGCCTCGGCCAGGCGGATTTTGGCTGTGCTCTCACCCTCTGCCTGCAAGGCGGTAGAACGGCTGATACGCTCAGCTTCCATCTGGCGGAGCATGGCCTCGCGGGTTTCAGTATCTGTGGTAAGTTCCTTGATTTCAATGGAGGTGATGGCAATACCCCAGCGCGCTACAGTGGCAGAGACGGCCAGAGTCACCATCTCCGACATCTCGGAACGAGAGGAGAGAATCTCATCCAGATTCCGGCTGCCGATAAGAGAGCGCATCTCATTAAGCACCAATTCGATAAGAGACTGATGCAGGCGTTCCACTTCATACACTGCCTTGATGGGGTCGGTAATACGCCAGCGCACCACACAGTTCATCTGCATAGTGGCGTTATCCTTGGTAATGCAGGAACGGGGTTGTGTATCAAGCAACTGCTCCGTCAGTTCAATGAAATATCCGTCTTTGTTGGACAGGGTGCCCCAGGCGGGTGAAACGTCGCGCAGTTTCTGCAGGAAAGGTACTCGGAACTGCAAACCACTCTTTTTAACAGAGACCGGCTTGCCGAACATTTCAACAATGGCACAGTGGCCTTGTTTCACAGTAAAAATAAACATGTGGCCATCTTACTACAGCCTGACAAATATTCAACGCGGTGCTTTGTCATAGTTTGCCGGGTGTCCAGAAAATGCGGGCATGCTCCGCCGTAAGGCCCTTCATATTCAGATACCGGGTGCGCAGCAGGGCCGCAGACCGGTGGCCCATATCCTCCTGCAGGCGTGAAAAATCGTGAAAATGTTTGGCATGGTAACTGGCAAAGGTATGCCGCAAGACGTCCTGCCGCCAGGGAATGAGGCCGGCAACATCTCGCAGTTGTCGCCAGCGGCGCAGCCAGTTGGGCGGACAGAGTGGCCCCTGGGCCACACCATGTTCCAGCAGCCAGGAACGGAGCACAGCATGCAGCTGGATATGCCGTGAACCACCGGTTTTGCTGTGCTGTGGACGCAGCGAAATGACAGAATCCTCCCAGCCGATATCCTCCCACGTCAGTCGCAGAAGCTCCGCCGGACGCACCCCGGCCCAGAGCATAAGCCCCAGCGGAGGCATGCAACTGCGATGCTTTTCATTTCGTGCGAGATGCAACAGACGCGTCAATTCCTGCCACGAAAGCGGGGTAATTTCCAGCTCGTTCAACCGCGGTGGCAGAATCAGCTCCACCGGATTATCCACGAGCCATTCCTGCCGGCGGCAGTGCTCAAACACCCCATGCAGAATGGTTCGCAGCTTGTACTGCTGCCGTGGGGTTGAGGCCATCTGTATCAGTTCAGCACAGTCACGCCGGCTTATGGTACAAACATTGCGTTCAGCCAGTCCCGGAGCGCCCCGCATCAAGCGCCGGCATACACTGCGAATTTCTGCTACTGTGCGGGGGCGCCGCCCGCCTCTGTCCTGCAACAGGCTCTGAACCGCAGCACCGAAACACACTGTGTCACAAGCTTCGAGCATGGCCTGCAACTGCCGCAAAACACTTCTTATCCGTTCCTTGTTAACCATTTTCAAGTTTTGTATCCGGATTGTTAATCCGAAGTCAAGCAAAATCATACAGTGGGCACATTATTCCGTTAATTTAAGCTGTTTGTGAATTCGAAAGCAGCAGTCTGTGTCCATACCACATGCAGAAATGCAATTTCTGCATATTCATAAGAAGCTGTAGATTACAGGATAGCGAATGAATAAAAAGCATAGCGGATTAACAATCCGCTATGCTTTCGTATACTTATGAGACGAGCCTATACTTTCCGCAGCACTAAAATGATGGAGCAATACATGAGCGAAGTGATGGTCGATTGGGAGATTGACCGCACCTCAGTCATCAAGCTTTCGCTCTACCTTCTTTCCATCCACATGAAGCAAAGCAAAATCGCACATCATGACCTGTATGGCCTGATACGCGACATCGAACTTCTGGCTCCACCCGGATTCCCTGATTATGCCAGTTTCGCAGATTAGAGCAATTCATTCGCCCTTGCGGGAACGAGTCTCTCGCTTTTCCCTCAGCAATCGCTTCTTGTGTTCCTTCAGGATATCGCGCCACTTCATCATGTTGACACCACCGTTGCTGGCAATAAAGTTTCCATCGGCATCCACGATGCACATGGACGGGAATCCCAGGCCTTCGTAGCTGAGCCCGGGTACCGTGCCCAGCTCGTCTGGCATCACCCCCGGTATATCATAGCCGTGGTCTTTCATATACTTCTTTACCACCATTTCATCTTCCTGTCCCAATAGAATGAGCTCCATCCTGGCTCCTTTCATCTTACCATAATCCTTCAGCAACTTCGGAACAAATATCTGGCAGGGCAGACACCAACTCGCTGAACGGATAAAACCATAATATTCAGCTTTCAGATTTGGCTTTTTCCGGGTCAGGTAACGGGCCTCCGAAAGCAGAGCAGGAACAGGAGCCAGCTCTCTCGGATTCGCTTTGGCGACCGGCTCCCGCCCTGCCGTCCCGGCACTGGCCATCGGAACCACTCCCGACAGAAACATCATCACTATCAGCGAAAAACCTCTCATCCTGACCTCACTATACCACACCGAACCGCGATGACAACATTTTTTTACACCTCTCCCGGCATATTTCTCCGTTCTCATACCAACCCCTATCAGACTAAACACACCACTGTACTTACACCTATTCAACTTCCCACAACAAACACACTACCGTTTGTATTTTATCACATTGCACATTTGGTCACCTGAAATCTAAACACCCATTCACATACACGCCAGAGCAAAACAGCAGGCAAAATTCCACTTAAGAGAAGCAGCCCGACTGAGAAGATTATTCTTGGCTCTTGTTGCAAGAGGTGATAGAATGCACGCATGGTCAGAATATTAGCAGCAACCGATTTTACAGAAGAAGGGCAGGCAGTGCTCGACTTTGCAGCTGAGATGGTGTGCAAGACAGGGGGCAAGATGTACCTGCTGCACGCAGTGGAGCCCTGCATCATAGATGCGGCAGGAAGTCTCTCCGGCGGCACGAGCATGGGCGCGGGAGATATCCCCGGCAACCTGCCGAACATAGATTACCAGTGCATGGATGCCTGCCAGGCAGTGCTCAGCATAGCCGATGCCCGTGCCAAACAGCTGGGCGAGCAGATCAGCAGGAAGTGGGGCATTCCGATTTATGCCAAGGCGGAGGAAAGCGATGATATTGTGGACTGTGTGCATCAGTTCTGCCGCCGACACAACATCACCCAGCTAGTCATCGGCAACCGCCACCACTCCCTGCTCACCTCCATCCTGCTGGGCAACACCGCTGAGAAGCTGGTGCGCGCCGCCAGCATTCCGGTGACCGTGGTGCCCTGTGGACCCAAAGCCCAGCACTGATGGTCATCCTCTTTCTGGGAGATGTGGTGGGCGAACCGGGCCGCTGCGCCTTGTACCGGGCTCTGCCTGATTTGCGGGCAGAGTATGGAGTGCATGCAGTAGTGGTGAACGGCGAAAATGCAGCAGGCGGCAAGGGAATCATCCCCCGCCTGGCGCGCGAGTTTATGGAGAACGGGGTGGATGTCATCACCCTGGGCGACCACGTGTGGGATCAATCTGACCTTATTCCCTGGCTTCCCGAGGCTCCGAACGTGCTGCGTCCTTTCAATCTGCAACCCGGCACCCCGGGGGCCGGCAGCTGTATCATCGACACCCCTGCGGGCAAACTCGGAGTGCTCTGTCTGATGGGGCGCACCTTCATGCGACCGGGCGCGGAAAACCCATACACCCGGGGCTACGATGAAGCTCTGCGCCTGCGCGAGGCCGGTGCCCAGGCGCTGCTGGTGGATTTTCATGGCGAAACCACAAGCGAAAAAATTGCCATGGGCTATCGGCTGGACGGCGTGGCCAGCGCGGTCATCGGCACGCACACCCACGTGCAGACCGGAGATGAACGCATTCTGCCCGGCGGCACAGCCTACCTGACCGATGCCGGCATGTGCGGGAGCCGCGATGGCGTTATCGGCCGCGATGCAGAGAGCGTGCTCCAGGGGCTTATCACTGATATGCCGAACCGCTTCCCGATAGCAGGTTTCCCCGCGATGGTGAACGGTGTGCTGGTGGAAATAGATGCTGAAACCGGCAAGGCGACCGGCATAAAACGAATCACACGCGTATACGAAGAAAAATGATGGACGTGGAACGATTCGGCGGCATTGCCCGCCTGTATGGAGTGAAGCAGGCGGAGCGGCTGGCCGCCGCACGAGTGGCGGTAGTAGGCATTGGCGGCGTGGGCTCCTGGGCAGCCGAAGCGCTGGCGCGCAGCGGGGTCGGCACCATCATCCTGCTGGATATGGACGACCTCTGCATCACCAACACAAACAGACAGATTCACGCACTCGGCGATAACTACGGCCGCGCCAAGGTGGAGGCCATGGGCGAGCGTCTCCGCGCCATCAACCCCGCCGTGCAGGTGGAGGAAATCATGGCTTTCTATACCGTCGCCAAGCCTGAAAGGCTCTTTGATACCCAGCCGGATGTAGTGGTGGATGCCATCGACAGCATGCGCCCGAAGGCTCACCTCATTGCCGAATGCTACAAACGCGGCGTGCCGCTGGTGACATGCGGCGGAGCGGGCGGGAGGATTGATGCCGGCAGTATCTCCGTGGCCGACCTTGCCCGCAGCGGAGGTGACAACATGCTCTCCCAGCTGCGCAAGACCCTGCGCAAGGAATACGCCCTGCCCCTGCAGGACAAATGCCCGGAAATCGGCATACGCTGCGTCTATTCCCCGGAGCGTCCCCGCTTCCCGAAATGCGATGGAACCGTAAGCTGCGAGCGGGAAGCCGGCCAGAAAGGCGGCATCGGCTGCGCCAGCGGCTTCGGCTCTGCCACGCACATCACCGGCACCTTCGGCTTCATGATGGCCGGAGAAGCCCTCAACATTCTAACACTAGACCCGGCATGAAATTCAACGACCGCACCGCACGTGCCAACAAGCACACCGCCAAATCTGAAGCACGATTCGAGAAAAAGCCAGCCGCCACCATCGTGGTGAAACCACGGCCCGAAGGCGATCTGCAGGATATTCTCCGCGAGCAGCCCCAGGGGCTCTACCTCGTGCTGGACTGCGTGCAGGATCCCCACAATCTGGGGGCCATTCTGCGCACTGCCGATGGCGCAGGGGTAGCCGCCGTCATCGCCCCTAAAGATAAATCCGTGGGTATCACTGAAACCGTGCTTCGCGTTTCCGTGGGAGCTGCTGAGAATGTTCCCTTTGTGCAGGTGACCAACCTGGCCCGGACCATGAAGCAGATGAAGGACGCCGGCATCTGGTTTGTGGGCACATCCGACCATGGTGACCGTTCCCTCTACGACATTGATTTCAAGGGAGGAATCGCCCTGGTGATGGGAGCGGAAGGCGACGGCATGCGCCGTCTGACTGAGGAGAACTGCGATTTTCTGGTGCGCATTCCCATGGCGGGGAAAGTGCCCTGTCTGAATGTCTCGGTAGCCACCGGCGTGTGCCTGTATGAAGCCGTGCGCCAGCGCAATCTCTGATATGAGCTGCATCATCGACATCGAGCCGCCCTCCGGCAGCACCGTGCGATTCATTTCCGACCTGCACCTGGGGCACGAGCGTTGCGAAGCCCCGCCGGTTGCAGAACTGGCTCCCCTGCTGCAAGGAATCCACACACTGGTTATCCTGGGGGATGCCGCAGAAACCCGCAAATGCGACTGGCAGGCCTCCGGCATCGCGGCCAGAGAAGAACTGCGCAGCATGTGCCGGGCCCATGGTGTGCGGCTTGTCGAAATTTCCGGGAATCACGACCCGGACATCCCCGCCCTGCTCGTGCGGCTCTGGGAGGGCCGTGTCATCGGCATGCACGGCCACGCCCTGTATAAAGAAGGAGCCCCCTGGAGCTGGGAATACCTGCACAACAAAGTCGCATGCCGCCAACTTATCAACAGCTTTCCGGAAGTGGGCACCAATCTGGAGCAGCGCCTCGAACTTTCCCGCCGGATGTGTCTGCTTACCCCACCCATCATGCGGCGGGAGGGCATCCGGAATCCCCTGCTCCGCGGCTTCCTGCACTGTTTCTGGCCGCCGCAGCGCCCCTTCGGCATCGTGAAGACCTGGCTCACCTGCGGATGGCTGGCTGAACAATTCGCACGCCAATTTACTCCTCAGGCGGAGGTCATCATCTTCGGGCACATGCACCGTTCCGGACGCTGGCGCTACGGAAAGCGCCAAATCTTCAACACCGGCGCGTGGTTCAGGCACGCAACGCCGTATGTGATTGATATGCGTGATGCACGAGTCATTTCCTACTGCAAAATAACAGATATCCTGAAAAATAAAAAAAACTGACCCATTTTTTGAAAGAAGCGCATTTCTGGCTTGCGTTGAGTCAATTAGGATGCTATATTCTGCCCGTTACCGCAACCCCCTCATAACGATATGAACAAAACTCAGCTCATTGACGCCATTCAGAAGGAACTCGGCCCGGATGCAACCAAGAAGTGCGCCGCCGAGGCCTTAAATGCAACCCTCGCCGCCATCACCAAGGCCGTGGCCACGGAAAAGGTACAGCTCGTCGGTTTCGGCACGTTCGAGACCAAGACTCGTCCCGCCCGCACCGGCCGCAATCCCCGCACCGGCGAGGCCATGACCATCCCGGCCAGCTCCGTAGTGAGCTTCAAGGCTTCCTCTGCCCTCAAGGGTTAATCCGTCAGACCCGTTTTCAGAAAACCCCGGTTCTTCACAGAACCGGGGTTTTCTATTAAAGTGCAACAAATGATGTCAAGCCAGGACATCAGTTGAATCCAGTTCTTCCTCGCCAAAGATGAGTTCTGCCAGCACCGGAAGCCCGGTGTATTCCTCCAGCATGGCGCGGTTGGTCACCGCCGCGGTATCCCACTCCTCGCTCTGCTGATTAAGAATAATGCCGCAGCACACCAACCCGCGCTGTCGAATCGCGCGGGAGGTGAGAATCGCCTGACTCACGGCCCCCTGTCGGTTGCTCACCACCAGCAGCACAGGCATCTGCAGCGCTGCAGCCAGATCAGCCATGGTTCTGCCCGGACAAAGCGGAGTTTCCCAACCACCCACTCCTTCCACCAGCAAGGTCTCATACTTTGCCGCGAGGTTGTGAGTGTGAGCCGCCAGTTCCGGAATAGAAACCGCACGGCGTTCAAACTCCGCCCCCATGCGAGGATCCGCCAGAGTGCGGAGATACAGGGGATTGATAACATCCAGTTGCAGCGTGGGTTCACCGGCGGACTCCCTCATCGCGCGAAGCTCCTTGCGATCGCCGCAGGAAACGGGTTTGCAGCCCATGGCCGCCACCCCACGCTGCTTCAAATCGCGCAGCAAGGCCGCCACTACGTAGGTTTTACCCACGCCCACGTCTGTTCCGGTTATGAAATAGGCACTCATGGCATGAATCAATCACTCCGGCATGGACAGTCGGATATCATCAATGCTCCACTCCGGCCCGGAGGCCCGGACCAGCAGATGATTCACTATGAACCACACCACCACCGCTGCCAGCAGGCAGATGAGCTTTGCCTGCCAGTTAGTGGTGAACAACTTCTGTAATCTGGTCCTGCGTCGCATGCGAGTAGAGGAGTTTTGTTAAACTTTCAGAGAGGAGGTCAAGGTTGATATCCCGCTGCACCACATTGCCCACCGCCAGGGAAACAGAACCGGTTTCTTCAGAAACGATGATGACCACGGCATCCGATGCTTCCGCCAGCCCGATACCGGCGCGATGGCGCAGCCCCATGCTGCGATCCTTCAATTCGCGATTGGAAACGGGGAGAATGGCGGCCGCCGCCACGATGCGCTCATTATTCACAATCACCGCACCATCGTGCAGCAGAGTCTTGGGCATGAAAATCGTGCCAATCAGTTCACGCGTGTACTGGGCGTCAAGTTCCGTACCGGTCTTGGCATATTCCTGCAACTTATTGGAGCGGCAGATGGCAATCAAGGCTCCGTAACGCTTGGAAACAAGATAGGAAACAGACTCCCGGACCAGTGTCACAAAATCCTGATTTTCCTGCTGAGTATTGATAAGGCGCGCAATCAATTTATTGGAACCGAGCCGGGCAAGCGCCGTGCGCAACTCCGGCTGAAAGAGGATGACCAGAATGGTACCAGGGCCGATAATCAGTCCGGCCAGCTGTTTCAGCACCACGGCATGTGTCAATTCCAGAAGGAAATAACCCAGGATGACCGTAGCAATAAGGCCGGCCAGAATAGCAGCCGCGCGGGAATCCTTCACGGCTCGGTACAGCTGGTAGAATAAGGCCCAGAGCACCAGAATCTCGAAGATGCCTCTGAGGATTTCGTAAAAGGTCATGCGCGTATCTTACTATGATAAAAGACACATGGCAAGCGGAAATGGACGGGCAGGCACGGCCAGTTAAGCGAAAATATGATGCTAAGGAGATTTTCCTGTTTGCAAGGGCGTTAAAATATGCTAGAATGATGGGCGCTGTAATGAAGACCATAGACCGTTACATTCTCAAGCAACTCATCTCCGTCACCTTTCTGGGGGTGCTTTCGCTCACCACGCTGCTTCTGCTTGGCCAGCTGTTCAAGGAGTTGCACTCCCTCCTTGTTGAAAGCGGCGCTCCTCCCACCATCGTCATCGACTTCATCCTGCAGGTTATTCCTTTCTCGCTCACTTTCTCAGTACCCTGGGGCTTCCTGACCGCCGTTCTGCTGGTGTACGGTCGTCTGGCGGCAGATAACGAGCTGACCTCTATGCGCATGGCGGGTCTGAGTCTGTGGCGGCTCAGCGCACCGGCCATCGGCATGGGCATTGCGCTCTCCGGGCTCTGCTATTATATCAACATCGAAGTAGCCCCCAAGGGCAAGAACGCCATGAGCGACCTCGTCATGAAGGCCGCCATGGATAATCCCCGCAACCTGCTCAACTCCAGCCAGAGCGTGACGAAGCTCGATAAAGTTCAGCTCTATATCGAGCAACGCTCCGGGGATGAGCTGCGGGGGCTGCATGTTTATCCGCTCGTCAAAGGCGCGGATATGAGCTCAGATTTCGACGCCATCCACGCCGAGTCTGCCACCATCGGTGAGTTCGACCGCAAAACGCGACTTCTCCAGCTCACCCTGAAAAACGCACGGATCGAACGTTCCGGTGGTACGCTGACAGATATGCCGGCCATTGCGGTGATGCCGCTGCGCATCCACATCCCGCTGGATGACCAGCGCAAGCTGAAATCCAACCGCTTTACCAATGCCGAGATCAGCTATGTGCTGAACCACATCAAAACAACGCTTGAACTCGACATGGCCGCGCTGGAGCGTCTGGAGGACAACGCCTCCAACAATCCGGTATTCCCCTGCGCAGAGCAGCTGTGGGCCGAGGTGCGCAAGGATGTGAACTATTACAACTCCCTGCGCAAGACAAAGAACCGACTGGCTTTCGAGACCGAAGGCGTGCAGCGGGCCTCCTTTGCCTGCGCCTGCATCGTATTCTCCCTCATCGGCGTGCCGCTGGCCATTACAGCCCGCCGCAAAGATACATCCACGGGCTTTGCGATGGGTATTCTGGTCGCTGCGGTCTACTTCGTAGCCCTGGTATTCTGCGAACTTTCCCGCAAATCCAGCGGCATCACCCCATATATCGTGCTGTGGATACCCAATGTGCTCTGTGCCGTCTTTGCCATCTGGCAGCACCAGAAAGCCAAGTTCCGCGGGTAAAACAGCAAAATTACCGGAAAGAGAGCCGCCTTTCAAAGCGGCTCTTTTTTGTGGGGTGGAAGTATTAGGGGAGCATGTGACCGCTGCGCTGCTCGTAATCGCAGCGCTGATCATCCCCCAGCGGGCCCACAGCGAAATAGCGTGCTTCCGGGTGATTGAAAAGGAGTGCACACACGGAAGCCACCGGCTGCATCATGGCGGTATCGGTCAGCGTTGCCCCGGTGTGTTCCGTGGCATTCAGCAGGGCAAACACCGTTTCCTTCTCGCGGTGGTCAGGCTGGCTGGGGTAACCACAGGCGGGGCGAATGGCACTGCTGCCCTCCACCGGCCAGAGCTCATTGATGCAATCCTGGGCGCATTCGGCCAGAGCCTCAGCCAGGGTGCTGCAAAGCGCGGAGCACAGCAGGGAACGGTAGGTATCACCCGCGGCATCCAGTTCGGCAGCCCAGGCATCGCCTCCGGTAACGGAAAGCTGCAAAGCCCCCACATAGCCCCCCTGCCCCTGCGGAGCCACAAAATCAGCCAGGGCCATGCGGGGGCGGTCACTCATTTTCTGCTGGCGCAGGGTGTGCAGCACCGTGCCATCCGCCAGCACCACGTCATCCTGCACGCGGGCAGCCGACCAGATACCGAACACGGCGCGAGCTTGCAATTTATCTGCTGCTTCAGCCAGCATGGCGCGGGCATCATCCAGCAAGTGCTGCGCCTCGGCCACCTTCTCAGCGGGGGCATTGGAGTGCATGGCTCCGCGGGCGGGGGTCCACACGTCCTGCATCTCAAAATAGCGCAGCAGGATACTCCAGTCCGCCTTCTCCTCCAGTTGCTGCCAGGTGAGCGCAAAATCCGGCGCTGAGTGGCAGCACTTGCAGCCACCGGGCACAGCGGCAGTGAAAATACCGGTGCGCAGTGGTTCCGGCTGTGGCTGAGCCGTCCAGTCAATCGCCGGAGCCTGAGCGCGAGCCTCCGGCAGCGGCATGAGCGGCACCTCTTTCTGCTCATACTCGCGGCAGCGGCGTGCCTGGTCTGCCTTGTGAGCAGCGATGTACTCTTCTCTTCCCGGGCCGATGAGAGCAGCTGCTGCGGGAACGATGGTGGAGGCATCCGCCGTCTGCACCACCACTCCGGAGGGATAGTGCGGAGCAATCTTCAAAGCCGTATGCAGCGGGCTGGTCGTGGCGCCGCCCACCAGCAGCGGGGTGGACATGCCCGCGGCTTCCAGCGCTGCGGCTACTTTTGCCATTTCCCCCAGAGAGGGAGTAATCAGACCGGAAAGGGCCACCAGATCCGCCTTTTCACGCTGCGCCGCTGCGATAATGTCCTCGCAGGGCACCATCACTCCCAGATCCACCACGCGGAAACCGTTGCAGGCCAGCACCACCCCCACGATATTCTTGCCGATATCGTGCACGTCGCCCTTCACTGTGGCCAGCACCACCGTGCCGGCGGCTTTAGCATGACCCTGTTCAGCCTCCAGCAGCGGTGTCAGTACAGCCACACTCTGCTTCATCACGCGGGCGCTCTTCACCACCTGCGGCAGGAACATCTTACCCGCGCCGAAAAGCTCACCCACCTGCTTCATGCCATCCATGAGCGGGCCCTCAATCACCGCCAGCGGAGAGCCGCAGAGCTCCAGAGCCTCGCGCGTGTCGGCTTCCACAAACTCAGAGATACCCTTCACCAGAGCGTGGGCCAGGCGCTCCTGCACCGTGCCCTTGCGCCAATCCGCCGGGGCGGCAGCCGCCTTAGCCGGTGCAGTGCCCTTCTCCTTGCTGGCCGCCAGCTCCTGAGCATAGGAGATGAGGCATTCGGTGGCATCTTCCTCACTGTTGAGCAGTACCGCTTCCACCAGCTTGCGGCGGTGGGCGGGGATGTTCGCGTAATCATCCATGAGCGCGGCTTTGACGATGCAGATATCCAGCCCATTCTGCGATGCATGATGCAGGAATGCGCTGTGCATGGCCTCGCGCACCGGATTATTGCCACGGAAGGAGAAGGAAACATTCGAAATACCGCCGGAGATGTGGCAGTTCGGGTGAGCTGCATGGATTTCGCCCGCCGCCTGGAAGAAATGCAGCGCATGGTTGGCATGCTCCGCAATGCCGGTGCCCACCGTCAGCACGTTGGGGTCAAAGATGATATCCTCCTCCGGGAACCCGACCTTATTCACCAGCAAATCATACGCGCGGTGCGCAATAGCGATGCGATCCTCTCGTCCGCAGGCCTGCCCCTTTTCATCAAAACCCATCACCACCACCGCAGCACCATAGCGGCGCAGCAGCGTAGCCTCGCGCAGGAACTCCTCCTCGCCGTTCTTCAGGGAAATGGAGTTCACAATGCCCTTGCCCTGGGTGCAGCGCAGACCAGCCTCAATCACCTCCCAGTTGGAGGAATCAATCATGAAGGGCACGCGGGCAATATCCGGCTCCGCCGCCACCAGATTCAGGAAGCGGGTCATGGCCGCAGGGCCGTCAATCATGCCGTCGTCAAAGCAGAAATCGAGCACCCTGGCTCCCTTCTCCACCTGCTGGCGGGCAATATCCAGCGCTTCCTCATACTTACCCTCGCGGATAAGGCGGGCAAACTTCGGCGAACCGGCCACATTGCAGCGCTCTCCCACGAAAAGCACACCTTCACTGCGGTGGTGGTTCAGCGGTTCCAGGCCGGAAAGGCGCATCAGGCCGTTGGCGGGTCGCGGCGTAATCGGGCGCGGGGCATAGCCCTGCACCGCCTCACGGATGGCGGCAATGTATTCCGGCGTGGTGCCGCAGCAGCCGCCCACAATATTCAGCAGCCCCTCCTGCGCATACTCGCGGAGGATACCGGCCATGTGCTCTGCGCTGTGCTCGTAGCCGGTGGGGCTCATCGGGTTAGGCAAGCCCGCGTTCGGGTACAGGCACAGCGCACAGTCGGCCAGCTCTGCCAGTTTCGCGGCAAAAGGCTTCATCAGATCCGCACCCAGAGCGCAGTTGATGCTGATGGCCAGCGGCCTGGCATGGCGCACGCTGTTCCAGAAGGCCTCCACCGTCTGCCCGGAAAGGGTGCGGCCGGCCTTATCCGTGATGGTGAAACTGATAATGACCGGCGGCAGCTCCTGCTCCGCACGCAGTTCATCAATGGCGAAAAGACAGGCCTTGGCATTCAGCGTGTCGAAAATAGTCTCCAGCAGCAGGATATCCACCCCGCCCTCGACCAGGGCCAGCACCTGCTCCCGGTAGGCGCGGCGCAGCTGGTCAAAGTTCACCGCGCGATAGCCCGGGTCTGTCACCTTGGGAGAAAGCGAAGCCGTCACCGCCATGGGGCCAATGGAACCGGCTACCAGCACTGGGCGGTTCTCCCGCGCCTCCGCCTCCTGTGCCGCCCCGCGCGCCAGCGCGCAGGCCGCCAGATTCATCTCGCGCGTCAGGGTGCTCAGCTCCGCATCGGCGAGCACTTCCTCGTAATACTCCTGGCCATGCTCCGCAGATTCACTGAAGTGGAAGAACTCATGCTGGGCAATATTCGTGGCCGAGAAGGTGGAGGTGGTGATGATATCCGCCCCGGCTTCCGTGTATGCCTGGTGAATGGAGCGGATAATCTGCGGCTGGGTGAGCACCAGCAGGTCATTGTTATTCAGCAGGTCGCGCCGCGAATCAGAGAAACGGGCCCCGCGGTAATCCGCCTCGGTCAGGTGGTGTTTCTGCACCATGGTGCCACAGGCACCATCCAGAATCAGGATGCGCTCCTGCAAGGTGTTGAGAAGAAACTCGCGGCGTTCGGTTGCGGTGGTTTTCATATAGTTGCTTAATAAAGTAAAACTGCCGGTCAGGGGCTTATACCCGAACCGGCAGCGTTCAGAAAATCATATTCGTATCCGGGCAGGAAATCAGCTACGCGGAGTGGGGTTGCGGTGCCAGGTGATGGCGCCCTTGCCCACGGCGTAGAGGTAAGCCACCATCAGCACGCCGATGAAAGCCGTCATGGCCGCGAAAGCCTCACCATTGTTCATCACCACATCCTGGAAGCCCAGAGCCCAGGGATACAGGAAAATCACCTCCAGGTCGAACACAAGGAACAGAATAGCCACCAGGTAGAACTTGATGGAGAAGAAAGCCGGAGCACCATCACCCTCCGGCACGTTACCGCATTCATAGGGCACATCCATGGCGGAGCGCATCTTCGAGCGGCGGCCGAAAGCAATACTCAGAACGATGATAAGACCGGCAAAGCCGAAACCGGCAATCAACTGAATAAGGGCTGAAAAATATTCCTGTAACATAACGCGGTGCAGATTTTATACCAATATTGCAGGCACAAGTCAATACAAAACCCCCGACGAGGGCGCAGGGGCATCACTTTTGTGCTGCGTCCTGCCCGGATTTCATGAGTTCCTGCAGGCGGGCATCCCAGGCCTCGGCCTCCTTTTCATGTTCCTTCGCATCTTTGCCATTGCGGAGGATGTTGATAAGGCGGGCCATGGCGGGCTTGTAATCCTGTCCGGCGGCCATGCGCAGCATGGCCATGCCGCGGGTCTCATCCTTCACCAGCGGCTCCCCCAGCAGCAGCATCTCCGCAAAGATATGCTGCGCCAGCGGGTCACCGGCCAGTGCCCCCTTCTCAAACCAGGCAGCAGCCGTGGTCGCATCTTCCAGATATTTATAATATAGGTTGCCCAGGGCCGTGGCCGCCTGCGGCACCGCGGCCGAGGCCTTGACCAGCCAGTCCACGCCCTCC
The DNA here is from genome assembly GCA_964611765.1 of uncultured Akkermansia sp. Lineage (GTDB taxonomy): Bacteria > Verrucomicrobiota > Verrucomicrobiia > Verrucomicrobiales > Akkermansiaceae > Akkermansia. The sequence continues at coordinate 628 of CAZTAX010000006.1, read as the reverse complement.
TGCCGGGTCTGCTCATTCTGCGCCAGAATGCGGCCCAGGCGGTACTGTCCCTCGGCAATGCCGGCTTCCGCCGCCGTGCGCCAGTGCTTCATTGCGGTTTCCACATCCTTCTTCCCGAGCAGGCCATCATAATGCAGCAGGCCCAGGAACACCTCCGCCTCCTTGCTACCCTGCGCAGCCGCCCTGGTGAACCACTGCAGCGCCTGCTGCGCATCCGCCTGCACCCCCTGCCCGCCGGCATAATAGATTCCACCCAGGTCAAGCTGAGCACGCAGCCAGCCACCCTCCGCCGCCTTGCGCAGCCACTGCATGGCCCCGGCAAAGTCAGACTGCGCATTCTCCACGTTCGGCTGCAGCAATTCCTGCGCCTTTTCATACATGGTCTGCGGGGTATCCGGTTCATTGGCATTTTCATCATGACAAGCCGCAAGCAGCAGCACAGGAAGCAGCAACAGCATTCGTTTCATGCGTCCATTATACCGCCCTGCCAACGGTTTGGCAAGCCCCATGCCCGCCTGTTTTTTGGGGTAAACGCATTTGTAAATCGGGAACCTAAAAACTCAGAATGAACCAATAAATTGGAATTTATCGGGCAGTTGGCGGACGGAACGTCCGCGGAATTTTGAGC
>CAZTAX010000005.1:0-33175 GCA_964611765.1 uncultured Akkermansia sp. | reverse complement strand
CCGCCGAGCAGGAGATTATTGCAATCCGGGAAAACGGGGCGTTGGCCTATCGTCTGGCGGACGGCACGGTGAAAGGCATTGTGGGTATTTCCAGCGATGTCACCAAACTCATCGAAACCCAGCAGAAATACCAGCGCATTGCCAGGCAGCTGGACGAAAAGAATAAACTCCTGGAGAAGGAGATTCACCTGGCTCGCGAGGTGCAGCAGGCCCTGCAGGATGTCAACACCCCGGACCGAGTGTGGCAGCACAGCAGCGGCAGCACACGCAAGGCAAGTTTCCACCATGTCTACCTGCCCTCCGCCGGTGTGGCAGGCGATTGCTTCGAGGTGTTCCCGGTGGGCCAGAGCGGCGTGGGCATGCTCATCTGCGATGTGATGGGCCACGGCGTGCGCGCCGCGCTCATCGCCTCCATGATGCGCGGGCTTATGGCCCAGCTGGCCAATCTGGCCGATACTCCGGCCCTCTTCCTCTCCTCACTGAACCGCCAGATGTACCGCATTTTTGCGCAGGCCAATATCACCATGTTTGCCTCCGCCTGCTATGTGTACCTGGATCTGGATCGCCGCCGCCTGACCCTGGCCAGCGCGGGGCACCCGGCTCCCATCGTGCTGCCGGCGGAGGACAAGGCTTTCCAGCCGGCCATTCCCCGCACTCCGGCACTGGGGCTGCTGGAAAACGCCATGTTCCGCGAGAGCGAAATCCGCCTGGAATCCGGCATGAAACTCATGCTCTTCACCGATGGACTCACCGAAGCACAGGACGCCACCGGCGATGAAATAGGCTCTGCCCGCATCATGGATTTCCTGCACGAGCGCAATCCGCAGAGCATCCGTGAAATGCTCGATATCTCCCTGGCCGGTGTGCACCAGTTCACCGGCAGCGCCCGGCAGGATGACGATATCTGCCTGCTGGGGGTGGAGTTCTCCGAGGAATAAGCGGAATTTCCGCGTTTTTTCGCACATTTTCCGCAAAAAATGATTGCATTGGCGCGCGATTAGAGGTAGTCTAAATGCCAGTTAAAACCATTTATCCATGAGCGAAGAAAAGAACCAGGGGAACGCAGCTTCCCTCAATCTGTCTGATTTGGCAGATTTCCAGTTCGGACCGTCCTGGGCACGCCCGGGTGCGGCCAGCAGCCCCGCATACACTGAACGCCCGGCTCGTGAGCCCCGTGCTCCGCGCCGCCGCGAAGGTGGTGAGCGCCGTCCCTTCAACCGCGACCGCCGCGATTCCGCCGAAGCTCCGCGCGGCAAGGGAGACCGTCCACAGAAACGCGATTTCCACCGCGAGCCCAAGCCTCAGCGCGAACTGCCCGCACCTGCAGAGGGATTCCGAGTGGAGCTGCGCCCTGCCAACAGTATCCTGGAACTCTTCGCTGCCAACATCCAGAAGCAGAAACGGGCCCTGCCCCTTATTGACCTGGCACGCGTTGTCATGGGGGATAAAGCCCGCTATGACCTCGTTTTCATGAAGCTGGAGAACGGGCCCATGCTCATCCACTCCACCAAGGGCGACCAGGCCTGCTGGCTTACCGAGGCTGAGGCCGTGGCTTACCTCTGGAAAGCTCCATGGTTCTCCGAACTCTACACGAAGGAAGAAATCGAAGTAGAAGCCCCGAAAGGCAATTTCAGCGCCGTGGCCGTCTGCTCCCTGGGCGGTGAACTCATCGGGCCGGTGACCTGGCACGGCTACCAGGCAGCGCTCATGAATCTTTACCGCAACAAGTACTCCACCATGCCGCTGGATGTGTTCAAGAACCGCATCTCGGTGGATAAGACGGAGGAAACCGTGGCCGCCTGGGTGCAGGCCGCCAGTCACAAGACCGTGTGGAAACCCACCCGCGAGGGAGCCGCCGACACCGTGCTGGAGGATACCCGCGCCGTGGAAGCCGACTTCCTGGCCAATCACTACAGCAGCGCGTACGAAGTGGTGGATAAGGTGTTCATCAACGGCTCCACGCCGCGTTCCGTGCTTTCCCCCGGTATTGCCGCCCATGTGGCCATTCTTTCCGATAAGACCCGCCGCTTCCCGCAGATGCTCATCCCGAACCTCTGCCACGGCATGGCCCGTCACCACATGCCCATCTACAAATGGCACGGCAACCACTTCACCGGTCCGAGCCGGGTGCGCGCCCTGCCCGCCAACACAGTGCTGGCAGACCGCATGATGGCCATCATGAACTGGGCAAAGGAAAACTCCGGCAAGAAAGCAGACCTCATGTTCGCCGAACTCAGCGGTGTTTCCGCCGGCGAGGACGAAGCCAGCCGCCAGGCCGCCACTGATGCCCACGCCCCCTATGTGGCCGATATGATCTGGCTGTTGGAGCAAGGCTATATCGTGGTGACCAGCGACAACGCTGTGTGGTTCCCCAAGGGTGACCTGGCACCCGAGCCTGTCACCAAGACCCAGCCCCGCAAAGGCGGCAACAAGAAAGGAAAGAAGGCCCCTGCTCCCAAAAAGGATAAGCAGCCCAAGGCCTGATTCCTGTCAGCGAGCTCATTAAAGAAGCCCCGTCGGAGATGATTCCGGCGGGGCTTTTTTATAGATGAAGCAATTTATATCCCTCACTCTCGCACATAGAGGATGTATTCCGGGCGGCGGGCGTGAGCTCCAAATGAAGGCAGAGCCAAATCAGAATGGTGAAGAGCTCGGTATCTGTCAGGAGCGTTCCGGAGCATTTCCTTATCTACGGTTTCGTTACCGGCAGAACCGACTACATAGCGGGGAGAACGCTTGCGGATTGCTTCAGCGAGTTCCGCGCGGTGCTGCGCATAGCCGCCTGGCACCATCGAGGGAATAAAGTGCGTCCGCATGGGCTCTGTCCCGGTCAGGCGGTGCAGGTGCAATGCGCCCTCAACATCAAGAATCACCACATCGGTTTTATCACCTTGGGATAATTTGCGGACAAGCCCTTGCGTCACGGTTTTCATTTCCGCGTTGCCATTATGCGGTTTCAGGTATTGCACCACGAGCGGCAAACCGGCTGCGAAAGCCAGTACACTGACCAGCGCTGCTGCACCACCCCATTTGACCAGGCGTTCCTTCCACGCAGCAAGCAGAATAAGGCCAGGTAACCAATATACACTGAAAGCAAATGCATAGTGAATATATCTCCGTGAGCCGCAATAGGCAGCGTATACGGATAAGACAAAACCAATAAGCAGAACGATACTGGCCGCAGTTGCTCTGCGCTCACGCCAGAAGAAAGGAACCAACAGACATGGCAGCAGGGTCAACCAGCCAAGGCTGGCTGCCAGAGCCTCCGGCAGTGCCTGATGCAGGTGCAACGGCACCAGCTCCGATGCCAGCAACCAGCCGAGCGAGCCGAGCATGGATTCTGACAAGGATGAGGAGCCGTACTGCCACGCAATATCCACATATTCCTGCCAGAGTGACAGAAGCGCATCACAGGCATGAAAATACCACAACACAGGCCCCAGCAGACTCGCAACACCCAGCAATTGAAGAAATCCTGCCCGCCACCAGTCACGACCGGAAGCAAATATGCCCCACAGACATACAGGCAACCAGAAAACAGCCTGATTAAACTTCACCAGCAGGACTACAGCCACAGAAAAGCCCAGCATGAACTGCACACCAGCCGCTGGTTCCTCTTCCTCTACCGCCCAGCGCGCCAGCCAGAACAGAGCCATCTGCTGCAGCACCCAGGTGATTTCTGCCGGATGCAGTGAAAAATACAAAATTGAAACGCTATACACCCCGAGCACCCCGAGGGCTGCGGTGTGTGTGACGAACAGGCGGGCGGTACGGTAGGCAAACAGCAAGCCAAGTCCCACAATCGGAGCTTCCAGTAAACAAGCCCCCAGAAAGCTGCCGGGCGTCAGTTGCGATCCGATTCCATGCAGCAGAAAGACCAGAGGCCCTTTCAAATCAGCGAGCTCCGCATAGGGGAGTCGCCCCTGCATCCACCCCTGCCCGATAAGGTAATAGATATTGAGGTCGTAGTCCGGGCGCAGGTGCATGCTCACGCTTGAAGGACTGAATCCGAAACGCAAAATGATAAAAGCCACCAGAGTACCCAGCAGGTACACCAGCCAGCACTCCCTGGTAGACGGTCGCGTTTCCATTTGATTCAATATACCGCAGACGGACGCATGTCGCAAGCATCTTCGGCGTCAGTTTGGACTTGACTTTCAGCGCGTCTGCCCGCAGAATAGAGCAGCTGCGGTGCATCCCCGCGCTCCCATTAATCATGCTGCTGAACGTCAATCAATACGGAGACCCTGTCCTTCGCGCCGTGAGCGCCCCGGTGGAACATGTCGATGATGAACTCAAGACTCTGGTGGAGAACATGCTGGAAACCATGTATGCCACGGAGGGTATTGGTCTGGCAGCTCCACAGGTAGGGCTGAATATCCGCCTGGTGGTCATCGATATCCCCGAGGACGAGGAAGAGGGAACCGAGCCGGAGATGATTATGGTGAACGGCGAGGAGAAGCCCATGCGCAGCATCATGCCGCTGGTGTTCATCAACCCGGAGATTGAACCCTACGGCAAGCAGTACCTCTTTACTGAAGGCTGCCTGAGTGTGCGCAATATCCGCGCCAATGTGGCACGCCCGGAATTTGTGAAAGCCCGCCTCCCTCAGCTGGACGGCAGTGTGCTGGAGCTGGACTGCGGCGGCCTGCTGGCCCGCTGCCTGCAGCACGAATGCGACCACCTGGACGGCTTCCTCTTTGTGGATCGTGTATCCTCAGCTGCCAAGATCACGCTGACTAAGAAGCTCAGGAAGCTCGCCGCCATGCGCTGAACCAGGCGGCTTCGAGCAGTGCGGCGTAGACCGCCAGCCGCGTGATTTTTACCCTTTCCGACCCTGCGCGCTGAGCAATCAGCCGCAGGGTTCTGAGTCCCAGCAGGGCGGGCAACATGGCCGTGAAGCGCAGTCGGAAAGTTCCGAGACGTCGGGCGTAGTCCAGGCCATCGTTCAGATACCGCTTAGCTCGTCGCATCCACAGAATCGGGTCTGAGCAGATATAGCAGCGGCCACGGGCGGCATCTTCATCCATGTCGCGCAGGATATTCACCAACTGAAGCCCCTGCCCATATCGTTTACCGGCTTCTGCCATGATATCGCGCCGCTCGGGACGGCAGAATTGCTTTCCCATGGTGGCAAGTCCCAGGTCTGTCCAGAATTCCCCCACGCAGCCGGCCACCATGTAGGTGTAGGCTTGCGTATCTGCATCGGACTCGACCCGATTGCGCTCTGCAAAGTAAGACAGGTCCCAGAGCTGCCCCTTCACAATAATGTCAAGCACCCTGCCTATCAGCATCCGTTCTTCGGCCGTCACCTGATTCAGCATCTCCAGACACTCATCAAAACGGTGCAGAAGAGTCGCTTCGCTTTCCTTGTTCTGCGCATCCGCCATCTCGCCTCGCAAGCGGCTCAGCAAATCACCAGCACAAGCTTCTCCGGCAATGGCGAGTCCCATCTGCCGCAACACTTCAGCCCTTTTTTCGATGGATGCCCTGGAAGTGTCGGCCACGCTGTCCGTGGCACGGGCCAGCATATAGCCCAGGGCAATTCCTCGCCGCATGGCCGGCGGAAGCCACACCATGCTCAGGTAAAACGAGCGGGAAACCGCTTTGAGCAATGCAAAATCCATGGTCAGCTCAACTGGCGCAGCGCGCCGCGGATGAGTTCATCCGTGCCGGCCTGCGGGTTCTCCTTCAGCAGCTTCACAATCGCCTTGCGGGCCTCAGCCTGCTTAAAGCCGAGTGCCACCATGGCCAGCTCAGCATCAGAAGCAGCCTGGGTGGTGGTGCCTTGCTGCTGAGCTTCCCAGGTGGAAGCCACGCCAATCTTATCCTTCAGCTCCAGAATGATGCGTTCGGCCGTGCGCTTGCCCACTCCCTTGGCCCGGGCAATGGACTGCACATCGCCCTGCACCACAGCCTGCTTGAATGTGTTGGTATTCAGACTGCTCAGGATGGCAATGGCAGTGGCCGGGCCTATACCGCTCACTCGATCGATAAGCAGACGGAAAATATCACGCTCAGCATCGGTGGCAAAGCCGTAGAGCACCTGCGATGTCTCGCGCACATGCATGTGGATTTTCAGCATAATGCCCTGGCCGATGACGGGGTTGAGCTGATCGAAGGTGGACAGAGGCACCGTTACCTCATACCCGACGCCATTCACATCCACCACCAGAGACTGGGGTAATGCGTCCGCCACGGTTCCTCGTAAAAATGCAATCATGCCTGGGGTGCAGAGGGTTGAGGTTTGGGAGCCAGAGGGTCATCCACCTGCTGGAACTGCGCAGCCGGGGTGAGCCCGCCCATTTCCTGCAGCAGTTCCTGCACGCGCGTGTTCAGACGCTCGTAGTTAATCGGGCCGTTCTCCGGCTCCCTGGAGTGCGGGAAAATCACATAACTCACCCCCAGATCAGATACCGGGCGGGCAAAAGGAGTCGCTTTCGGGTTAATCAGGCGGGCCAGCCGCAGCGAGCCCTCGCCGGCTTTGAAACGCGGGCCGAAATCGCCCACGATGGCGGGGAATATGCGGTCTTCCACCACCACAGCAGCGTAGTCGCCCAGTTGCGGGCGATAAGCATCATCCCCGCCATTCTTGAACGTGAGGGGTACCACGATAAAGGAATCGAACTCCGCCAGCAGGAAGCTGTATTTCTTCAGGTCGTGCACCACATTCTTTGCATGCTGAAGGTCGGCGGCGTTCGCCTTCTTATCCTTGCTGAGCTTTGTCACGCGTTCCTCCCAGTGCGGCAGCAACGGGTTGGGATTCGTGCCGAGCTTGCGCCAGCGGTAGGAGGTCATAGGCTGGTAGTGGTCACTGTTCTTCACTTTTTCCGGCATATCCGGCAGGCGGTCGCCGTCCGAGCCATCGGAAACAACATCCATATCCGCCTGCACCCAGAGTACCTTGCGACCCGTCTCGGGAGCCTCTATCTCCAGAATCGTGTCCGTGTCGTAGTAATTGTGGCGGTCGAGCAGGCGGGCCAGTGTAGCAGCTTCCTTACGGATGCGGTTCTGCTTGTGCAGATAAAGCGCCTGATACCACTGGGAAACCTTCGCTTTGGTCATGAAATCGCCGTATCGGGCAAAGAGCTCCGGCAGTTTCGGATTGGCAAGTTTGAGAGTTTCTCCATCCGCCGCCCGGGGTAAGCGCAGGTTGAGTGCCACGCGCACCTGGTAAGCGGCCAGAGCCTTGCGGTCCTGCGATGCCGTGCTCCCCTGTTCAAACTGCACGGAGCTCAGCACATTCAACCCCGGAGTCATCTTGCTGATGTGGTCATACTGCCCGGGCTCCACGTGCTCAGGCAGCGCCGGTGGAAACGGCGGCAGCGTAATGGCCGGCATGGAGAAAGCCTCCTGAGGGCTCCAGGGCTCCACCTCAATCTCCGCCTCAGGCTCCGGCGGTGCCACCGGCTGAACACTCGGCACTGCGGGAGGAGGGGTGACTGCTCTGGTCACCTTCTTCTTTTTCTTCTTCCTGGGTGGTGCGGGGTCAGCCGTCAGCGCCTTAACCAGCTCCGCGGGGTACGGCGTGTAAAGCGCTCCTGCCCCCAGCAGCAGTACCCCCAGCAGACCCAGTCGGAACCAGGTAAAAAACTTTATCTTCGATTTGCGGTGAAACAAGTGTTTCATAATGTGGGAAATTAGTTCTGAATGGCCTCAACTTTGCGCGGTCGCAGCCCCATCACGAGGCGCATCAGCCCCAGCGGGGTATTGCGCAGCAACCATCCAATCAGCCGGATGCGGCGCGATGGATAGAAGCGCGGCTTGTTCTGAGCCAGAGCCTCCAATGCTCCATTCACCACTGTAGGAACGGAAGTGTACACCCACTTCTTGAAAGAGGAATAGCCGTTGGTGCAGCCGGTGCGGCGGGCTACATCGCCAAAACCGGTATGCACCGGTCCGGGACAGACGGCAACCACAGGCACCCCGGCCTGGCGAACCTCCAGTCGGATAGCTTCGGAGAAGGAGGCAACAAAAGCCTTGGAAGCGGCGTAAATAGCAAAATCAGGAATAAACAGATCCGCAGCAAGAGAAGCTATATTAATGACGCCGCCCCCCTGCTCCACCATGCGGGGCAGCAGTGCCCGCGTAAGCTCTGCCACAGCCAGCACATTCACATGCAGCATCTGGTGGTTGCGCTCCGGTGCGCTGCTGGCGTATTCGCCATAATCCCCCAGTCCGGCATTATTGATAAGCAGAGTCTTGCCACCGGGCAGTTCGCTCAGCTGCTGAATCAGCCGCTCACGCCCGGCTTCAGATGCCAGGTCGCAGGCAATCACAGTCACCTTAAGCTCAGAATTTGCCGAGCGGAGCTCATCCGCAAGTTCCAAGAGTACCTCCTTGCGCCGAGCAATCAGCACCATGTGAGCACATTCACCCACCAGACGACGCGCAAACGCCATACCAAAGCCCGAAGAAGCACCTGTTATAATGACATGCCCGTACATTGTCCACCCATATTGCCATAATTTATCCCGCGTAGCAAGCACAAAAGGCCTGTGCAAAACAGGATTTACTCAGCACCATTCAAAAATATGCGCGCGACCGGGCGGCAGACTCACGGGAACGCCGGTGGTCAGCACCTCTGCTGAATCAATTTCGATAAGGGCTGAAGCAGTATCCAGCATAGGGACAAAACAATAAGCGCCCGGTTTCTTCGCTGCCCAATCCATAGCGTTTTGCGGAATATGAATGCGAGTTTCGGCCGCTTCTTCAGCGCTGAGGTTGCAAACCACAAGGAGCGTGGATTTTGTCTTGCGATAATGGCGAAGGAAGGCATAAACCCCGGTTCTGAACCCGGGCGTTTCCATATTCGCCCAGTTCAATCCGTAAAAACTGCCTTTGGAGAGCGCCGGGTGCTGCAACAGGGTGAGCAGGTGCGAGGTGAAACGGCGGAGCTCCTTTTCTTCCGGAGTCAACAAAGCACCATCATATCTCCCTTCGTTAGTCCAATGGAGAAAGTGAGGAAGATGTGTGTAATCGAAGATGCTGGTGCGACCGTTGTCTCCACCATAGCCTCCGGGACCATCAGCGCACTCAGAGGTCTCCTGCCCGTTGTATACCAGAACCGGCCCGGCCGTAGTAGCATACTGAGCCACCATCACAGCCGGGCAGACAATAGAGCCCACGCCACCCCAGTACATGGGGGAAGCGATGCGTGGTTCATCATGATTCTCGATATACCGCACGCCGCCTCGAAACAACGGAGAGTCCGGCGCGTGTAACTTATCGAGCTCGGAAACAGATGCTCCGCTCTCGTACACTTTGCGCAGCGAATTATATGCTTCCCCATCGTAAACGCCATCAAAGCCGGCAGAAAGCAAGGCCTGGTGCACCGGACCGTCGACCAGCTTCATGTGGTCATCGTATCCCTCGGCTAAGAAAAAGGCAGCGCGGTCGCGCAGGCGGGCGTGCGCAATAATCCAGCGCCAGAATGGCAGAGGCACCATGTGGGCCATATCGCAACGGAAACCGCCTACTCCCAGATTCTGCCAGTAGGCCAGCACTTCATTCATGAGCTGCCAGGTGCGAGGCAAGGCATATTCAGGGGCCAGCAGGCTCGGCAGCATGTCAGCAGCGTGACTGCCGTGGCGGTAATCTATCCCGTAGTTCAGCTTGACCGTCTCGTACCAATCGTACGCCCCGGGATTCCAGCTGGCCACATTGTTGCCGGTTACACGCCCCTGCCCACGTTCCGGCAGGAACTCGCCCCCGGGCAGTTGCATCGGGGTATCTGTGCCATACGGTTCCAGATAATAAAACGCGTTATCCTTTGCAAAGAAACTTCTTACATCATCCCCTGCCCCGAAACTATGCTGCGGACGCACCATCGAATGGTAATTCCGCGAGACGTGATTCGGTACAAAATCGATAACGGGAACCATGCCCCAGCGGCGGCAGCGCACCAGCAGAGCTGTAAATTCATCCAGGCGTTTCTCCGGATTCACAGCTAAATCCGGGTCTACATCGAAATAATCAGTCACGGCATACGGGCTGCCGGCTTTGCCCTTCACGATGCAGACCGGGTCTGCCGGAAGTCCATCATACGCGGTTTGCGTTGCGTGTCTCAGCACACCGGTGAACCAAACGTGAGTCACTCCCATGCGGGCAATCTGTTCCAGTGCCATGTCTGTCACACCATCAAAGGTGCCGCAGCCATTCGCCGACTTATCTCCCCAAGGCGTTCCACCTGTGGTGAAATTCGAAAAATGACGCACGAACAACTGGTAAATGACAGGTCGCATGGTGTTATTTCTGAACAGTACCATGCCACGCTCATCATTTCAAGGAAAATCACGAACGGCTAGGTCAATAAGACTGCCAGTTCCTGTGGAAGGGGGCTCTCAACGGTGATAGTGCAGCCCTGCCACGGGAAAGAAAGACGGCAGGCGTGCAGCGCGTGACGCGGCAGTATGAGACGATGCGCCAAATCTGCCGTCCAACCGGTGGCTATGAAATCAAGGTAGCAGGATTCATCTCCGCCGTATATCTTATCTCCTACCAGGGGATGCCCAAGGTAAGCAGCATGCACACGAATCTGGTGCATCCGCCCGGTGTGCGGACGGCAGAGCAAAAGTGACCTGGCCCCATGTCGACTAAGCACCTTAAAATCAGTACGGCAATCTTTACCCGCCGGGTGGCAGCATTGTCGCACATGAATACGGGTTTCCGCTACTTCTTCCATGCGCAGAATCGGTTCGGCACAGCAGGCGGAGTTCCAGAGAGGGCTCCCCTGCACTACGGCAAAATATTCCTTGTGCAGCAAGCGTGCCTGCATGGCCTTGCCCAGTTCTCTGGCAGCCTCCGCGGTCTTGGCTACCAAGGTGATGCCACTGGTCTCCCGGTCGAGACGATTGATGAGAGAGACCTGCCCGCCCGTGGCCACCTCATAAGCCAGAAGCTCGTGCAGACCGTGCCATAGCGTGGGTTCATTCTTCTCGCCGGTGGGATGCGTAAGCAAGGGTGCAGCCTTATCCACTGCCAGCACTCCGTCATCCTCGTAGAGAACGCGGAAGTCCGGGCTCACGGCAATGGGCATATCGTAGCTCATCATCAGGAAAAGATGGAGGGGTCAATCTCCACCCATTCGCCGGGTTCCAAATTGAGTTCAACCAGCTTCAACGAGCCTATTTCCACGCGTTCCAGTGTCACCACCGGGGCTCCCACAGCTGCAAGCATGCGGCGCACCTGGTGATAGCGCCCCTCGTGCAGGGTAAGCCGACCTGAGCATTCACCGGTAAGCTCCAGTTCCGCCGGCAGGCAGGGAGTTCGCTCCCCTTGCAGCATCAATTCACCACTTGCAAACAAGTCAGCAGCCTCCGGCGGCACCGGAGCAGCTGTGGTAAAGGCGTACACTTTGGGCACGTGGCGTTTCGGACTGGTCTGGGCGTGTTCAAAAGCGCCATCATCCGTCAGCAGCAGGAGACCGCTCGTTTCTTTATCCAGACGCCCCACTGTGTTCACCCCTGGATTCCGGTGCAACCACTGCGGCGGCAGCAGGTCATACACCAACTCACCCTCTTCCTTGTGACTGCATGTGCAGCCCAGCGGTTTATTCAGCGCTACATACAAGCCCCGCGGAAACTCTACAGGCCTGCCATCGATGAGCACCTCTTCCGGCTCCACTTTTTCATTAGGAGACTTCACCGGCACTCCCCCGCGAGTCACGCGACCTCGCTTAAGCCATTGCGCCACTTCGCGTCTGCTGCAATATCCGAATCGGCTTAAAAGTGCGTCTGTTCTCATGCCGGAAGCATTTTGCCACATTTTTTTGAAAAAACAAGGTTGAAATCATAAGACCTTTGTGGTAGAACTGGTGAAGAAGCATTGGCCGCCAATGTACAGCTGCGGCGTGCCCGCATCACATTCTACCGTTCTATCTTCTCTTATGGCAATTACCATCATTACTGAACGTCAGCTCGCTGCTGACCAGCAGGGTCTGTGGAAAAAGGCTCTGCAGGCCGTGCAGACGAAGAATTACAAGTACGCCGTAACCATCCTCAAGACGCTGGTGAAGCGCACACCCGGTTTCCTGGAAGGCCGCAAGCTGTTGCGTGCCTGCGAGGTAAAGAGCACCCCGGAGGCCGGCCGCAAGGCTTCCCTCTTTGGCGGACTGCGAGTCACCACCTCCCGCAAGGATCCGGAATCCGTGCTGGTTAACATCGAGGATGAACTGGAGCGCGACCCCTATTCCGTCTCTGCCAATGAAGCGCTCTTTGCAGCAGCCAATGATCTGGGACTGCCTGAAATCGCAGCTTTCGCACTGGAGACCATCTGCCAGGGCATGCCGAATGACAAGAAGCACCTGCACCTGCTGGCCAATCACTACATTAAGAACGAGCAGTTTGCCGAAGCGGCCGAGACTTATCGCCGCGTGCTGAAGACAGACCCCACCGATCCTGTCGCCATGCGTGGTGAGAAAGACTGCTCCGCCCGCGCCACCATGAAACAGGGCAACTGGGAAGGTAAGGGAGACTTCCGCACCAAGATGAAGAATGCCAACGCCACAGCTGACCTTGAAAGCGGCGATAAGATGGGCCTGACCCGTGCCGAACTCGAAGCCCGACTGGCTCAGCTTTCCGAGCAGTACGCTGCTGACTCCGCCAACCTGCCTGTGGTGAAGGATATTGCCTCTGTTTACGAGCAGATGGAAGACTACGCCAACGCTTACTCTTTCTACGCATACGCCTACCAGCTTGGCGGCTCCGCCGACGTGGCCCTGAACGACAAGGCCATGGCCATGCATGAGAAGGCCATGCAGGCTGAAATCGCCTATTACGAGCAGGTTCTCGCTGCCGACCCGACCAACGAGGAAGCCGCCGCCACTCTCGCCCAGCGCAAGGCCGAAATCGCAGCCGCCGTGGTGGCCGATGCCCGCGCTCGCGTGGAAGCCAACCCGACCGATGCCCAGCTGCAGTTCAAGCTCGGGCAGGCTCTGTTCGACGCGGGTGAGTACACTGAAGCCATCCCCGCCCTGCAGCGTGCCCGCACCAACCCGAACATCCGCATCAAGTCCATGCTTATGCTCGGCAAGTGCTACCATGCCAAGAAGATGGTGGATATGGCTATCCGCCAGCTGCTGGATGCCGACAAGGAGCTTCTCACCATGGACGACACCAAGAAGGAAGTGCTGTACATGATCGGCGTGCTTTACGAGGAATCCGGCAACAAGGAAAAGAGCATCGAGACCCTCAAGGCCATTTACGAAGTAGACTACGGCTACAAGGATGTGGCAGCACGAGTGGAAGCAGCCTACAGCTGAAGTCTCAGAACCTGTTGACTTACTCAACGGCCCGGATAAATCTCCGGGCCGTTGTTTTTTCTGAACGATATCATTTGACTCACCGTAGATGGAATGCTAGAATAGCGGCGTTATGAAGCACTCATTTTTCTACCTTAGCCTGCTCCTGGGACTGGTGTGCTGGAGCATTCCGGAGGCCGGAGCCAAGGACGACGACAAAAAGCTCAGCAAAGCAGAAAAACGCGAACTGAAGAAGCAGGAAAAAGAAGCGAAGAAAGCCGCCAAGAAAAAAGGCAAAAAAAATGCAGATGACGAAGAAGACGATGATGAAGAAGACGGCAAAAAGAAAGCAGACAAAAAGGCCACCAGCAATGCATGGAAAGGCCTGAAACCCGACTACGGAAAGCTCAAAGTCAACGGTAAATTCTTCATCTACGCAGAATACACCACCCTCACAGAAAGCGGCGAGGGAATGCTTAATCAACTTATTGAATCTGAACGAGATTTCAAGGCGGCGAAAGTAAATGTCCTGCTTATCAATAGCGAACCGATTGAGAAGGAAACAGCGTGCAAGATGCTCAAGAAAAAGAAGTGCAAACTTCCTATGGTAATGAAAGACCAGAAGCTGGAAGAGGAAGAACTTCCCGGCTACAAACCTGGCAGTGCCCCTAGAATCACCATTGTTGATTCTACCGGAGCCGTTAAGGCCAGTGGCGGACCGGAATTGATGGATTCCTGGCACAGCGTGGTTGGAGCCAAGCCCCCCAAGAAGGCTAAGACAACTGAGGAGGCGGAAGACGCCAAAGAAGAGGTTGAATCTGAAGAGTAAAGCGATGAAAGAAACACTCATAGACTTGAAGGAACGCCGCAGCTGCCGCAAGTACACGGCTGAACAGGTTTCGGAAGAAGCACTGAGCGCAGTGCTTGAAGCCGCAACCTATGCCCCGACCGGGCATGGACAACAAAGCCCGGTCATGGTCGCGGTACAGGAACCCTCACTTGTGGCCCGTCTCTCAAAGCTGAACGCTCAGATTATGGGCACAACGCGCGACCCGTTTTATGGGGCGCCTACGGCCGTGGTAGTCTTCGAGGATACAAGCAGCAGCACCGGCCATGAAGATGCCTGCATGGTGATGGCCAACCTGCTCAATGCAGCTCATGCAGCAGGGCTCGGTTCCTGCTGGATTAACCGTGGCCGCCAGATGTTTGAATTGCCCGCAGGCGCCGAAATCAAGGCAGAATGGGGGCTTGGTGAAAACATGTCGGGTCTGGCAATCTGTATTCTCGGCTATGCAGCAGAAGGTGGCATTCTGGCCCCGAAACCGCGCAAAGAAGGCTACATCATCCGAACTTGATTCAACGAATTCACCAGTACTCACATCTTAACAATCACATGAAAACCGCATTTCTGACACTCGCTCTGGCCGCAGCATCCCTGTGTTGCAATGTTTCAGCTCAGGAAACGACTACTCCTTCTGTCGCTACCACTGCTGCAGTCCCCGCTAAACTCGAAACACTCCAGTATATATCCCAGGCACGTCCGGCGGCTGATGCCAAGTTCTACGTGTACCTCTGCTCCGCCTCCTGGTGCCCTCCCTGCCGCGCCATTATGCCCAAAATTGTGGCGGAGTATGATGCCGTACGCGCAGCTGGAGGTGAAATTATCCTGCTCTGCTATGACCGCTCACCGCAGGCCGGTGCAGTCTATGTCAAAAAGTATGGAGTTAAGTTCCCTGCCGTGATGGCTGGCTTCCAAACAGTCGAATCAATAGGGCTACCCGGTTTTACCCCTCCCCGTGGAATTCCGCATGTGACCTTTGTTACCCCCGAGGGTAAGGTCATGCACGCCGGTTTCGGCGGTACCATGCTCGAATGGCGTGATATTATCGCCAAATAACTGCATACCTCTTACTAATCAAAAAAGGCCGCAGCATAAAAACTGCGGCCTTTTATTATTCCACGAACTTCAGCTGTTCGCCACAACACCGTCGCGAATAATCAGCGTGCGGTCACCGCGGGCAGCAATTGCAGCATCGTGCGTCACAGTCACGAGAGTCTTGCCACCTTCCTCTGCCAGACCGAACAAAAGATCCAGTATCTGCCCACCGTTCCGGGAATCAAGATTACCGGTCGGCTCATCGGCAAATATGATGGCGGGGTCATGAGCCAGAGCGCGGGCAATAGCCACACGTTGCTGTTCGCCTCCGGAAAGTTCATTGGGCAGATGATCCATACGGTCAGCGAGTCCCACACGCTCCAGCAAAGCTTTAACACGTTCCGTTGCTTCAGTCCCGGCCACGGCTGTGGCCAGCGATGCATTTTCCAGAGCCGTAAGTTCCGGCATAAGCATGTAGTTCTGGAAGATGAACCCCATCATCTTATTGCGGAATAAGGCACGTTTACGGAGCGAAAGAGCGTATATATCCTCCCCATTCACCACTACTTTGCCCTGCTGTGGCGGCTCGAGACCGGCCAGTGTGTACATGAGGGTCGTTTTACCTGCGCCACTGGGCCCGCAGAGAAACACCTTTTCCCCGCGCCTGATGTGCAGGTCAAGTCCATGCAGCACTTCAATCTGTTTTCTGGCAATGCTGTACGAACGATGCAGATTTGCAGCGTGAATCATGAGCGGGAAAGTTCAATATTGTCAATAAGGCGTACTTCACCGAACCATGCAGCCACCGCAAGCAGAGCCAGACGGTGCGGATCCGTTACCTCGTGCAGAGTTGCCGCATCCACCAGTTCCACATAGTCGCAACGCACGCCGGGGATGCTCTCCAACTCTGTCTTTACATGAGCACACACGGTCGGAATGGAAGCTCCCTTTTCATAGGCCTTTCCGGCCTCCATCAGAGCACGACGGATAGAGGGTGCTGCCGCGCGGTGCTCCGGGGTCAGGCGGACATTGCGGCTGGAGAGAGCGAGACCATCATCCTCGCGCACTATTTCCGCGCCGTGCAGCGTGATGGGGATATCCAGGTCGCGCACCATGCGGCGCAGGATAGCCAGCTGCTGGTAATCCTTCTTGCCGAAGATGGCATCCGTAGGTTGCACCAGATTGAAAAGCTTATTCACCACCAGGCACACACCGGCAAAATGCCCGGGACGACTAGCGCCGCACAGCACCGTGGATAAATGCGTTTCCTCCATCGTGATGGAACGGTCACTGCAATACATGGTATCTGCGGAAGGCATGAAAACGATATCGACCCCGCACTTATCGCATGTTTCCAGATCCTGCATAGGGGTCTTGGGATAAGTTGCCAGGTCTCCGGCATTGTCAAACTGAACAGGATTCAGAAACACGCTGGCCACCACAGTGCCGGATTCGCCGGCCAGTTTCCTGGCCTGAGTCAGAAGCGAAGCATGGCCGACATGCAGTGCGCCCATGGTAGGCACCAGTACGATACGCCCCCCACGATGCGGGGCCAGAAGAGAGCGGAGTTCTTCCTTTGTAAGTGCAGTTTGCATGTGGGTATACTAACACAAAGCATCCGGAGCATCAACCCTTCATGACAGGGATAGTTAACCTCTGTGGCGTGGTGGTCTTTTCTTGACTCTGCTGTCTGGTATCGTTATAATGGGCGCAAGAAGTGCCCCAATGAACAAACAACTTTACATTTACGATTGTCTGGCTGCTAAATTACGAGCCTCTGATGGCGCGTTCATGACAATCGGCGACGGGGAAAAGAATACCTTTCGCGTTAAAATGAGCGCGGAAAATGGAGGGTCTTTCGCGCAGCGGGATTCTGTTTGTCGTTTTTTTCCTCATGGCAAAGTCTCCCAATACTCGTTGAACGGGGTTGCGCTCAAATCGGATGTGGTCATCCGCCCGGAAACCATGTACCTCTTTGTGCTGGAAAATGGCTGTTTTATCTGCTGGTATGGCAATGATGCTGCCCGCCCGGATTTCAGTCAGTATGACCCGAATATCTGGTTTCTGTTCAACCCATCGCAGGAGGAATGGTACGGGCCTTATTCGCTCTCTGATCTGCCACTGGTCTCTCCGGAACTGCCTGATGATGTGCTGGCCTCCTTCCAGGGGTTGGAGCACTGCGCCTTCTATCTGCGTGATATCGTGAATGTTGCCAACTATGCTGACAGCCGGGAGCATGCAAGCGCCATTCCGGAACCAGCTGCACGAGATACTCAGGAAGCGCTGAGATGCCCCTGCTGCTGGGAGTTTTTCGCGCCGGATGAGATACTGAGCATCGCAGCGCACCCGAATCTGACGGGCGACCCTGTTCTGGGGCAGGATTCCATGCTGAGATTCCGTCCGGAGCAGTGCAACGCGCAGGGCCTGCCGCTGGATGCACAGGGAGTGCCGTGCAGTGAGTATGCCTGCCCGCATTGCCACAGCAAGCTCCCGCCTTTCTTTACACAGACGCAGCAGCACATCATTTCGCTGGTAGGCGTGCCGGCTGCAGGTAAAAGCTACTTTCTCACAGCATTGGTGCATGAGCTGGAAACGATGTTCCCGCGTGATTTCGGCATGCCATTCCGTGATTCCGATCCGGAAATGAACGAACCGCTCAATGAGATGAAGATGCGTCTGTTCACCGCTCAGACACCGCAGGAGGCTTACATCGCCAAAACTCAGATGCAAGGCCGGTTGTACCACAAAGTCTGGAGACAGGGCGTCTACGCCAACATGCCCCGTCCCTTCATCTACAATCTGAATAAGGGAGCAGAAACTCATTCTCTTGTTTTGTATGATAATGCAGGTGAGGATTTTCAGCCGGGGCGGGATAACGTGCTCACCCCGGGAAGCCACCATCTGAGTGTGGCCTCTGCCATTCTTTTCCTCTTCGACCCTACGGTCAACCCGGGGTTCCGGCAACTTCTGCAGGAAAGCCAAGACCCTCAGCTCCGCAACGTGCTGTACCGCCCCGGGCGTCAGGCTATGCTGCTGGCCGAGTCCGAGATGAGACTACGCACGCGGCTCAATCTGCCTCCCTCAGAAAAGCTGGATATTCCGCTGGCCGTCATCATCGGCAAAAGCGATACCTGGATTCACCTGCTGGGTCCGGAGCCGTTGCTGCCGGCCTGCCGCAACGGAATGTTCATGACCGAGCATGTCAATGTGAACTCCACTCGTCTGCGGCAATTTCTCTTCAACATCGCCCCTCACATCTGCACCAACGCCGAGGCCATATCCTCCAATGTGCGTTATTTCGCGGCAAGCGCCCTCGGAGAATCGCCTGTTGAGTTCCATGATGAGACAAGCGGTTCAATGCTCATAGGCCCGGCATCCGGGCAGGTGCATCCGGTTCGTGTGACTGAGCCCCTGCTCTGGTCTATGCACAATGTGGCGCCGGCTCTGATACCAAGTTCTCAACACTAAGTTATGTCGTATCAGCTCATCTATACGAGCTCGCAACGCCTGCTCGAGTCCAATGCAGCAGGTTACGGCATCGTGGCCCGCTCTGAAAGGCTGCCGAAAGCACTATGCGCCCGCCTTTCAATGCTCAGCGTGTACCGGGAACCACGCGGAGGAAATCCAGGCGCCGGGCCTCAATTCAGTTATCATATAATCGACCATGCGGGCACGTCCTGGCATGTGCTCAGCTGTGTGCAACAGGCGGGCGCAGATTACAGCGGCAGAGCTTGCTACATAGCTCACCACCTACTCCTTGGCCCGGATGAAGTTCAGGAACTTCTGCAAAGCAAGCTCCGCCCCACCCCGGCCGGAGTCACGCTGGCACTTCTCAAAAGCGGATTCTGGCTGAACAAGTGGCAGGGCGAACCCCGATTCATTAACGAGGATCCGGAACCGGCACCGGAACACCTGCCGGATGCCTCCGCCCAACCTACATGGAAGCGGTTAACCGGCCACAAATCCAACGCCCGGGCTTTTTTCACCAGTCCGTTTGAGCGGGACTGCCTCATTACCATTGCGCCAGGTATTGCATCAACCGAGATTCTGCTGCTTTTTCACGAGAGCGACTGGCTCACGCACACGCGGGGCTGGGGCGTAAGCTATACGACCGTGGCGGATGATGCAGATAGTTATGCCGAAACCCTCCGTATGGTTACCTTCCCGGAGTCACCGCTGGTGCAACGTGCAGTGCGCACCGGCCACCCGGTGCTCAAAATTTCCAGGGATATGGAGATTCCCCAGGCGGTGTCTCCCTTTCCCCCACCTGGCAGCATGCCAGTGCCCCCCCGGGACGACAGAACAACGCAAGGGAACAACATCGTTCGCACTTTATCACGCACGGTCTCTCATTATCACTACACAGAAGAGCCGGACTGGTTATTGTACGATGTGAGCCCGACCAGGTCACGATTCATTCCGGGAACCGTCATTACGCTGGGAACCGCAGCCTGTCTCACACTGGCGGCATGGGCATACCTGGAGCAGACTTGTCATTCACAGGAAGAGAGGCCGACTCTCGTACTGAATAATGAAGATGTCCGGAATAGCCCGGATCACATACAACAGCTCAACTCCCTGCTGCATGCAGAATATGACCATACAGCAACGGAACAGTTACTCAGAACCCTGGCGACACTCCCGGAGTCATCCACTGAGGATGCTTTGCTGCTGGAGGCAGCCTCCCTCATTCTGAATGCGCACCAGCCAGGAGCCCGACATGCAGCGGCAGCTTGCCGTTTGTGTGAATGCGCCCGCTTGCTGGGCTTGCAGGATTCTGACCTCGTGCGCCTTTATCTGCTCGAGGCAACCTACAACACGTCTCCGGAAGACTGGAAAAAACAATTTGATGGACAGCAGATAGCAGACTGGATTAAATTGAAACAGAAAGAACCCCAGATTATGGGGGTGATGCAGACTGAGCGCTTAAAGCCATACATGATTGACGATGGCGAACAGCCCGCGCCTGCAACAATCCTGGCCACGGCAGATTCCACCACTCCTGAGGAAGAATCAGAGGAGCCTGTTCAGGCTCCGGGAAGAATTTCACTCATTCCCTCTGCCGCTGTATGTGGGAATGCTCTTCCGACAGAATTAGAGAGCATCATTCCCGAACTGCCTCTTTCCATTCACACCGGCAGTTATGCAGTTTCTTCATTCTCAAAAGGAGAAGAACTTGCCCCTTCTCAGCGGATAGACCTCAGTCCGGAAGGCTATCATCTTTACATAACTCCCACCGACAAGGCGGGAGAGTTCCTACTGAAACCCGAACACAAAACCGGTAAGGCTGTGCCTGTCCCGGAGGTGCGATTCACCGTGCGGGCTGGACGCCTGCAACAAATCCGGAGTGAAGGAGCAGAAGCCGTTGTTTGTTTTCCGGTGCCGACAAACGAGAATTTTCACACTAACATAGTGCTGGCCTCATCATTCGGTATTCCCATCCCCCCCGGAAAAACGCAAGACCTTCCCCCCGCAGCCAAGGCGGATCTGACGATTCACACAGATGATCTCGAAATCGTGACGGGAGGAAGCGCCCGCGAGATACCTCAAATCAGACTCCTTCCTAAAAAGAATTTTCCCTGGAGCCCGAGTCGCACGGTGATGAATAAAGTGCGTTTCACGGTCAAACTTCCCATTCTGACCGGACACAACGGACTGCAGTTCTCAGGGAAACAATCCAACATTCTTGAATGGAAAGACGCGGAGGTATTCAAAGAATCTGCCACCAGCACTACCATACGCTGCGAACTCGAACGAAAACCGGATTTACCGGGCCGGCTCGAACGGGCATTTAATCGAGTCATCAACTCACCGTGTTGCGGCGAAGTTGCGACAAAGGATGAATCCCTGACCCTGGGGAATCTGTATTATATCTGCTGTGCCCTGGCAAATGAAAAATTGAGTCGCAGCGAAAAACGGCAGCTGCACAAAGACTATTTCAGGTTATTTGCCGATAAACAGTTCAACAAAGTGCTCATGCGAGTGCTGGCGCAGGACACGATTCTTCATATCACCCCGGAGGAAGCCTCGTCCAACAAATTCAAAGCCATTCAAGCGCGCCGCAACATCATGAAGCTTCTCGGAAACCGGAACACACGGGATCTTATCCGCCAGCGCATTTGCGAGGTTCTCACCCGCTCAATGTACGCAGCCTATACGCAGGAACAGGAGGCATGGGCACGGCAGCAGAATCTCACTTCTGTCCTCATTCTTCGCAATATCACTTTCGGCAGTCATGTTGAACTACTCTGGCAATTTGACATGCAGGAGGACTCCCGGTAATATATGGCAAGGCGAAGACCAGACCCGGTATTGCAGAAATTGCGACGACTGGCGCGTTCCGGACGCCGCCGGGAGGCTGTGGCCATGCTTGAAGAGGCAATCCAATTGAATCCGAAGCATACCAAAGCCAGAGATGAACTTGCCCGTTACCTGACCGGCAAGCCCTTTTCTTTCGAAGAAACGGAGTATAATGAACTGCAGGCTATTATCAATGACTTCCTGACAGAGCCTCTGAGGTTGAACAATATAGACCAAAGCGGCCTGAAAAGGCTGAAGCACCGGGCTTGTTATCTGGAAAAAGCGCTTGCACACATGCTATCAGCCAGCGATACCAAGGCTTTGAACCAGCTGCGCGCAGCTATTGGCCGCGAACGGCAGCGCCGTCGCAGGCCTATCGGCAAAGTGTCGCTCATTATAGCATCCGTACTTGCCATCAGTCTCATCACTGGAGCTGCTGTGTTCATCCTGTGGAAACGCGCAGAAAATGCCGCGGATATCATGAGTGCCGCAGCTACTGAGAATTTTCAGAGGAGCCACGCTCTCCAACTACTCCGGGTGCATGATACCGGATTGAACCGCACGTTGAATCGCCGTGTCGGCGAACAGGCAGACAAGCTCAGAGTTCTCATTCGTCTTTCAGAACAACACGCCCGTGAGCTCGATGCAATCCTCCGCTCAATAGAAAGCGGAAAGCAGAGTGTTGTCGGTCAGGGCGTGCGCCGCCGGGCCCTGATTGAACGCAGACTGAAGGAGCTGGGACGAGATGCCGGACAGATGCACGAACGCTGGACCGCACTCTGCCGTAAGGAACAGGGGGCACTGCATCAACAGCGGCTCTCGCTGGTGGAGGAACTCATGTCTCCGCTTCCTGACTGGCAAGGCCTGAAAGGCAATCCGGATGAGGATATCGTGCTGCTCAACAGCAGAATGAAAACCCTCCGGCAGAGAATTCTCATCTATGATGACGCGGCTGAAGCCCTGAAACTGCCGGAATCCGTCATCTCACCAGCCCGGGAAGAAATGGAGGCCCACCAACGCGTGCTTGACGAAATCGCTGCATGCCGGCACATGCTTCAACTGCTGCCGACGGCCCATGAATATGAGCAATACGCGAAACTGCTGCGTTCGTTCAAACCGGAACATTATTTACCGGCAATCGAACTCATGGAGGTGGTGTCCATGCTTCCCAGTGTGGCAAGTCTCCGCGGCATGATGCAGGAACGCGGGCAGAACCTGCCACCCGGTTTGCTTCAGGCCGCGCGGGAAAGTCTCGTGGACGGCAGACCCACATTCTCCTCACAGTTCCCCGCCACACCAGAGCAGCTGCATCTTCTCCAGGAACTGCTGACTAACTCAGCCCTGAACACCCGCTTATTTGAGCTGACTAATACGGCTGAGCAACTCTACGCCTATTCCGAAGAATTACCGCAGCTGAGGTATGGACGCGCCTGTTTCAACCGCTCTGCGCTTGACCCTGAGCGGGATGTAACCAGGAAAAAACATGTGGAATGGCAGAATCCGACTTCGGTTGTCAGTCGCACCCTGGATCCACGCCCGCTCTACCGCGAACTGGGAATGGCCAATAAAAGCGGATACAGCAATGTGGTTAACCTTCCGGATGCCATGACTCGATTGCTGCGCCATCATCACCCTGATGTCCCCCCCCTTGCAAAGGCCTATATTTTTGATTATCTCATCCGGATTAACAACGCAGGACAGCATGCTATCCTGAGAGGAGTGCGCTTTGCCCCGGAAATGAGAAATACAATCAACAGCTTCGAAAAACTGCGTGATGAATGCAACATCCGGCTCGACGGCAATTGCTGGCTACGCCGCACCCCCGCACACGCAGAAGCGGAACGCAAGTTCTTACGCTGGTTCAATAAACACCGGAAAGTGGACTTTGTTGCAGAATTGCAGCAGAATCTCCGCTCCATCCTCGGGGTCGCTCCTCAATTCTGCGGATATATCAATGAACGAGGTGAACCTATCCTCTTCGAGAAACTTCGAGACGGACAGGTTATCTGGTATCTCTCCCGGGGCATCATGAACACATCTGTCTTGGGCGAAACCTTGCAATCACCGGTTTACCTCTCACCCGTATTCATCATGGAAAAAACACGCTGAAGCCCCATGCGAATTGCCCTGCTCTCCGACATTCACGACCATACCACTAACCTGCTGCTGGCAGTCAATGCTGCCAGAACGGAACAATGCACGCACATGCTCTTCATGGGAGACATGGTCACGTTGAGCACGTTCCGCACGCTGCGCGAGGAATGGGGGCACCACATTGACCTCGTATTCGGCAATAATGAATACGAAATCCCGGCCTTTCAACGGGCTGCACATCAGTGGCACCGAGTCAAACTGCATGACGAATGCGCCGATATTACCCTGGACGGGCGTCGTATTTTCTTCTGCCATTTACCTTGGATTGCTGCAAAAGCAGCCGAAAGCGGCAACTACGATGCCGTCTTTTTCGGACACACTCATGTGCCTGAAATACACAATGTCGGGAATACTCTCATAGCAAATCCCGGCGAAGTATATGGCCGCCAGGGAAAACCCAGCATCGGCATATACGACACTGAATCAAACACCGTACGCATGGTCAATATCTGATGGATTACCTGATATACAATATTCCCGCTTTGGAAGAAGCCGTGATTGATACCACTGTGTTATCTTCCCGGGAAAAAGAGGAAGCGCGGAAACGAGGTGTTCACTTCGCTCTCATCCGTGCGCTCCTGCGCCATGAAATCGCACGGCGGAATGGGATCTCGGCTGCAGAGGTCTCCATCACCTACGGACCACACGGCAAACCCGAATGCCCGATTCAGCATTTCAATCTCAGCCATTCCGGTGAGTGCCTCTGTCTGGCATTTCACCACAAGCCTGTCGGAGTGGATGTAGAGCGGATACGCCCTCGGAAATTCAGTGCTCTTGCAGAGAAGTTCATGAGTGCGGAGCAACTGGAAGCCTTCAGATCCCGGGATTGCCCGCAGGATGAGTTCTTTGCATGCTGGTGCGCGGCGGAGGCTCTTGTCAAACACGCCGGTGATACCATGTGGCACGCGAAAAATTATCCCTTTGTCTATCTTCACGGACGTATCGTCTGTCAATTTGAAAAGGCTCCGGCAGTGAAGCTGTTTTCCCCGCTACCAGGCTATTGCGGAGCCTTGGCATACTGCAAATGATTAATATTCACCATGGCGACATACATTGATATCATCATCCTTCTGATAACGGGCAGCACCGTGTTCTGCCTGGCACTGGCTCTGTTCGGTGGACTTCTTCAACGCAGGCCTGGAGCTCTGCCGCCGGTTCCTCTCTTTCCCGGCAGCAATTTCCCGAACTATTTTGCTCAATTCTACACCGCTTTCTTCATCATTACCTTTGCCCTGGCTTCAATTGCCGGCTGCATGGAAAAACCGGCAGATGCTGCCCCTCCTCCGGGTTTGTTCGACCTCATTAGCAGCGCGGTCATCCAGGTTGCGCTGTACGTTCCGTTTCTTATAATCTACATCACACTTCCCAGGCGGGAACTGCCACGCGTACCACTCCGCGAAACATTGTTGCTGATTATTGGGGGACTGATGCTGATGTATCTTCCGGCACAGCTGCTCGACACTGCCGGATTTACTCAGCTTCTAGTAGAAAAAACCGGGTGTCCTGAGCAGCAGAATGTTGTGGAGACGCTGTTAAACGGCCCGGTCAGCGTTAAAGTGACGATGCTGATCATGGCGGTCATTATTGCGCCCATCACTGAAGAGTGCTGCTTCCGTGGGTTTGTTTATAATATTCTCAAACAGAAAAGCAGCCCGGTGGCGGCGGCATTGGCATCTGCCGCGCTGTTCAGCTCAGTGCATGCGTCCCTGGCGCAATGGTGCCAACTCTTCATTTTTGCCCTGGTGCAGTGCTATATGTACGAAAAGACGCGCTCGCTCAGAGTTCCCATTGTTCTGCATGTGCTCTTCAATGCCATCAGTTCCATTTTCCTGCTCACCATGTAACTGCCATGCCTGCTCTATCTGAACTCGGCGAAAACGCCATTCTCCACCGTATTCTTTCTTATATTCCGGTAAATGATATGCTCATTACCGGGCCCGGTGATGATTGCGCCGTAGTAGCTCGCAATGACGAATGGGATACGCTGCTGAAAACGGATGTGGTCGTGGAGAATCTCCATTTTACACCCGACACCCGGCCTGAACGCATCGGTCGCAAGGCACTTGCGCGCGCGGTGTCGGACATTGCTGCCATGGGTGGCATACCGGAACATGCTCTCATCACTATCCTCTGCCATCCATCCCGCCCGGTGGAACTGCTGGAGGGAATTTATCACGGCATCAACCTCCTCGCCTCTCAATTCGGCATTTCTCTGGCCGGCGGGGAAACCTCAGGCCTTCCGTATGATGGCCTTGCCATCAATGTGGCTCTCACAGGGCGTGTGGAGCGTGGCAAAGCCGTGCTGCGCTCCGGTGGCTCACCCGGTGACCAGCTCTTCGTCTCAGGGGTTCTGGGCGGCTCTTTCCCCTCCGAGTGGCATCTTGACTTCGAACCGCGTGTCGAGCTCGCCAGAGAGCTTCTGAAGGCCGGCATCCGTCCTTCTGCCATGATGGATCTCTCTGATGGCCTCGGAACGGATTTACCCCGGCTTGCAGCTGCCTCAGGCTGCGGTTTTGAAATCGATGAGCAGGCTCTCCCTTGCCGCCCTGGTTTTTCACCCGCCGATGCTGTTTCACACGGCGAGGACTACGAATTGCTCCTCGCCCTCCCCCCACATTGTGCCGATTTTCTCGCAACAACACCATTTGCAAATGACTTGCATCGCATCGGACGTCTGACCTCCGGAAACATGTCGGATATCGCCTCCGGATGGCAGCATTTTTGCTCATAAATCGCTCGATTATAGATGTTAATAAGAGGCCTTCCGTTCTCTTTTTGCATCCTTGAAAAATATTTTATTTTCTTGTTGCTTATTGGCGCTGTGCACTTTATGACTTTTAGACACCCTTGTTCTACAAAGGCGGATAATTGCAGATTAAAGCATCGTAAAAATATCAGGAAAAGTTAAACTTATATGAGGGTCGTGACAAAAAAATATTTTTACTGTGGAACCCGCATGGAACACCGCTTTCCGCGCGGAACGCATAACCGCATGCAGAAAAAAATCTTTTTCTGAACGGCGTGCCGTGGCATATTGCACCCCGCACTCCCCCGGCGGGAGAGCAAAGACCGAAACCTACGAAACGAGACGGAAACAAAAACGATGGAGAGAACGCGACAGGAGAATGAGACCATCTGGGAGCATATCATAGAGGATATGTGCACCCAGGGTCAGGCGGGGGGATATGCGAGCGATTTTGTTTCCAGACTGCGCCTTATTGAAGACACCGGCAGCAAACTCATCATCGAGTACCCGTCGGATATGCCTTTCATCTGGCTGGAGATGAACTACAGCGACAGTATCGCCCATTCAGCATCACGAGTACTCAATGGAGCCCGTGAGCTGGAATACATAGAAGCGGGCAGCGTGCCCGAAGCAAAGGAAGCAGCACCCTGCCCTGCACCACAGGCAGAGGTGAAAGAAGTGCCTCAGCGCCGTACTGCGACAAAGCAGCGCAACAGCGCTGCCAGCAAGATGCAGACTCAACTGAATGCCGACTACACGTTCGATAACTACGTGGTCGGAGCGAATAATCAGCTTGCCTACGCTGCAGCAAAAGCACTGGTGAACGCGCAGGAGCGCATTTTCAACCCCCTGTTTATTTATGGCAACTCCGGCATGGGCAAGACGCACCTGATGCACGCCATCGGCAACGAGCTTCGCGCCCGCCGCGAAAATGTGCGCGTGTTGTACGTGACAAGTGAGCAGTTCACGAATGCGTACATCGAAGCAATCCGCAAACGCGGAGATGCGCTGGAACTGTTCCGCAAGAAGTTCCGTAAAGTGGATGTGCTGCTTATCGACGATGTGCAGTTCATGGCCCGCGCGGACAAGACACAGGAAGAGTTCTTCCACACGTTCAATGCCCTGTTTGAGAGTGGTAAACAGATCGTGCTCTCGGCCGATTGCCCGGCAGCTCACATTACCAGGATGGATGACCGTCTCAAGACCCGTTTCTCTCAGGGCATGACGGTGGAGCTTACTGCTCCTTGCTATGAAATGCGCATGGCTATTCTCCGGCAGAAGATGCAAAGCTGGAAAACCAACCTGCTCAGCGATGAGGTGGTTGAGTTCCTGGCCCGCAATATCACGCAGTCTGTACGAGCCCTCGAAGGGGCGCTGGTTCGCACCAGCACCATTGCCTCCTTCAGCAACAGCTGCCCCTCCATTGCTTTCCTGCGCACGAATCTGGCCGACCTCATGGTTCAGCGGGCGAGTACCGGTGTGACGATTGCCGATATCAAGCAACGCGTGGCTAATGAATTCGGGCTTCGAGTAGAGGATCTGGACGGCCGCCGTCGTCTGGCTTCTCTCGCGCATCCGCGACAGGTTGCCATGTTCCTGGCGCGCCGCCATACCTCGTGCTCGCTTCAGGATATAGGCGCCGCATTTGGCCGCGACCATTCAACCGTTTTGCATGCCCTGCGCAATGTTGAATCCAAGCTCAGCGCAGATGCCGCCCTGCGTGATATGCTTGGCCGATTCGAAGAAGCTCTGGCGTAATTACAGTTTTTCCCTACAGGAAGAGTATCTTTTAGCTTGACCTGAGACGTGCTGTTATTATAGTATAACAGCACGTCTTATGATGAGGATATCTACCAAGGGCCGATACGCCCTTCGCATTATGCTGGATCTGGCTCAGAACGGTGAAGACGGCCCCGTGGCTCTTCGCGAAATTTCAGAGCGCCAGAACATCACGCCCAAGTACATGGAAAGTATCATGGCTCTGCTTCTGCGCGACAATCTGGTCCAGAGTCTGCGTGGCAAGGCCGGCGGCTACATGCTCACCCGCAAGCCTGAGGATTATCCATTGTACGAGATTCTCTGCACCGCTGAAGGCGGTCTGGCGCCGGTGCATTGCCTTGCCATGGAAGAGAATGAATGCCCGCTGCACGACACATGTCTCACAATTCCGGTGTGGATCGGGCTGCACAACGTCATCAAGGACTATCTTTCCGGTATCTCGCTGGACGAATTGAAAAATCAGGGAGCCACCTGTTCATAATATGGGAATCCCGAACATCACCATTTTTGCAGCAAGTGCCATAGTCCCCACTATGGCTCTTTGTTCTGTAACGGCCATGGAACTGAACGCAACCGACTATGGAGTGCATCCCGGCGGCAAGGACTGTGGGGCTGCGGTGCGGCTGCTGATTGATGATGCTCGAGCCAAAGGTGCGAGCCGCATCAACTTTGCACCCGGTGTTTACCACTTTCACCGGAGCAGTGCCCTGCCCATGCAGATGTTCATCTCCAACCACGACCAGCAGGAAGTTCACCCTGTCGCTCTGCCGCTTGTGGGACTGAAAAACGTGGAAATCTGCGGCAACGGAGCGAAGTTCATCTTCCATGGCATGATGCTGCCGGTTGTTCTGATGGATAGCGAAAATGTCACCCTGAATGACATCAGCATCGACTTTAACGAACCTTTCTCCGCAGAGGGCCGCATCATCGAAATCAAGGAAGGCCACACCACGCTGGAAATGAGCCAGGCCAGTCGCTATACCGTGGAAAACGGTAAGTTTTTCCTTACCAATAATGGCCGCAAGGATCGTCTTCAATGCATGCTCGCCTTCGAGCAGGATGGGCGCATGGTACCCACCGGGCGCGGTGGCGACATGGCCTGGTATGGAAAGGCTGAGAAGCTTACCGGCAACCGCGTACGATTCGCAGAGGATGCTGCAGCCAAGGGGCTTTCGGTCAGGCAGACGCTGGTGCTTCGCAGCTACTTCCGCCCGCATCCCGGCATGCTGCTCTACCGGGCTAAGGACACAACGCTCAACAATGTTGTCTTTCATGACAGTCAGGGGATGGCTCTCATTGCCCAGCGCAGCGAGAATATCACCATCCGCGGCGGAGGCTGCATACGGGCACAGGGGCGCATGCACACCTCAGCAGCAGATGCCACCCACTTCTCCAACTGTCGCGGCCTCATCTCCGTGCAGAATGCCACCTACGAAGCCATGATGGACGATGCCATCAACGTACACGCCACCTGCCTCGGTATCATCAAAGTGGAGAATCCCCGCACCTTCATCGCTCGCTACATGCATGGCCAGGCCTACGGATTTGAGGTGATGGCACCGGGCGAAAAGCTGAGCTTCATCCACGGCCCGACCCTGGAGGTGGACGAAAAGCAGATTGAGGTCAACTCCGTGGAAATCATCGACACGCGCCACGTTCGCGTGACACTCGCCGAGGATCTGCCGGCTGGTATCGGTGAGGGGGATGCGATTGAGAATGCCGACTGGCACCCCAGCGTGGATTTCAGCCACAACACCATCCGCCACAACCGCGCACGCGGAGCCCTGTTCACCACCCCGCGCCCGGTGCGCGTCATCGGCAACCACTTCGACCACACACATGGCTCGGCCATCCTGCTGGCGGGCGACGCCCAGGGCTGGTATGAAAGCGGCGCATGCCGGGATGTGCTCATCTCCGGCAACACCTTCCGCCACGGACTCACCGGTCTCTACCAGTTCACCGATGCGCTTATCGCCATCTGCCCTGAAGTGCGCCAGCCAGGCAAGCAGAAAGAGAGCTACCACCGCAACGTGAGGATTACGGATAATCACTTCATCACCCACCGCGTTCCCCTGCTCTCCGCCATCTCGGCAGAGGATGTAACGTTCACCGGTAACACCATTGAATACCAGGATATCTATCCCACAATCAGTAACGGGGTGCCATGCATCCTGAAAGATAACTGCCGCAGAATCCATTTCCAGCCTATGCCGAGAGAAGCGCAATGAATGCCATACGACATCTCCTTTTTCCCTTGCTGCTGGCGGGCAACCTCCATGCCGGTACCACGCAGCTCTGGGTAGACGGAGTAAGCCAGGCCGCAGGCTGGATTGACTACGAGAAAACCGAAGAAAAAGATGGTGATGATAACATCTGCTGGGCTGCCTCCACCAGCAACATACTGGATTACTGGCAAAGCCTGTATATCACCTCATCCGGCATACCGACTGGTCAGGATATCTGGAATCGCTTCAAGTCAGTATCAGCCAACACCGGCGGTTCTTTCATCTCAGGCGTGCAATGGTGGCTTGGCGGCGATTATGCCGGCATGACGCTGCTGAATGATGATGAAAAGGACCCGTTGACATTTGCTGACAACCGCGCCATCTTTCCCTATGAAGAAGGGGATAACGTTGCCATCAAGACGGATTTAGATACCTTCTCCGGCTACTACTGGGAAGCGATTCCGGACACATACAACGGCGAGAATTATGCTAACAGCAAACAGCTCCACCTCGCCAAATTCTTCTGGGGCATCTATTCCTACGTCGATACCTACGACTTCACAACGGCCCTCATCGACTGCATTGCCGGTTCCCCCCCGGCAAATATCGCCATCGTCGATACCAAGGGAGAGCTCGCCCACGCCCTCACCCTCTGGGGCGTGGAGTACACGGAGGATGAAGACGGCACCCCTAAACTCTCGTCTATCTGGGTAACGGATTCAGACGATTATGAGACGACGCTCCGATGCATAGACACCTTCTACAAAAATGAAGATGACTATGTGTATCTGAAAGATTACTCTTCCAACGAGCTCTATGGCGATGTATACATCAGCGAAGCATTCGGGCTCAACCTGGACGAGAGCGATTCCTGGAACCTGAAACGCATTCCTGAACCCGCTGTTCCGCTCCTCGCTGCAACCTCTCTGTTATACCTCAGTCACCGCCGCCGACGGAAATGATGGCCGCATGCGTTACTTCACCGCCATAAACCTCATCGTTGCCTTCGGGATAAGCTGTATCCTGTGGCTCGCTCAGCCCTGCGAGTCCTGCAACGCGGAGATTATCGCAGCACAGAAACAAATCCATCCATGGTGCGCAGCTCTGTACGCCATTCTCCTGCTGGCTGCGACCAGAAAGAAATCCACGCAGCTTGTCCTGCTGGCCGGGTGCGCCTTGTGGTATCCGCTCAGTCTGGGCTGGCATGGGGTCTGCGGGCACGAAAGCTACGCCATGGTCATCCTGCTGCACAGTCTGCTGGTGCTGCCGCCTCTGGGGATTGGCTACGCCTATGCCCGTAAGGAGGTGGATTTCTGCCTGGTCGTGCTCTATTTCCTCGCCTTGATACCAGCTATCATCTTCCTGGCCTGAATTATGTTGCTCCTCCTGTTTTCAGCTGTTACCATTCCGATCTTCGCTATTGCCTTTTTCTGCCTGTTACCGGCATACATCTTCAACCGCCAGGGGGTGAGGGAATCACTACTACTACTGGAGGATGGATGCCCCCGCTGGCTTTGCCTCGCTGGCTATGCAGTCATCTGCCTGGAGTTCACCATCAACTCGATTATCCAGAACGTGATGGCTGTCACTCAGCTGTTTTATGATGAGGAACGCAGCATCTTCGGCGGCGTTTTCTGTTTTGCCGCTGCTCTCATGTCGCTTTGGATCGCAGTGCTGAGCCGCCGGGCCTTCTGGCGGATATGGAAGAAACACCCCATTCACTACCGCATGCGCAGTCTTCCTTCCACTCTGCTCATCGGCACAGCCCTGCTTTGTCTCTATGGGGCAAGCTGTTCTGTCAACCTGCTTTTCGGTGCCATTGTCTGCCTGATGCTCTGGTGCTTCCTGCAATTCCGGGTGAAATAAATCCACCATATTGCCGTCATTGTGGTTGATTGGGCTTGAAAATTCGGGTGATTAGGTGTATAAGGCGCGCATGTCAACGCACGTACGCACACGCTTTGCCCCTTCGCCCACCGGCTATCTGCATATCGGTGGTGCCCGTACCGCTCTGTTCAACTATCTTTTCACCCGCAAGATGGGTGGCACTTTCGTGCTCCGCATCGAAGACACCGACCAGGAACGCCACGTGGAAGATGCCATGAAGGCTATCTTCACCGGCATGAGCTGGCTGGGCCTTGACTGGGATGAAGGTGAAGGCAAGGGCGGCGACTACGCTCCCTACTTCCAGAGCCAGCGCAAGGATATCTACGACCGCTATTTCCAGAAACTCGTGGAGATGGGCCGCGTGTACGAATGCCCCGCCCCGAACAAGCGCGACAGGAACGGTGATGAAATCCCCGGCACCAGCGAGGGGTCCGTGTGGCGCTTCCGCTT
Organism: uncultured Akkermansia sp.; assembly: GCA_964611765.1. Lineage (GTDB taxonomy): Bacteria > Verrucomicrobiota > Verrucomicrobiia > Verrucomicrobiales > Akkermansiaceae > Akkermansia. The sequence goes on along the minus strand of CAZTAX010000005.1, from coordinate 518 downwards.
CAAGCGCGAGGGGGTGATGACCCTGCACGATATGGTCTGCGGCGATATCTCCGTGGACTACAACAACGTGGACAATACCCCCGACATGGTGGTGAAGCGCACGGATGGCTCCTACATTTTCCACCTGGTGAACGTGGTGGACGACATCGAAATGAAGATAACCCACGTCATCCGCGGTGAGGATCACATCATGAACACGTTCAAGCACCTGCAGCTCTTCGACGCCTTCGGCGTGGAGCCACCTGTGTATGCCCACATCCCGCTCATCCAGAACCCGGATGGTTCCAAGATGAGTAAGCGCGACGTGGGTGCCCAACTCGGCAATTACCCGGAGGAAGGCTTCCTGCCGGATGCCGTGGTGAACTTCATTGCCCTGCTCGGCTGGAGTCCCAAGAGCGATGACGAGGTCTTCACCAAGGATGAGCTCATCAAGCTCTTCTCCCTGGAGAACGTGAACCGCGCCGCCGCCAAGTTCGATATCACCAAGTGCAAGTGGATGAACCAGCAGCACATCATGC
>CAZTAX010000004.1:0-34917 GCA_964611765.1 uncultured Akkermansia sp. | reverse complement strand
ACAAAAAATCAGATTTTGCTAAAATTATAATTGACTTCGTAATTCGTAACTCGTAATTCAAATTCCAATTTGTTGGTTCGTTCTGAGTTTTTAGATTCCCATTACTTACAAAATCTTTGGGACGCGCGTATGGCCATTTGGAGGGGCTGAACTGTATCTGCTTGACCCGGTGGAGCGGCGGGTGTAAAGTAGCTGCATGCTGAACAGAGAATTGCTTGAGCGCTGCAGTAATGCAGCCGGAGTATCCGGGTTTGAGGATGATGTGCGCTCCCTTATTGCCGGGGAGTTGCAGGAATGCTGCGATATCACAGAAACCGTGGCCGGCAACATCATCTGCCAGGCGAAGGGCAGCGGGGAGGGCCCCGTGGTGGCCCTGCTGGCGCACATGGATGAAATCGGCTTCATGGTGCAGGGAATCACGCCCGATGGTTTCCTGCTCATCGTTCCGCTGGGCGGCTGGTGGAACCACACGCTGCCCAGCCAGCGCGTGCTGGTGCATACGCGCGATGGCCGCCGCATCCCCGGGCAGATCGGCACCCGCCCGCCGCACCTGCTGCCGGATTCTCAGCGTAATCAGGTGATGAGCACGGATTCGCTTTTCATTGATATCGGCGCATCCTGCGCCGAGGAGGTGGTCGCCTGCGGCATCCGCATCGGCTGCGCGGTGTCTCCGGATGTGGAGCTTCAGCCGCTGGAGGTGCCCCACCGCTGGATGGGCAAGGCTTTTGACAACCGCGCCGGAGTTTACTGCATGATTGAGGTGATGCGCCGCCTGGCCGGCGAAGAGCTGGACTGCACCTTGCAGGCCATCGGCACGGTGCAGGAGGAGGTGGGCACACGCGGCGCACGAGCGCTGGAGCAGACCCCTGATTTAGCCATTGTGCTGGAGGGACCGCCGGCGGATGATACCTACGGCCAGAGTGGTATCTGCCGCCAGGGTGTGCTGGGGCAGGGGGTGCAGGTGCGCTTGTACGACCCCACGAATATCACCCCGCCCGCGCTGGTGGATACCGTGCTGGAAATCGCAGAGCGCGAGGATATCCCCTGCCAGCCTACGGTGCGCCGCACCGGCGGCACTGATGCCGCCGCCGCTTACCCGCACTGGTATGGCTGCCCGGCTATCGTGTTCGGGGTGCCGGTGCGTTACATCCACTCGCACAACGGGATTCTGGATGACCGCGACCTGGAGGCCTGCATCGACCTGACCTGCGCCCTGGTGCGCAGCGTGAGCAAATGAGTGGCGCCACCTCTACCCGAGCGCGCTGGGTGGATTGCGCCCGCACGCTGGCCATGTTCTGCATCGTGTGGCTGCATGCGGATGCCGCGCCGGCAGGGCTGGGGCGAGCTGTGGGCGGGGCTATTGCTCTGTTTTTCCTGCTGGCGGGGTATTTCCTGTCGGTGGATTCCGGGAAGGCGCTGGTGCGCACCGGACGGCTGGCGCTGGCCTGGCTGCTGTGGTCGTTGCTGAGTCTGGGGCTCATGGCGGTGGCAGCACCGGATTTTGAGTTCAGCTGGCAGCGCTGCATCGGCTGGGGCGTGGCGGCGTATAACACGCCGCTCTGGTTCCTGAAAACGCTGGTGGTGTATCAACTGGTGGTGGCCGGGCTGCTGGCTCTGCGCTTCCTGCCGCGTTTCTGCTGGCCGGCGGTGGTGGTGCTCATGCTCTGCAGCTACACCACCGCCCCGGCGCAGTATGCGGCGGTGCGCTTCGATTATTTCTGGATTTTTCTGCTTGGCTTTGCGTTGAAGGCGATACCGCCGGATCGTATCCACGATTGGTTGGCAAGGAATCTGCCGGTGCTGTTTGCGGCCGCCCTGGTATGCCTCTGCCAACCGTCTGTACTGGCGGGCGCGGCGCAGTGGGCGGAGCTTCCGTGGAAGCATTGCAGCCTGCCGGTGGGGGCTCTGGCCTGGGCCCTGCTCATGCTGCTGGGGGGTGTGACCTGTGCCCGGTATCTTCCACGTCTGGCCGTACCCCTGGCATTCTGCGGGCGGTGGATGCTGTTCATCTACGCCTCACATTCCTTTCTCCTGGCACCGCTGTATGGCGGGTATAACCCGCATTTCCTGTGGAATATCTGGGTACCGGCGGTGGTGATTCCGCTGCTGGCGGCCACCGGCTGGTGGCTCAACCGGCAATTTCCACGGGGCATGGCACTGTTGCTGGCGCGAAAGCGGTTGACCTGAGTGCCGAAACGCGGTATGATAGGCGCGCATGTACGAGCAACTCTTATCCCGTATTCAGCAGTGCAGCACCATTGGTGTGACTTCTCATTTCCGGCCTGATGGCGATGCCATCGGTTCCACGCTGGGGCTGGGCCTGGCCCTGCAGAGCCTGGGCAAGAAGGTCTATATGTGGAATGAAGACGGCGTGCCGGCCCGCTATTCTTTCCTGGAGGGCGCGGAGCAGATTCTGCCGCAGCCGGAGGAAGTGCCTGCGGACCTGGAGATGCTCATCTGCGTGGACACGGGCGACTGGAAGCGCCTGGGCGACCGCTCGCAGCAGCTTTTTGCCGGGTTCCCGCTCATTGTGAATATCGACCACCACGGAACCAACACCCGCTACGGCCACATGCATGTGATTGAGCCGGAAACCGCAGCCTGCGCTTTTGTGCTGTTCAATATGCTGAAATCCTGGGGAGTGAAGCTTACCAAACCCATGGCCGATGCCCTGTATGTGGGTATCAACACGGATACCGGCTCGTTCCAGTACGGCAGCACGACCCCGGAGGTGATGTATGCCGCCGGTGAGTTGCTGGCGGCCGGGGTGGATGTGGCGGATGTGAACCGCCGGGTGTATCAGGAGGTTCCCTATACCGCCCTGCTGATGCAGCGTGAGGTGCTCAACAATATGGTGGTGGAGTGCGGAGGAACTCTGGCCCACTATTCCATGCCGGCCGGCCGCAAGGCGGAGCTCGGCGTGGGCCTGGAGGATACCAAGGACCTGGTGGATGTGGTGCGCGTGCTCCAGGGGGTGCGTGTGGCGGTGATTTTTGAGGATCTGGACGATGGCCGCATCCGCGTTTCCCTGCGCAGTAAGGACCCGGCTGTGAGTGTGGCGGCCATTGCCGCGCAGTTCGGCGGGGGTGGGCATGCCATGGCCTCCGGTATCCGTATGCACGGGGAGCTGGGCGATTGCCGTGAGCGCGTGCTGAACGCTGTCAGAAAGGAGTTGCAGGCATGAGCGAGGAAGCACCCAGCGGTGTGTTGCTGGTGGATAAGGACCCCGGCTTTACTTCCCACAACGCGGTGGCACTCTGCCGCCGCATCCTGCAGACGAAGAAGGTGGGCCACTGCGGCACGCTGGACCCCATGGCCACCGGCATGCTGATTGTGGTCATCGGCAAGGCGACGAAGATGCAGGACTTGCTCATGTGCGAGGATAAGGTCTACACCGCCACCATGAAACTGGGCGTGGAGACCAACAGCCAGGATGCCGATGGTGAAGTGGTGGCAGAAAAGCCCACTGCAGGCCTGACGGAAGAGGCTATCCGCGCCGCATTCGAACATTTCAACGGCGAATTTGACCAGGTGCCGCCCATGTATTCAGCGGTGAAAATCAACGGCGTTCCCTGCTACAAGCTGGCCCGAAAGGGCAAGGAGGTGGAGCGCAAGGCCCGCCACGTGGCGGTGCTGGATTACGAAATCACGCGCATCGACCTGGCCGCGGCTGAGGTGGATTTCCGTGTGCACTGCTCCAAGGGGTTCTATGTGCGCACCTATGCGCATGATATCGGGCAGCACCTGGGCTGCGGGGCGCACCTCACGGCATTGCGCCGCATCCGCAGCGGCAAGTTCGATATTGCCGAGGCTGTGGATGTGCCCACGCTGAAGGCGGCCGGGCGAGAGGAACTGCTGGCGCGTCTGCTCCCGGTGGAAAAGGTGCTGGCTGACCGCGCATGAGATGATGTTGATTCTGCATTCCATTGCTGAGCTTGCGGCGGTGAACCAACCGGTTCACTGGGCTATGGGCTTTTTTGACGGGGTGCACTGCGGGCACCGGCGGGTTATAGAATCGGCTGATACGCCCGGCGCGCTGCGAGGTGTGCTGACTTTTGCGCAGCACCCGCTGGCGGTGCTGGCACCGCAACGGCAGCCGAAGCTGATAACCCCGGTTGCGGAGCAGAAACGCGCCCTGATGGCCGCTCTGGGGGTGCAGGTGCTGCTGGAGCTGCCCTTTACCCCGGAACTGGCTGCCACGAGCCCGCGCGATTTTCTGGATAGTCTGCGCAGCGGCTGCGGCATGGCCGGTATCTCTGTGGGCCGCAACTGGCATTTCGGCAAAGGGGGCGTGGGCAATGCCTCCTTTGTGGAGGAATACGCCGCGGAGTACGGTTTGCGCGCCTGCGTGCAGGATATGGCGGAAGTGCAGGGCGAGCGCATCTGCTCCAGCCGCATCCGCGAGCTGCTGGTGGCGGGCAACCTGCCGCTGGCGCAGGAGATGCTGGGGCATGCGTTCAGCATAGCCGGCGTGGTGGAGCCCGGCCAGAAACTGGCCCGCAAACTGGGCTTCCCCACGGCTAATATGCAGATTCATCCTGCGGCGGTGCTGCCGCCCTTCGGTGTGTATGAGGTAGCTGCGCAGAAGGAGGACACTGCGGTGCGCGGCATTGCCAATCTGGGGTTGCGGCCTACGATTGATGAGTCGCAGAAAGTAGTGCGCCTGGAAACGCACCTGCTGGATTGGCAGGGCGATTTGTACGGCCGCCCGCTGCAGGTGGAGCTGCTCCGTTTCCTGCGCCCGGAGCGTAAGTTTGCCTCAGTGGCTGAGCTGCAGGCGCAGATTGCCGCGGATGTGCAGGCAGTGCGCATTCGGAGCACGGGACTTTAGTCCCGCTTTCGGGAGTTCAGATGCTGTGATTCACCGCGAATTGCTCACCCAGCTTGTGGGAGGTGGCAATGGCGCGGGCGATGTAGCTGAGACCGTTTTCGACCGCGAGCTCCAGCGGCTGGCCTTTGGCCAGGAAGGCGGTGATGGCGCTGGAGAGGGTGCAGCCGGTGCCGTGGGTGGAGATGCCCTCGGTGCGGGGGTGGCTCCAGCGCAGGGTGGGTTTGCCGGGCTGCACCAGGATATCGGTGCAGGTGCTGCCGCCTACGTGACCACCCTTGGCCAGAATGGCGCAGTTGTAGCGCCCACAGAGGGTTACTGCTGCGCTTTCGAGCTCTTCCACCGTGGTGATGGGGGCAGTGCCGGCCAGCTTGGCGAGTTCATCGCCATTCGGGGTGAGCAGGGTAGTGCGCGGGATGAGCACTTCCTCATACACCGCAATGGCTTCCTGCAGGATGAGGGCCTCGCCCGCCGTGGCAATCATGACCGGGTCGACCACGATGGGATCGTCAAAGTCTTTCAGCGCTGCCACGGTGGCACGCACGATCTCCGGCGAGTAGAGCATGCCGGTCTTGACCGCACGCACCGGGAAGCTGCGCAGGCAGAGCGCCACCTGCCCCGCCACAAAGTCCGGCTCCATGGCCACGATACCTTCCACCAGCCCGGGCACTTCGTTTACCACGCAGGTGACGGCGGTGAGGGGGTAGCAACCGAGTGCGAAGCCGGTTTTGAGGTCGGCCTGGAGCCCGGCTCCGGCGGAGCAGTCGGAACCGGCGATGGTGATGTAGACTGGCGTTTCCATGAAAAATTATAGGAAGGCTTTTTCCAGTGCGGCGGCGGCCTGCAGCAGGCGGGTTTCCGCGAAGTGCGGGGCCAGCAGCTGGATGCCCACGGGGTGGGCGCCCGCCTCCACCGGGGTGGGGATGGAGATGCCGGGCAGACCCGCCAGGTTGGCCGGGATGGTGTAGATATCCGCCAGGTAGGTCTGCAGCGGGGTCATGCTGTCGTCGAACAGCTTCGGGGCGCTGGTGGGGGCCACGGGACCCAGAATCAGATCCACTTTCTCAAAAACGGCAGCAAAGTCACCCGCCACGAGGGAGCGCACTTTCTGCGCCTTGGCGTAGTAGGCATCATAGAACCCGCTGGAGAGCACATAGGTGCCCAGGATGATGCGGCGCTTCACTTCCGGGCCGAAGCCGGTCTCGCGGGTCTTGCTGTAGAGATCGTCCAGACCGTTGGTGCCGGCGGCGCGGTAGCCGTAGCGGATGCCATCGAAGCGGGAAAGGTTGGAAGAGGCCTCGGCGCAGGCGATGATGTAGTAGGCGGCTACCACAGCCTCGGCATGGGGCAGGGAGATTTCTACAATCTCAGCGCCCAGCTCGGTGAGCTTCCGGATGCTCTTTTCGAGCGCGGTGGAAACGGCGGGGCTGTTGCCGCTGGAGAGGTATTCCCTGGGCAGACCGATGCGCAGTCCCTTGATGTCCTTGCCGAGCCCGGCGGTGAAATCCTCTGTGGGCACGGTGGAGGAGGTGGAGTCCTTGGCATCGTGGCCGCAGATGGCGTTCAGGATGGTGGCGGCGTCTTCTACATTCTGCGTGATGGGCCCGATCTGGTCGAGCGAGGAAGCGAAGGCCACCAGACCATAGCGGGATACGCGGCCGTAGGTGGGCTTGATGCCCACCACGCCGCAGTGCGACGCCGGCTGGCGGATGGAACCGCCGGTATCAGACCCCAGGGCGGCAATGGCCATGCCGCCGGCTACGGCAGCAGCGGAGCCGCTGGAGGAACCGCCCGGCACGTGTCCGGGGGCTGCGGGGTTCTGGGTTTCGCCGAAGGCAGAGTTCTGGCCGTAGGAACCCATGGCGAATTCATCCATGTTGGTGCGGCCGAAGGGAATGGCACCGGCGGCGGTCAGTCTGGTGACGGCGGTGGCATCATAGGGGGAGATGAAGTTCTCCAGCATGCGCGAGGCGCAGCGGGTGGGCTGGCCCAGCATGGCGATGTTGTCCTTCACGGCGATGGGGATGCCGCCGAGCGGCTTGCTGAGGTCGGCCCGGGCGGCAGCGGCCAGGGCGGCTTCCTTATCCCAGGAGAGACAGGCATTGATGCCGGGGTTGCGCTCTTCCATGGAGCGTGCGATTTCTTCCACCAGCTCAGTGGGGGAGATGGCTCCGGATGTGAGCTGCTGGCGCCAGTGCGAAATGGTTCCGGTAAGCATATTCAGAAAAATATGGTCTGGGGTTAATGTGCGGATTCTACCACCTTGGGCACGCGGAACTGGCCGTCCTCCTGCGCGGGGGCGTTGGAGAGGGCTGCCTCATTGCTCAGGCTGGTGCCCGGCATGTCCTCGCGCAGGGCATCATATACAGGCAGCGGGTGGTACATGGGCTCCACTCCGGTGGTATCCCACTGGTCGAGCTGCGCCACGTATGCCAGCACCTGGTTCAAATCTTCTGAAAAGCGGGCCGTTTCGTCTGCGGTCAGCTCCAGCTTGGCCAGACGGGCGATGTAGGCCACATCGATAAGGTTGTTCTGTTCCATGGTTGAATGAGAAAATCAGGAGTGGGTGAGCAGGTGGATGGTCAGGGTGTATAACCCCCAGATGGAGATAACGAGAAAGAGAAGAATGGCAAGATTCTCCAGCAGAAGATTGCGACTCTGTGTTCCCATTTTTTCAATGGTTACTTTCTTGCGGTATGAGTCTTGCCGGCGTTGCACGATATCCTCATTCGGCCCCAGTGTGTTGGCCGGATAGCGATGCCGATGCACTTTGTCCGGCAGTGCGGTGCCGGTTCCGTTGCGCATGTGCCGGCGCAGCTCCAATTCGCGCAGCTGGTTGTAGGATGAATGAGGGCGAGTCATGGTCAGAGTCGGGTTATCAGCGAATATGCTCCCCATGTGAGGAGAAGTAAAAGAAAGAGGGGAAGATGAAAATAAAGTCCGTTCGTCAGCTGCGTGCGGATGCCGCGCCAGTTGATGCCCTGCCGTTCCTCGATTCCGGGCTTGTAGCGGAATATGTCGGTATGCCGGTAGCGGGAGTGTCCGGCGTACGCTTCCTCAAAGTCGTTGATGGCCCGTTCAAGCTTCGGCATCGCTTCCTGGAGCCGATTGTTGAATCCTTCCGAACTCCAGTGCTGGGGCTGCATGGATGAGAGAATCTGGAGGTGCCGTTTCAGACACTCGTTTATCTGTGTGATTTCTGCCTGTTCCTGCTCCATGGAGGTCAGCTCTTTCTCCAGCCGACGCACGGCGTTGTGCAGCTTCATCCCTATCTCATTCAGACTTTCGTTGAAAAGTGCCTTCTTCTGGTCGCTTTCTTCCAGCTCCAGGCGCTGGGCACGGCACTGTGCCAGTTGGGCATCGAAAAATTCCTCCTGCTGCCGCGCCTGTTCCACCCGCTGCCGAATGTGCTCCGGTGAATGCATTTCTCCATCTGCCATGCGTGGGTTCAGTTCCATCTGGCGGTATGTCGAGCTTTGCTTCATCGCTTTAGTCTATGGTGATAGGTGTTTCGGAAAAGTTAAATGTTTTGCGCTGGCTTGTCAAGCCTATATGCGCTTGACGCTATAATAAAAACGGCAGAGACGCTGAGCGACTCTGCCGTCGGGAAGGAATACGGGCGACGGGAATCGAACCCGTGTCTCATGCTTGGGAAGCACGCGTCCTACCATTGAACGACGCCCGCATGCGGTGTGCGAGGGATTCTACATTGGGTGAGTAATTCTGTCAAGAGAAAAAAGAAATTTTGTCTGTATATCAGTTTATGCTTGAAATGTGGAAAAGGCTATGCTAGGATTTGGCCAAGTTTGCGGGTATAGCTTAATGGCAAAGCTCCAGCCTTCCAAGCTGATCATGCGGGTTCGATTCCCGCTACCCGCTTAGCCTGAATCAAACAAAGGTAATACGCGTATGAAAAAGGTGCTTTCTGTGATTCTGCTCGCTGGTGTGCTTTCCGGCACTGTGTATGCTGAAGAGACGAGCCTCTCTTCTGTGTCCGCCATGGCGCAGAAGTCCTCCGGCGCATCGCTGGATGCGCTCAGTATGGCTGTATATGAGTTAGTGAAAACTCAGCCGAATCAGGCTGTGGAAGTGTTTCAGAGTGTGATGCAGCAGCGCCAGAGCTGGAGTGTGACGGAGACCTACGCTATTCTCCGTTCTGTGCTTCTGGCCGCTCCTTCCCTGGAATCCGGTTTTATCCGGAGTGCTGCAACATACCAGAGTGGAGCTGATGGTGCTGGTCTGACTGCTTCTCAAGGATACCAGCTGCTGTCTTCTTTGTACACTATGCCCCAGACGCAGTCGGTAGCGGCTGCGGTGGTGCAGGGTGTGGTGGGGAGTGCGGTTACGGGGCGTGCTGCCGGTAATGGTGTATCGGCTGAGGCTCTGGATGCTTATGTTCCGACTGCTCCCTCCGCTCCTGAGTATTCGGTGCTTCCGACTCCGCCGCCTACATCTGCAAACAACTAATGGTTTGCTGAGGCTTGTTTCTCCGGTATGAAATCGAATTTTTATAAAGCGTTGCTGCTCACAGGATTGTGTACAGCTAACGTAAGTGCTATCTCGCTGTATGATACGGCTCCTTCCGTGGGGCTGCCGGAATCGCACGCCGCTACGTATAGCGCCTATGCGCGAATTGGTTATGATACGAACATGGGTGCATCATCGGTTGATGAGAAGGCAAGTTCCTACATAAATGCAGGTGTCGGCGCTACGTTTGCGGATTACGAGTCGGTAGACAAGATTTCATACAGGTTCAACCTGGGTGCAACCCGGTACGCAAAGGCCTCCGCGTCGACCTCAAACAAGAAAATGTATGCGGACTGCGGATTGTCGGCGAGCATCGTGCATGCCTTTACTTCCCGCAGTTCCTATTCAGCGAACCTTTCGGTGACATACAGCCCGGAACCGGAATATGCAAGTGGCATTTCTGCATCACGCAGACAGGGCGATTGCCTGAACTGGTCCTTCAGTAATTCCTATAACCAGTCGATTGACAGTCGTTGGGGCTGGAATGTAAACGCCGGCTACAGTGGTAACTTGTACAGTGAGACGGAGTATCAGAATGACGACCGCCAGTATATCAGTGGTGGTGCCGGGCTGCATTACCGCGCTTCTGAGCTGCTCAGCTACAATGCAAACCTTACTTATCGCTACGACTTGCGAGAAAAGGGATACGATTCAGATAATATCACGGTAACGCTCGGGTTCAGCCGCTCACTTGACCCGGTATCCAGCTGCAGTGGCTCTATCGGTGTGCAGACCAAGTACGTGCATAATGAAAGTATCCTTTCTCCGGTAGTCAATCTCGGATATAATCGACGGGTGGCGGAAGGTCTGAGTGCAAATCTTTACCTTTCGCTTTCCAACGAGAATGTTGACACCTACCGCGGAGCGGGAGCAAACTACCTTTCTGACCTGACCTGGCGAGTGGGTGCTAACTGTTCGTATACTCTTTCTCCGGATGTTGCGTTTACATTTGGGCTTTCGCTGATGCGTAGCAGCTATACCAAAGGTACCGGGCGCCTGGAGGATGAAACCAATACAACGCTTACTCCCAATGTGGGGATGACATACCGCTTCTCAGAGAAGTTGCAGGGGTTTATCAATTACACATACACCTGGTATGAGTCAGACCGGGATAGCGGCGGTTACGATTACACCCGCCATAATATTTCCATGGGGCTGAATTACAGTTTTTAATGCTACTTTATGTGATGCCGGAGAGTGGTGCTGAGATGAGACTCTCCGGCGTTTAATTATTACAGACAAGGAATTATGAATACGAGCGTAGATTCGCTGGGACAGATGGAGGCAGTGTTGCACGCGCAGGATTATATGCAGATTCTGCGTAGCAGGTGGAAGACGATATTGCTTGTGTTTCTTCTGGTGTTCGTCAGCAGCGCCGTCATTACGAAGATGATGACGCCTAAGTATATGAGTGGCATGACGTTTGAAATCAAACAGCCACGAGATTTGATTAACGTTGCTGTCGGAGGTGAGGGAAACCCCATTGCCGCCATGGCGGATAGCGGTGCCTATATGCAGACTCAGTTTGAAATTCTCGTTTCCCAGCAGAATCTGATCGCAGTAGCGAACAAGCTGGACCTGCCGAATGAGTGGCAGATGGATGAGACGACGGCAGCTAATATCTTGATGAGCATGATCCGAGTGATGCCGCGTAAGAACACAAACCTTGTGGATATTACAGTCTCCACCAATGACCCCCGGGTCTCTCAACAGGTATGCCAGGCGGTAGTTGACTGTTACAAGGAACTGCGTGAAGAAAAAGAAAACGCTGTTATCAACGAGGCAATCAATAAGCGTTATGAAGTGTTGCGTTCCCGCCAGGATGAGTTGGAACGCAAAGCGGATGTGGTGCGGCAGTACATCCGTTCCGGTAAGTATATCCAGGGTATGTGGAGCGATTCCGGTCATGGGGTGCCTGTGTCTACCGGTGCTGAAGAACAGACTTTGCAGCAGCTGAATAATGCGAAACTGTCGCTGGAGACGGAAATTGCGCAGATGACGGTTCACATCGGTAAGCTGCAGGACTTGAAGGATGCAGAGCTGCTGAGCTATGTCACCCGCACCGGTTTGCTGACGGCTGAGTCATATTGCTCTGCCAAGGTGCGCGAGTTGAACAACCGATTCACGGAGGAGGAGAACAGCCGGGCTCAGATGCTGCTGAGCGGCTATGGCCCGCGCCATCCCAATGTTCTTCGCCTGGATGAACAGCACAAGAGTACTCGTGAACAGTTGTACGAGGAGCTTGTAGGTATGCGCGATGCCATGGTGGATCAGCTCGACGTCAAGAAGTCGGAGCTGAAGGACGTGGAGCAGCGTTATGTGGATGCTCGTGACCGCCTGCGCGACAAGACTCTTGAGGACCAGAAAGTGAAGAATGCGCTCCAGGAGTATGCGGCCGAAAAAGCTCGATATGACAAGCTGGAGAACGATTACATTGCGGATAAAATGCGCCTGATGGCTCCGCGCACCAGCCTGGATGTGTACAGTCGGCCCGGGCTCCCCGGAGCTCCCAGCAGCCCCAACTACCGCTTGAACCTCATCGTTGGTGCACTGGTAGGTTTGCTTGCCGGTATTGTGGTGGCTTTCATCAGCAACTATTTCGATACTTCGATCAAGACGCTTGAAGATGCAGAGCGCAGCATGGGGCTTCCCGTGTTGGGTGTTATCCCGCAGGATGCCGGCCTTCTGATTCTGCAGGGCGGTGACAGCCCGGATGCTGAAGCGTACCGAATCCTGCGCACGAATATTGAGCTGAAGAAGGATTTGTTCAAGGCGACTACAATTGCGGTGGTATCGGCCAATGCCGGTGAAGGTAAGACCACGACCTTGAGCAACCTGGCCTACGTGTTCTCTCAGGCGGGGTACAGCACCCTTATGATGGATGCCGACCTTCGCCGCCCGCGTCTGGCACGCTATGCAGAGTTGAAGAGTGATGTGGGCATGTCCACCTACCTTGCCGGTTCTGCTGAGCTGAAAGATGTGGTGTTCCAGACTGGGCATCCCAACCTTTATATGCTGCCCAGCGGCCCCATACCGACTGACCCCAGCGGTCTCATTGGTTCGCTCCGCATGCAGAAGCTTATCACTGAAGTTTCGCGCCGTTTTGATGTTGTGTTGATCGACTCTCCGCCTGTGCTGGGTGTGAGTGATGCTTCTCTGCTTGTAAGCAAGGCAGATGCAACCCTGCTGGTGCTGCAGCCGCGGAAGATGCCGATCAAGGCACTGTTGCGCGCTAAATCTCTTGTTCAGAACGCCGGAGGTCAGATTATGGGCCTGGTCATGAATAATGTTGATATCAGTGGAGATACGCAGTATCAGTACTATACCACCTACTACTCATACTACAGCAAGAACTCGGGCCGTGGGGAACCGAAACCCTCTTCTCTGAAGAGTGATTCAAAGACCGTGGCCAAAGTGGAAAAAAAGAATGAGGAAGATCTTTACTAAAGATATATCATGAGGAACTCTGTTTTGAAAAAATTGCTTCTGCTGGTGATGTGCATGCTGACTTTGCCACTGCCGGCTCAGGATGCATCTACTGAACCCCGTGCCACTAAGGGGGGAACCGTGACTGTTCAGTTTAAAAATATTCCCAGTGAGGACGTCAGTAATGTAAACGGTGAGTATGCCGTCAGCCGTCAGGATGGTACCATATCGATGCCGTATCTCTCCGGTCGGGTGAGTGTGGTCGGTCTTACTGCGCGCCAGGTGGAAAACAAACTTCGCACGCTGTATCTGACTCAGCAGATTTATTCGGACCCGATTGTTATGGCAAACGTGGGACCGAAGGGTGAGGCTGCCATAGACGCCCGCTACGTGCAGGTGACCGGTTATGTTGCAGGCAAGAAGAATCTTCCGTACCGAGAAGGTATGACCTTGATTCAGGCTCTGATAGAGTGCGGTGATATAACGGATTTCGGTTCGCGAAAGGTGCAGATTACCCGCGGAAAGGTGACCCGAACATACGACTATTTCAGTGCAAGAGACCGCTCTATCAAGCTGATGCCGAACGATTCCGTGTTTGTGCCGCGCCGGCCGGCGTTTGAAGGACGACCTGATAAGATTGGGCCGTAAATCCGATAATAGGTTGTCAATGAAGCTCCGGTTCCAGCCGGAGCTTGTTTTTCTGAATGACGGAGATATGGGGGATGAGCGCACAGGGAGGCTTTTGCTTTTAAGTGTCGGCTATGGTCAGGGCCACCATTCAGCAGCGGCCGCATTAGCTGAGCAATACGAGCATGAAGGCTGGGTGTGCAGGACTGTGGACGTATGCGCCGAGGCTCAGCCGGCGGTGTTCAGATGCACTCAGAAGTTTTACGAATTTTGCGTTCGACGGGCGCCGTGGTTGTGGGGGGTGACGTATTCCCTGACAGATACAGCAGATTGGGCAAGAATGGTGAAACGTCCTTTATTTGCAAGAGTGTTGAAATACACGCAGGAATTGCTTCAGGATTGGGACCCGGATCTGATTATATGCACGTATCCATTGTTTGCTTATATACTGGATGAGCTTCGGCACCGTGGTGTGCAGGTGGCTCCGTATGCGCTGGTGGTCACTGATGCACGGGAAATCAGCAGGCCGTGGTTGCGTTCTGCTGCGGAGTTGGTGCTGGTTCCGGATTGCGGTTCCGGACGCATGCTTAGGGATCGTTACGCCTCGTCAGCAGGAACGGTGATTGCTGCCGGTTTCCCGGTGAGGTGTTGTTTCGTTCCGGCAGCGGATCGCCGGGCACCGGATAAGCAGGAACTCAGAATCCTGTATGGAGCATACCGTCAGACGCAAGGCGTGGTGAATGATATTACAGCGCTGCTTTCTGCGTTTCCGCAATTACGGCTGACGGTTCTTGCCGGGCAACGGGCCGAGATGCTGGAGCGGCGCTTCCTGCCCGAATGCACCGCCGGAAGGTTGAAGGTGCTGCGGGAGACCAGGGAGATGCACAGGTTGATGAGAGACTGCCATTTTTATATTGGCAAGGCTGGTGCGGCAACCATGTTTGAGTGCTACGCAGCTAATGTTCCTCTTCTGGTGAATTTTATATTACCCGGTCAGGAACAGGGAAATCTTGAACTGTTGTTGGAAGATGCTGCCGGTTGCCACGTGGAATCTACTGCGCATCTGGTAGCCACTCTGAGCCGACTGTTGGAAAATGAAGCAGCCGGTTGGCGCAGGTTGTGTGCATCAATGCGGGCTTCCGGTCGTTCCGGTTCTGCCGCTCGCATAGCCGGTATAATTCGTGATAAATTTCGTGTATGAATATGAATGATGTCTGCTTGCTGGTGGATAATTCAAACACCCGCACCAAGTTTGCATTGTGCGGCCCCGGAGTTGATGCGGAGCTCCGCATGCTGCCGACCGCGGATATTTCAGTATCGTCTGTCCTCCGTTTGCTCGGTGGGTGGGATTTCTCCAGAGTGTGCCTGTGTTCGGTTGTTCCCTGGGCTGCTGCCCGCATTGAAGAGGCATTGCATGATTATCCGCTGGTGAATGTCAATCCATCTGTTTCAAACTCTGTGGATTTTTCTGCCTATCCCGGGGTCGGCACGTTAGGTGCAGACCGCGTCGCCAATGTTCTTGCGGCTGTAACGCTCGTTTCTCTGCCGCTGGTTGCTGTAGATTTGGGGACTGCGACTACTTTTGATGTCGTTGCCGGTTCGGAGTCGCACCCGGTGTTCCGGGGCGGGCTGATTGCTCCCGGTTATGCGGCAATGGCCGCGGCGCTGCGTTCCCGGACCGCACAGTTGCCTGATGCTGGTGATGCTGCGGTGTGTAGTGTCATCGGGCAGAACACGCTGCACGCAATGAGTTCTGCTGTCAGGTTCGGGTATCCGGGGATGGTGGATGCACTTCTGGATGCCGTAGAGATTGAACTGGGTGAGCGTATCAATGTTATTCTGACCGGCGGAGATGCCGGGACAGTCGCTCCTTTGTTGCGCCGGCAGTGCATCATTGAACCGGGACTTACGTTGCAAGGCATTGCTTTAGCTGCCGGTTTGCACCTTTGACCCGTTTTTTTGAGTATGCTTTAGTTTTTTTTGTTGCAAGAAGCAGCAGAACGCGCTAGAATAACGGCACCTAAAATCTGTCACATCTTATGTCCGACAACATCGAATCCCAGGTAAAAGAAATCATCGCTGCTCAGCTCAGCGTTGACCCCGAAAAAGTGACCTCCGATGCCAAGTTCATCGAAGATCTTGGTGCCGACTCTCTTGACACCGTAGAGCTCGTGATGGCATTCGAGGATAAGTTCTCCGTGGAAGTTCCCGACGAGGACGCCGAGAAGCTTAAGTCTGTGGCCGACGTGGTCGCATACATTGAGGCAAACAAGGCCTGATTGGCCCGGTAGCTTTTTCGATAACGGGCGGTTCCTCCAAATGGATTGGTGGAGCCGCCCTTTGCCGTATCTATGAACCGAAGCTCCATCGAATACGCCATGCGTCAGACCCGGGTGCTTTATGTGCCCGACCGGCGAATTGATTCATTTGGCGATACCCGGTTTAATTTCCGCCTGGTGACGGAGCCTATGGATGAGGTGGGCGTCTGCCGGATCCGGAGCGGGTGGGTAGAGGCGAGTCGCCCCAGAATTATACGGCCTGCCGATTTGCGCGCAATTGAAACGGAGGGCTTCGGGGCTGATGCTGCGCGTTTTTTTGAGTGGATGGAGGCCCACGGCGCCCGATTGCGAGCGTTGATGGAGTATGGGTTCCGCTTCGGTCGTTCGGATGTGCATGAGGAATTAGTGCATGAACCGATTCGGGAAGTGGAAGAAAAGATAGTGCAGGAGGCGCTTTCCTGCGGGGATCCGTTCCGGGCGGTTGTAGCCGGGGTGGATGATGCATGGGAAGTGTCGCTGCTTAGTTTTATGTTGGAAATGATTCAGCAATCTCATGAAATTAATTTTTTTGATTTTCGCCGTCTCGGGCTTATTTAGTGCGATTGCGCCCGCCCGGGCAACAGATAATTTTTCGCTTTGGCCACGCCGCCCGGAGGCGTTGGAGCAGGCGCGGCGCCTGATGCAGGAGCAAAAGGGCGGGGAGGCGGTTCTTCTGCTTCAACCGTATGTGGCGGATGAAGGAATCGCCGGGCGGGAAGCTCGCCAGATATGTGGAAGAGTGAACGTGCCGCGCTATCTGTCGCGCATGCACCCCGGGGCAGTTGTGTGCACCGTTCGCAAAGGGGATAACATGGCCCGCATAGCCGCCGCACAGAGATGCCCGCAAGATGTCATCATGATGCTTAATGGTATTGTGGAGCCCTCAGCATTGAAAATCGGTCAGAAACTGGTGGTGGTTCCCATGCGTTTGCGTATGGAGATCCGCCCGTTGCAGCGGGAAGTGTCGGTCTGGGATGGAGCGCAGCTGGTGGCTGATTACCAGATTGAGAGCATGGATGATATTCCGCCCGCGCATCAGAAAACCACAACGGTGGAATTGAAAGCTCGGGAAGGGTACCTGGAGGGGCTTGCTGTGCCCGGGCGTTCTCCGAAATATCCGTCATCAGAGCGTGTTCTCCTGCTTTCTAACGGTATGGTACTTACAAATGGTCAGAATGGGCAGGGCGCCATTAAGCTGCGCATGGAGCAGAAAGACCTGAATGAACTGGCTCTGATGCTGGATTGCGGGAATGAAGTTAAGATAATCTACCCCAAACGCTGAGCTTTGGCAGAAAACGTACGCCAGCGTTGAAAAATATGCTTTTCATGGGCCCGTGGCTTTGATATAATCCCCGCCGAATGCGGAAATAAATCTGATTTTTTCGCGAGAACTTATAACGAATAGAGTATCATGAATAACGAGTCCACATGCAAGTCCAAGTCTGAGGGTATAATGATGACCGGGGCCGAGGCCCTCGTACAGAGCCTAGTGCGCGAGGGTGTGGATGTAGTATTCGCCTACCCGGGTGGTGCCAGCATGCCCATTCATCAGGCGCTTAGTCATGAGCCTGCTATTCGTACCATCCTGCCCCGCCACGAGCAGGGCGGTGCGTTCGCGGCCGAAGGGTATGGTCGCGTGACGGGTAAAGTGGGCGTCTGCATGTCTACGTCCGGCCCCGGCGCTACCAATATGATCACCCCCATTGCCGATGCCATGCTGGACTCTGTGCCCATGGTGGCCATTACGGCTCAGGTGGGTAGTGGCCTTATCGGCACCTCTGCTTTCCAGGAGACTGACGTGTTCGGTATGACTGCCCCCATCGTCAAGCACAGCTATCTGGTGACGAAACTGGAAGATATTCCCCGCATCGTGCGCGAAGCTTTCCATGTGGCTCGCACCGGGCGTCCCGGTCCGGTGGTGATTGATATCCCCAAGAATTTCCAGGAGGGTAAGTTTGTCCCTGATTTTGATGCACCCATGGATCTGCCGGGCTACAAGCCGGAAATTGAGTTGAACACTGCTGCACTGGATGAGGTGCTGCCCATTCTGCTTGCAGCCAGGCGCCCGGCCATTTATGCCGGTGGTGGTGTGGTGATTTCCAATGCGGCGGAGCAGTTGCGTGAGTTTGCTGAGCGCACGCAGATTCCTGTGGCTACCACACTCATGGGCATAGGCGCCATGCCTGAGAATCACCCGCTTTCTGTGCGCTGGCTTGGCATGCACGGCGCCGTTTATGCCAATAACACAGTGAATGAGGCCGATGTGGTGCTGGCTATAGGTGCCCGTTTTGATGACCGCGTGACCGGTGCGGTGCGCACGTTCTGCGAGCATGCGCGCATTATTCACATTGATTACGATGCTGCTGAACTCAATAAGAATAAGAAGGTGGACTATGCCATCCGCTCTGATGCAGCAGCTGCGCTTGCTTATATGAACAGCAAGCTGGAGTCCATGGGCATGGCTCCCCGTGAGTATGCTGTCTCCAACCGCCCGGAGTGGTTTGGCATCATTGAATCATGGAAAAAGGCCTATCCTCTCCGCTATGAGAAGAACGAGCGTGAAATTGCGCCGCAGCAGGTGATTGAGGAGCTGTATAATCAGCTGAAGGATGAGGATGCCATCATCTGCACCGGTGTGGGGCAGCACCAGATGTTTGCCGCACAGTTCTACAAGTTCCAGCAGCCCCGCCGTCTCTCCACTTCCGGCGGCCTTGGCTCCATGGGCTATGGCTTGCCGGCTGCCATGGGTGCTCACACAGCGTACCCTGAAAAAACAGTGGTGAATATCGATGGCGATGGTTCTTTCCTCATGAACGTGCAGGAACTCGGCACTATCCACATCGAAAAGATGCCCATTAAGTGCATTATCCTGGATAATCAGCACCTGGGCATGGTGGTGCAGTGGGAAGACCTTAAGTATGATTCCAACCGTGCACAGACGTTCCTGGCCGACCCGGCGGATGAGTACGACCGCACTCACCGCACGCCGGAAATCCTGTATCCGAATTTCCCTGTTCTCTGTGCCGGCTTCGGTATCAAGTGCGAGCGTGTGGTTGACCCGTCCGAACTGGCACCCGCTATTGAGCGAATGCTGGCTTCCAAGGAAGCCTACGTGCTGGATGTCATGGTGCCGTACGATGTGCACGTGTTGCCCATGATTCCCGGCGGTATGGGGTACCGGGATGTGCTCCTGGAACGCATTGCCGGTGACGGCAAGGGGCGCAAAGCTTCTGAGCTGGGGAAGGAAATTCCGTCCGCTTTGTGATGAAAACTCATACTCCCCCTCAGTCAGGAAACCGGCTGAGGGGGATTTTATGAATTGAAGATATGCCGAACGCGATTGTCAAGAATGTGCTGGCCTGCCTCATTCTTGTGGTCCTGTGCGTTGTGATAGGTGCTGAAGTTGCTGAAAGTAAAGAAGTATCTGTCGGTATCATAGCCGCACTTGTGGGTGGCAGCTTTATGCTTTGGCTGGGAGCTCGCTGCTGGGTACTCATTTTCCTGGTGCCGCCGGTGATGGCGCTGCTTCCATTGCCGGGCATTGTGGCTGCCATCCCTGTTACCTTCCTGATTGGTCTTGTCGTCCTGACCTACTGGTTCATCATGTGGGGGATGGGATATGTGAGATTCCGGTGGCGCAGTCTCCTTGTGCTGGATTTCATAGTCTTGCTCCTTTTCCTGTACATGGTGGTTTCATACATTCGTAACCCGGTTTCCATGGCTGTTTTCGGCTTGGATACGGATTATGTGGGCGGTAAGGAATATATTTACTGTACGCTGGCTGTCCTGTTTTACATCACGATGAGTTGTATCCCGTACTCGCATGAACAGGTGTTGCGGGTTCTGAGGTGGTGTGTAAGATTATGCATTATTACCTGTTTTGTCGCCATCGGCCTGGGACTTGCCGGGTATGTCGGAGGCTCTGCTGATTTGCATGAGGATGCAACAGGTGGCCGCTTCGGCATGTTTTTGCAACTGGGTATGTATGGTATTTACACGCTGTATGGGCAGCATCCGATGTCCAGGGTGTTGTTTTCGCCCGGCATATTCCTGGGTTGCGTATTTTCGTGTGTCGGTATCCTGCTGTCTGGCTGGCGCGAACAGATGTTGGCTTCTGCCATCATTACCATAGCTCTAGCGTATATCAAGCGTGAACTGTGGTGCCTCACTCTTATTTTCCTTGCCATATATGGTGCGCTGCTTTATTTGAGCAAGGAAGAAATGTTGGATAACTGGCCGTACGGTATTCAGCGTTGCATTTCTATTCTGCCAGGGGTTGAGGTATCAGATGAGGTAGAAAGAAACGCGAACGGCTCGAGCGATTGGCGTGTAGTGATGTGGGAGTGGGCCATGGATCCGCGCACCGGTTACATCCGCGATTACGTCTGGGGGGATGGTTTCGGTATTTCCGTTGATTTTATGCGACGTGAGACCATTGCCATGATGCGCCTGGGTGAGGGATATAACCTCCGTGAGCAGTTTGCTGTTACCGGTGTGTGGCACAATGGTGCCATTACTACGGTTCACCGTCTGGGATTCGTGGGCCTTGGTCTGGTTACTCTGTTGACTGGTACGACCGTATTGCTGATACTGCGTGTTTGCCATGCTTTAAGGGGGACTCCCTTATATTTGCCCTCGCTTTTCTTAATTTTGCCTTATGTGGCTCAGCTGGGGCTGTTTTACATATCGGCCGGTACCATTGTCAAGTTCTTCAATGGATTTATTTATGTAGCCATGACCAAATTCTTTTATTGTGAAGCACGAGAACTTGGGCTTCTTACTCCGTTGTTTTCACAGCAGCGTTACATACCGCTTGCTATCCAGGAACACGCGGAGCACGCTCATCCGTAAGTGTCCTTTGGTTCCGCAACGAGAACGCCGCAGAGATCGACCTCTCTGCGGCGTTTCTGTAATTAGCGTGTGCGGCTTCGTGAGGAAGCCCCTCGCCACTGTGATGATTAGTGGCGGAGGGAAAGACGCACCAGCAGATCCTTGTACAGATCCGGGTTCGTTCGCTTGGCATAGTCCAGAAGCTTACGGCGGCGGGCCACCATCATGAGCAGACCGCGGCGGGAAGCGTGGTCGTGCTTGTTGGCGATGAGGTGCTGCGTAAGGTGGGCAATGCGCTTGGTAAGCACTGCAACCTGGAATCCGGTGGAGCCGGTGTCCTTCTCGTTCGTCTTGAAGTCGTTGACGTTGATTTCGCTCATTTTCGTATCTTGTGTTTTTTGGTTGATTTTTCGTGGCTGCGGCAAATCGACCTACAAGGTGAGGTGATAATAGCACTAATTAAGGCATTTGCAAGCCTAAAAGAATAAAAAATAACCTAACATCTGCGACTGTTGTTCACTTTCTGCTTGATACGGCGGGTAACTATGGTAAGCTGGTGGCATTATGGAACTGATGCCCGGATTCGATTCTGCACGTGCGATATTCTGCACCATAGCATGGGCCGCTACCTTGTTGGCAGCGCTCATGTTCGTTATTTCGTTCTTCACCGATTTTGAGGGCGGTGATGCCGATGCTGCAGGTGGAGATGGTGCAGATACCGGCATGTTCTCTTTCCGTGCAGTGGTGGGCTTTTTCCTTGGTTTCGGCTGGGGTGCCTGTATCTGCCAGCAGTCCATGGGCAATGTCATCATATCATGCGCTGTGGGGCTGGGCGTAGGCCTGCTCATGTTTATCCTGGTTGCCATGCTCATTCGCATGATATATAGTTTGCGCTCAGATGGCAATATTTCCCCGGAGAGTCTTGTCGGACTCAGTGGCACGGTGTATGTGACCATCCCTCCGTGTGGGGAGAGTGGCGGCCAGGTGCAGGTGGCGCATCCCAATCAGCTTCTTACCATTGCTGCAGTGCAGCGGGGCAGCGAGCCCCTTGCTGCCGGAACTCGCGTAACCGTTATTGAGTCCGTCGCCGGGCTGGTGACCGTGCAGCCGATTTCCTTATAAACAACAACCCATAACATATTATGATTGAAAATACCATTCCGCTTGCTGTTTCCTCTGTGGGAAGCGGCAATATTGTGGCCATCGTCATTCTGGTGGCATTTGTGTTAGGTACAGTGGTGTGGCTCTTCAGCCGCTACAAGATGTGTCCTTCAGATAAGATTCTCATTGTCTACGGTAACGTGGGCGCGGGGCGTTCTGCCAAGTGCATCCACGGCGGTGCCACCTTTATCATGCCTGTTGTGCAGAGTTATGCCTTCATGGATCTGAATCCCATCAATATTGATGTGCCGTTGAAGGGGGCTCTCTCCAGCCAGAATATCCGCGTGGATGTGCCGTCCTCCTTCATTGTGGGTATCAGCACGCAGCCGGAGATTATGCAGAACGCCGCCAGCCGTCTGCTTGGCCGCACCCGTCAGGATATCCGCGACCTGGCCTCCGAAATCATCATGGGCCAGATGCGTGTGGTCATTGCCTCTCTCACTATTGAGGAAATCAATGCCGACCGCGAGAAGCTCATCAAGGGTATTACCGGTGGAGTGGATGTGGAGCTGCATAAGGTAGGCCTGTACCTCATCAATGCGAACATCACTGATATCCGCGATGCTTCCGGCTACATTGCCGCCCTCGGTCAGGAAGCCGCGGCTCGCGCCATCAATGATGCCATGATTAAAGTGGCGGAGGAAACCCGCCGTGGCGAGATTGGCAAGGCCGAGGCAGAGCGCGAGCAGACGGTGCAGGTGGCCATGGCCAAAGCAGCCGCTGTAGAGGGTGAAAACGAAGCAGCCATGAAGGTGGCTGATTCCAATGCCCGCCTTAAAGTGCGCCAGGCAGAGGCTGCTCGTCTCGCCTTGGTGGCCGAGAAGGAGCAGGCCGCTCAGGCTGAGGCCGCCGGCTATATTGCCAACCGCGAGGCCGAAATGAAGCGCGCCGAGCTGGAGCGCGCCACCCAGACGGCCAATGAAATCGTGAAGGCCGAAATCCAGAAGCGTAAGCAGGAAATTGCCGCTGAGGCTGTGGCCTCTGTCATGGTGAAGGAGCAGCAGGGTAAGGCAGATGCGCTTGTCATTGAAAAAGAAGCCGAAGGTCTGGCAGCTACCAAGCTGGCCAAAGGTGAGGCGGATGCTCTGCTCCTCAAGAAGAAGGCCGAGGGTGAAGGCCTGGAGCTTGTAGGCCGCGGTAATGCTGCTGCCATTCAGGCTGCTCTGGAGGCTAAGGCCACCGGTTTCCGCGAGATTGTGGCCGCTGCAGGTGATGCCCGCGCCGCCTCCGGCCTGCTGGTGACTGAGCAGCTGCCCACCATCGTGGAGACTCAGGCCAGCGCCATCCGCAACCTCTCCTTCGATAAGGTGGTCGTCATGGGCGGTGGTGATAGCAAGAGCGGCTCTGTGGGCGGCTTTGTGCAGAACCTGGTGACCGGAACGCTGCCGTTGCATGAACTGGCTCAGAGTGTCGGCGTGCAGCTGCCCGATTATCTGGGCAAGTCCGAGCCACCCGCGCCGGCTCCGGAGCCGAAAGCGTAAGTTCACATCATGAAAAAGCCCCTGAGCGGAAATCGCTCAGGGGCTTTTTTTAATGCCGGGGCGCCCGGTGGGATGGTGCGGTGAATACCCGCTGCGCATGCACGATGGAATCAGCCATGGTGCGCACGGTTTCTTCCAGAATATTGCAGAGATGACTTCCCTCCCGGAAGTCTGCCGGGGCAAAGAAATCCACCCGGTGCTGGGTTGATTTGAGCGCATAGCACTTGCGGAAGCTGCGGCGGGATTCATCATCCGGGTTGTAGACGGCCACACTCAGGCCGCCTTGCTGGCGCATTACCGTGAAGCAGGGCACATCGGTAGGCCCGTCGCCTATGTAAACCATGTGTTCAAAGGGAATCGGGCGCAGGTCGCCGTCCATGTGGTCATTGACATCCTCGATGTAATTGAGCATCCCCTTGTTGATGCGGAACAGATACTGGGTCTTGCTGGTGTGGGAAATGACTCGCTTCGGGAAGCTGATGCAACCGTCTTCCTCGCCGAACTCGCAGCCGAATACTTCCCGCATGTACGGGCGGATGATGGAGCCATCCAGTATGCTTTTGATGCCACTGGAAATGATGTAGAATTCCACGCGAACGCCGGCAAAACGGTGTTCCTTGCTGAGAGCTCGTTCCTCAAACTTCTGGAAGAACTCCGGGATGCCCCGGTAGTAGGTCAGCTTTTTGCCCAGTTTACGCAGGTGCTCGTTGCTCACGCCGTCCAGTCTGAGTGTATCCAGAATCTCTTTCAGGTAACTCAGTTCGCCGTCCCAGCCTTCATCGCGGCTTCGGTCGTTGCATTTGCGCCAGAATTGTTCGGCATCAATCCCGTATTCCGGGAACAGCGTATCCTCCTGCATGTTGTGGGGGCTCAGCGTCTGGTCAAAGTCAAAAATAAGAGCGATTGTATTCTGCGGAACGGCCATATCCTATCTTATAGCCTTTCTCCGGCGATTCTTCAAGAAAAAAACACGGCTCCGAACAGTAAGAAAATGAATTGACAAATGGGGCCGGATGGTATTGAATAGAGTGCATGAGAATCTGCCTCACGCTCTCCGGCCTTTTTGTTACTCTGCTGGCATCCTGCACCCAGTATCAGACCACCTGCATCACCGGCATGGCAGATTTGCCGCTGAAGACAACGGATTTGCCCAGCGACCGCTGGCAGGAAGCTCCGTTGCGAGCTAATGCTCAGTATGCCATGTATGGTGCCAATTCAGAAAAAGAGAGGGAACTTCGCATCGGCGATTACTACTTCCTGCGCTGGTATGATGCCGAGCCCTCCAAACCGGTGAAAATCGAGATGCTCTATACCCAGGCGCTCACCGGGGCGGATGTGCTCACCCGCACCATCGAATATAAGGAACCGCGCGAATCTGCCGGCTCACGCAAGGAGACTTTCCACTTCTCCGGGCCGGAGCGCGCCAAGCGCGGCGATGTGATGACCTGGAAGGTCAACCTTTATTGCGATGGCAAACTGATGGACTCTTTGCAGTCTTACCTCTGGGAGTAAGCGAATTCGCTTGACTTATGGCCGCTTGTCGCGTATCCTTGCGCGCGCATGGCAACGGACATCAGATTCAAACGCAATTTCTCCATCATTGCCCACATTGACCACGGTAAGACCACGCTGTCTGACCGTCTCCTGGAATTTACCAATACCATCGGCGAGCGCGATAAGCAGGACCAGCTGCTCGATGCCATGGATCTGGAGCGAGAGAAGGGAATTACCATCAAGTCTCATCCCGTCACCATGCGCTACAAAGCCAAGGATGGCAATACCTATGAGCTCAACCTGCTGGATACCCCCGGCCATGTGGACTTCTCTTACGAGGTGAGCCGTTCCCTCGCCGCCTGCGATGGCGCCGTGCTCATTGTGGACGCCGCCCAGGGTGTGGAGGCACAGACTTTGGCCAACATGCACCTGGCCGTAGAGCAGAATCTGGAAATCGTGCCCGTCATCAACAAGATTGACCTGCCCAGCACCAATCTGCCCAAGGTTTACCGCCAGCTGGAGGAAATCGTCTGTATCCCCAAGGAGGAGGCCATTCTCTGCTCTGCCAAGGCTGGCATCGGCATTGAAGACGTGCTGGAAGCCATCGTGACCCGTGTACCTGCCCCCAAGGTCATGGAGGATGATAACCACCTGCGCGCCCTCGTGTTCGACTCGGTGTACGATGCCTACCGCGGTGTAGTCTCCTATGTGCGCCTGGTGAGCGGTAGTGTGTCGCGCGGCATGAAGGTGAAGCTTTTCGCCACGGATGAGACCTACGAAGTGAAGGAAGTGGGTATCTTCACCCCCAAGATGCAGGCCACGGATGAACTGCACACCGGCGATGTGGGCTATATCATCGCCAACATGAAGAGCGCCGCCGATGTGAAGATTGGCGATACCTACACCAACCTGGCCGACCCGTGCAGCGAGCCGCTTCCCGGTTTCAAGGAGATTCGTCCCATGGTATTCTCCGGCATTTACCCGGTGGATTCCGCCGACTACGAGGCACTGAAAGCCGCCATGGCCAAGCTGCAGATTAACGATGCCGCCTTCACCTACATGGGCGAGAGCTCCGTGGCGCTGGGCTTCGGTTTCCGCTGCGGTTTCCTCGGCCTGCTGCACATGGAGATTATCCAGGAGCGCCTGCGCCGTGAGTTCAATATGGACGTGATTTCCACCTATCCCTCGGTGATTTACGAAGTGCGCAAGACCGATGGTGAGGAAATCAGCGTGGATAACCCAAGCATTCTTCCCGAGCCGCAGGAGATTGATGAAATCCGCGAGCCCATCGTCAAGGTGTTCATCATGATTCCCAGCGAGTACATCGGCGCCATCATGAGCATTGTGATGGAGAAGCGCGGCGAGGTGATTCACACCGAAACCATCGATGATACCCGTGTGATGCTCACCTGCCGTATCCCCATGGCAGAAATCCTGGTGGATTTCAACGATAAGCTCAAGAGCGCCACCCGTGGCTACGGCTCCATGGATTATGAGTACGACGGTTACCAGGCTGCCAAGCTCGTGAAGATGGATATGATGATTGCCGGTGAGCCGGTGGATGCCTTCTCCATGATTGTGCACCGCGACCGCGCCGAGGCCGTGGGCCGCGAGCTGGCCACCAAGCTGAAGGACGTGATACCACGCCAGCTCTTCACCGTGGCCATCCAGGCCTGCATCGGCGGCAAGATTATTGCCCGCGAGAGCATTTCACCCATGCGCAAGAACGTGACCGCCAAGTGCTACGGCGGCGACGTGACCCGAAAGCGCAAGCTGCTCGAAAAGCAGAAGGAAGGTAAGAAGCGCATGAAGGCCATCGGCAAGGTGAGCATCCCGCAGGAAGCCTTCATCAACGTGCTCAAGAGCGGCGATTAAAAGCTGACATCAATCGCAACAAAAAAGCCGTGGATTCACCACGGCTTTTTTGTGATTTGGGGATCTCTAAAGACTCAAAATGAACCAACAAATTGATGTTTATCGGGCTGAAAGTCCGAGGAACTTTGAGCCCACTCCGTGGGCTCAGAATTCCGCTCACCTGCGGCTCGACAAACATCAATTTGTCGGGCAGGATTGAGTTTTCAGAGATTCCCGATTTGAATTTAGCGTTGGGATTTGAGGTCCTGCATGAGCTGCGCGTTGGTGTGGCAGCGTTTCAGGAAGAAGAGCAGGCGCTCCATGGCCTCGGTGGGCTTGTGGTTGGCCAGGCCGCGGCGGATGAGGCGCACCTTTTCCAGCCAGAGTTCGGGGAGGATGAGTTCCTCGCGGCGGGTGCCGCTCTTCAGGATATCCACGGCGGGGTAGATGTACATCTCCGCAATGCGGCGGTTGAGCACCAGTTCCATGTTGCCCGTGCCCTTGAATTCCTGGAAGATGAGTTCATCCATGCGGCTGTTGGTTTCCACCAGTGCCGTGGCCAGGATGGTGAGGGAGCCGGCGCCGCGGGTGTTGCGGGCAGCGGCAAATAGGCGGCGGGGTGTTTCCAGGGCGCGGGCGTCGATGCCGCCGCTCATGGTGCGGCCGCTGCCGCGCTCGGCGTTGTTGTAGGCGCGGGCCAGGCGGGTGATGGAGTCCAGCAGGATGAGGACGTGGCGCCCGGCTTCTACGAGGCGCTTGGCGCGTTCGATGGCCATTTCGGCCATGCGGCAGTGTTCGCGCACGTTGCTGTCGTTGCTGGAGGCAAAGATTTCCGCACCGGGAAGGGCGCGTTTGAACTCGGTCACTTCTTCCGGGCGTTCGTCCACGAGCAGCACCATGAGGTGAAGATCCTCGCCGTAGTTCTCCATGGCGCCCTCGGCAATGTGCATGAGCAGGGTGGTCTTGCCGGTGCGGGGCGGGGCCACAATCAGGCCGCGCTGGCCGCGGGCCACCGGGGCCATGAGGTCCATGGTGCGGGTGGTGAAGCGGGAAGGGGTGGTCTCGAAAGAGAGGCGGTGAGTCGGGTTTACGGCCTTCAGATCTTCAAAGTGGGGGCAGGCTGCGGCTTCTGCGGGCTCCATGCCGTTTACCTTCTGCACAGAGACGAGCTGGTGGCCGCGCTCATACTTCTGCGCCATGCCGGTGAGCTGCACATAGGGGCGCAGGCGCAGCTCGGAAATGATGTCTGCCGGCACATAGATGGCCGAATCGGAGGGGGCCCAGTCGTTATCTGCCGTGCGGATGAAGCCGAAGCCCTTGGCGGTGATTTCCAATATGCCGGTGATGCTTTCCGGCTCGCCCACGGGCACGAAGGCACGGCCTTGCTGCTGGGGCCGCTGTTGTTGATTATTCGGCTTATTTTTCTTGTGCTGAAGCTTGTTGCGGTTGAAGGACTCACGACGCACGTGCCCGCCCCCCTGGGGTTCGCCCTGGGCGGTCTTGTTGTGGTCACCCTGCGGGCGCGGCTTGCGGTTGAAATGGCGGCGCTGGTTGTTGCGCTGCTGTCGCTGGGTGTTTTGTTTTTCTTCTGGTGCGCTCATAGCCTCAGAAAGCAAAATAGCTGAGATTTGGCAAAGCGGGCAGGCGGTTCAAAGGTTACCGCCTGCCCAGGGGAAGTTTTTTCAATTATCAAAGCTGTTCAAGTACAGCTTCGTCTATTTCGAAGTTGGCAAACACGTTCATCGTGTCGTCGTAGTCGTCCAGCAGGTCGTAGAGCTTCATGACCTTGCGTGCTACGGCCACATCGGAGATAACCGTGGGGTTCTGGGGCACGGAAACCAGCTTCATGCCGGTCACGTTCTTGCCGGCGGCGCCCAGGGCCTCGGAAACGGTGCCCAGGTCGGTCGGGCCGCAGGTGAATACCCACTCGCCGTCCTCATCGCCGGTTTCAAACTCATCGGCACCGCAGTCCATGGCAAGCTCCATGGCGGAGTCTTCGTCGAGCGTGGCATCAATGATGCGCACCTCGCCCTTGCGGTCGAATTGGTAGGAAACGGAACCGGGGGTGCCCATGTTGCCGCCGTTCTTGGAGAAAATGGTGCGGATTTCGGAGGAGCAGCGGTTGGTGTTGTCCGTGGCCACTTCCACGATGATGGCGGTACCCTCGGGACCGTAACCTTCGTAGGTCACTTCCTGGATGGCCTCGCCCTGCAGTTCGCCGGTGCCCTTCTTTACAGCGCGGTCAATGTTGTCCTTGGGCATGGAGGCGGCCTTGGCTCCTTCAATGGCCGTGCGCAGGCGCGGGTTCGTGTCTATATCTCCGCCGCCGCTCTTGGCTGCCAGGGTGATTTCCTTGGAGAAACGGGCGAATATCTTGCCCTTCTTCGCGTCGGCTGCTGCCTTCGTGAACTTAATCTTGGACCATTTATTATGACCGGACATATATGTGATGTATGGGAGTGAAAAAAATCACGGGGAAGGAGGTGGTGCCCATCGTGCCTGGTGTCGGAGCAGGGTGTGCTGTATTCCAACCTTCCATTGCGCCACGGCGGAGACCAATCTCCGCTGCGCTGCCGCTGCCTGAGCGGCGCCGGCGTGTGCCGGAAAAGAAAAATCGAGCTGACAGGATTCGAACCTGCGACCTCTTCGTCCCGAACGAAGCGCGCTACCAGCCTGCGCTACAGCTCGCTGCTTAAAGCCGGGGCAATTATACATGGAAAATTGCCTTTGGCAAGTACAAAATCGCAATATGGGCTAAAATAGTGCAAAAAATGGGTGGTTTCCTAGCTGCGCCGGGATGAGATTTTGAGGTATAAAGCCGGTGCCAGAAGCAGGAGGGTGCAGGTGTATGTTACCCAAGTGGCAGTTTCCGGATAAGCTACGGTTTGAAAAGGATGTTCAATTGCTACGTTATATCCGAAGAGCACGGCGTTCATGATGGCGGCGGTCAGCAAGGGGATGACCGCCCAGCGGCGACCTCGCCCCAGGAGCATGGCGGCACCGCCGGCTCCCATCAGTCCGATGGGCAGCAGGATAAAGGGGTTGCCGAACCACATCTGCCCACAGACCAGCATGCAGAGCAGGGAGAGGGGCAGGGTGATACAGGCTGCCACGCCCGGCTTGCCCAGGGTGAGCACGCGGCAGAGGACGAGAGCGATGATGCTGCCGTGAAGCCCCCATTCCAAGTGCCGGGCGGTCTGCCAGACCTGGGGATTGTAGTCATTGAGCCAGGGGAAGATATAGGGCAGAGCGTTGTAACAGGCGGCCAGGCAGGGCGCGCCGCACCATATACCTGCTGCAGCGATGCTGCCGAGCTTGTGAATGAGCCCTCCATTGTTTTTTCGGACGATCTGCAGAACGGCCTGGGCGCACTGGGCGGCTGAGGCGCTCAGGAAAAGCAGGCTCCCGGCGGCAAAGACACCGAGCGGCAGCGCTCCGCGCAGCTCCCAGAAAGTGTAGCCGCCCAGGGTGCTGCCCCCGTGGAAGGGGGTAGACATGGCAGCGGAGCGCAGCACCGCCTGAATAAGGATGAGTGCTGCCAGCAGTACCAGCAGGAAAAGGCGGGCGCGCATAGGTGGCGGGGTTACAGGGTAATGCCGAGCTGCTCCGGGAGCGCGATGCGCGGGCGTTCGGTCAGAATCTCGCCTCCGCGGGAGCCCACGGCCACGGTGTGCTCAAAGTGGGCAGCCCAGGAGCCATCGGTCGTGATGGTGGTCCAGTCATCCTCCAGTACGCGCACGCGGTAGGAGCCCAGGGTAATCATGGGCTCGATGGCCAGAATCATGCCGCGCTTGAGGCGGGGCAGGGGGTAATTCGGGCGGTAGTTCGGAATCTGCGGTTCCTCGTGCAGGTGGCGGCCCACACCGTGCCCTACAAAATCCCGCACGATGCCGAAACCGAAGGGGCGCACGCAGTCCTCGATGGCGCCGCACACATCCATGAGGGAGTTACCTTGTTTTGCCTGCTCGATGCCGCGGAACAGTGCTTCCTCTGTCACCGCCATCAGTCGGCGGGCTTCCACGCTCACGCTGTCGCCCACGCCTACGGTCAGGGCGTTGTCGCCGTACCAGCCGTCTACAATGGCGCCGGCATCCAGGCTCACAATGTCGCCATCGCGCAGCACGCGCGGGCCGCCTATGCCGTGCACCACTTCCTCATTCACTGAGATGCAGAGCTGGCCGGGGTAGCCGGAGTAGCCGAAGAAGGCGTTGCCGCATTTCTCGCGGCGGAAAAGTTCGGCGGCGTAGTCATCAATCTCCTTGGTGGTGATACCGGGGCGGATGATGGTCTGCAGCTCCATGAGGATGCGGGCCGATACCTCGCCGGCCTTGCGGAGCTTGCTGATTTCGTTCGGATTGCGTACGGGGATGCGGTCTGCCATGGTCTTGTCTGTGGGCATTGTAGCACAGTCGCCCCGCCGGGGCAAGCGCGGAACCACGTCTTTTTTGCCTGATTTCCTCGGAAATAACGGATTTTGTGCTTGAAGCAGCGCGGGTGCGGGTGTAATATGCAGGGTATGGCAGAGATTCATCCTACAGCTATTGTTGACCCGACTTGCGAGATTGCAGATGATGTGAAAATCGGGCCGTATTGTGTGGTGGGGCCGCATGTGCAGCTGGGCTCCGGCTGCGTGCTGCACAGTCATGTGGTGATTGGCGGGCCCTCGAAGTTCGGTAAGGGAAATGAGTTCTTCCCCTTTTGCTCCATCGGCACCAAGACTCAGGATTTGAAGTACGCCGGTGAACCGACTACGCTGGAAGTGGGTGATTATAACGTGTTCCGCGAATACTGCAATATCAACCGTTCCACGGCGCCTGACCTGCGCACCATCATCGGTTCCTACAATAACTTCCTGATTCACTCCCACTGCGGTCATGAATGCCACGTGGGTGACCATAATATTTTCTCTGGCTACGCTGCCTGTGCCGGACACTGCGAAATCGGCAACTGGGTGATTGTTTCCGGTTGTGCCGCTGTGCACCAGTTTGTGCGCATCGGCGACCACGCCATGGTGGGTGGCATGGCCAAGGTGGTGCAGGATATTGCCCCCTACATGATTGCGGAGGGCTCTCCGGCCAATCTCCGCGCTATCAACCAGGTGGGCCTTTCCCGTCGCGGCTTCTCGGATGAGGATATCCGCGCCCTGCGCTTTGCCTACCGCAAGCTCTTCCTTTACAAGGAAAACAAGGGCGACAAGATGGAGGATAAGTATGCCGAGGTGCTGGGTGATGAGAAGTACGGTTGCAATCCCCACATCAAGTACATGGTGGATTTCCTGCGCGCTTCCCAGCGTGGCTTTGCCCGTTAAATGAAAAAGTACCTGGTATTTGACCTGGACGGCACACTGGTTGATTCCCTGCCCGGCATAGCGGAGGGAATCAACCGTGCTTTATCTGCCTGTAGTCTGCCGATACATGCGCCTGAAAAGGTGCGCAGCATGATAGGCCGCGGGGCGGCGAATCTCTGCGCCGCCGCCATCGGCTATGCGGATGCTGCGGATGCCCCGGTGGAGGAACTGGAGCGGGTGCATGCTGCTTTCCGCCGTGAGTATCCCACCTGCTGGTGCGGGGAGGAGTACACGCGGGCCTATGAGGGTATAACCCCGATTCTGGAGAAACTGGCTGCTGCCGGGGTGAAGCTGGCTGTGCTTTCCAACAAGCCGCACGAGGTCACGGAGCCCATGGTGCGGCATATTTTCCCCACGGTACCCTTCGATGTGGTGCTGGGCTATACCCCGGCTTTCCCACGCAAGCCTAATCCGGCTTCCATGCACCACATTGCGGAGAAGTGGGGCATTCCCCCGGCGGAGATAACGCTGGTGGGGGATTCGCTTTTCGATGCCCGCTGCGCGGAGAATGCCGGCACTGCCCTGGTGCTGGTGGGCTGGGGGTATGCGGCTGACCCTGCGGCACTTCGGACCTGGCCGGCGCCGGTGTGTGAAACGATGGCCGCATTGGAGTCGAATTTGCTCGATTCATGAAGGTTGTGCTGATGTGCCTCCGGTGCGTGCTGGCGGCAGTTCTGCTGCTACCGGTTCTCGGCTTGTCGTACTGCTGCGGATATCAGCATACCAAGCTGCTGGAGGAAATTTACAAGGAGCCGTACCTGTGCATCAGCCCGGATGCCGTGAACCCGGCTAATGAAGGGCGCAAGGTGCAGCTGGCGGCACCGGCGTTTACGGATGAATGGCTGGAGCTGCGCGATATCGGTGTGCGTTGCCAGGCTCTGCGGCTGACGATGGATACTGGCGGTGGTCGCCATGCTGAAAATCAGTATCGCGGGCGGCCTCTGCGGAGCTGGAACAAACATGCCCGCCGCATCCGCATGGGAGCATTTTCTCTGAAATTGCGTGAGAATGATACGAAACACCTGGGAAATCAGAAGCTTCCCATGGAACTTGTTCACTTGCCGGAGGAGTGGAAACCTTATTGCCGGGAGGTGCTGGGAGAGCAGTACAACCTGAACCTGGTGTTGGAAGATAATCCGCCCCGCAAATTGCGCTGCAGCATGGTGGCCAATGGCACCCCGGCCTGGGTGCGCGGTATACAGCGTGGAAATGAAATCTCGCCTGTGCATAGTGTGGTTGACGATGAGAAATATCTCAAGTCGCATGACAGCTGGATGCTGGAACGAGCTCATTGGGATGCCTGGGTGGCGCAGGGTGCCATCCTGATGGTGCCGGCGCTGCTGCTGGGAGCCTTTCGCCTGCTGAGGTGCAGGCGGGCAGGGAATAGCGCGCCGCTGGCCATTTGTCTCATGCTTTTGTTGGAGTCTGTGGCCTTCATCTGCTGCGGTGGGTGGCGTCATGTGGCCTGGGCTTGCGTGACTGCTGGTGTGCTGCTGGTCTGCCTGTGGCAAATCCTGCGGATAACGCGTGGTTTTCGCGTTGACTCAGCGGCGCAATAAGCGTATGATGACTGCATGAAGATTCAGGATAAGGAAGTTCCTACTCTCTTTCAGCGTAAGATTTGCTGGGCAGCACTCACCGGGGTGGCTCTGGTAGTGGTGGTGTTGCTGGTGTTCGGTCTGTTGTTTGGCCTGGGCAGCTTGTTTGTGGCGCTGGAACCGGTGCTTCTGCCGGTGGTGATTGCCGGTTTCCTGGCTTATCTTCTTTCTCCCTGTGTGGCGCTGGTGCAGACGCGCATCACGAAGCGAATATGGGCTGTGGTGTCCGTGATGTCGATAGCGTGTGTCTTGCTTGTCGGCCTGGGGCTCACGATTGTTCCCCCGCTGGTGCAGCAGACCGGTGAGCTCATCACCAAGCGCGAACAGATTCTGGAGAGCGTGGTGGAGGGTGGCAAGGCTCAGCTGGCAGAGAATCGCCTGCTGCAGCGGGGGGTGGATATGCTTTACAGCAAGATGCTCAAGGATGCCCGTGCTTCCGAATTGCCGCTAGAAGATTATGAAAACCTCTCCCTGGAAACCACGTACGAAGGTAAGCTGACCGCCATTCTGAGCTTCAACTCATCCTACCTCTCGGAGAAAGCGCTTGCCTGGCTCACGGCCGGCACCCGGGCCCTTTCCGGTGTTTCCATGGCCTTTATCGGCACCATCATGGTGCCGGTGTTCCTCTTCTACTTCCTGCTGGAAAGTGCCAGTATTGCCAGAAACTGGCACACCGTGCTGCCCATCCGCCGCTCTGCTTTCCGCGAGGAAGTGGTGGAAACTCTGCAGGAGATTAACAACTACATCATCTCCTTTGTGCGCGGTCAGATGCTCGTGAGTGTGATTGATGGCATTATTCTGGCGATTGCCTTGAAAATCATGGGCCTGCCTTATGCTGTGACGATTGCGGCCGCCGCCGCCCTGCTCGGTATCATTCCTTACCTGGGCATGATTTCCACCTGGATTCCCGCGGTGCTCATTGCCTGGTTCACCTGGCACGATGTGAGCCACGTTGTCATCGTCACTGCCATTTTCGGC
The DNA here is from genome assembly GCA_964611765.1 of uncultured Akkermansia sp. Taxonomy (GTDB): domain Bacteria; phylum Verrucomicrobiota; class Verrucomicrobiia; order Verrucomicrobiales; family Akkermansiaceae; genus Akkermansia. The sequence goes on along the minus strand of CAZTAX010000004.1, from coordinate 448 downwards.
GGCGTGAGCCAGTTCGATGGCTGGGTGCTGCAGCCGCGCATTGTGGGCAGCCGCGTGAAGATGCACGACCTCACCGTCATGTTCTCCGTGCTCTTCTGGAGCTTTGTCATCGGCGGTGTGGTGGGGGCCCTGCTGGCTGTGCCCCTCACGGCCTCCATCAAGGTAATCTTCACCCGATATATCTGGTCGACATACAGAAATCAGCAGGGTTGATTTTATTGTAACAGTTTATGAAAACATCAATGAGTGAAGTGGATGTCCGGAATGCGAGTGTCGGAGTTGTTGTGATGCGGTTGCTTTCGTTTATTTTAGCCTCATATCTTTATTGCGTCGTTCTGGACCCTTTCTTCTTCGATTATCCTGCACTGGTGTTAATTCCCCGGCAGGTGTTTGGCAGGGGTGACGCATTGGGCGTAGTGTCATACTTCAAAGAATGGCGTTGATTATT
>CAZTAX010000003.1:0-40536 GCA_964611765.1 uncultured Akkermansia sp. | reverse complement strand
TTACTTGCCGGAGAGGGTGAATATCCAGTTGCAGAATAATTGTTCCAACGCGTAGGGAGACAATCTGAATAGTTTGTGGGAAAACAGCCGGTGCCTGGTACATAGCCCCGATAAAACGCACCGGTTTATCGCAACACGAAGCGCAATAAAATATGTGATTTCCTGTTCTGGTGCTTGCATAATCTTTGGGGTGGTACGTGATGTCCTCATTTTTACTGACGGCGTGGCCGCTTGACAGCAGGGGTGTTTTCTGTTAAGAGAGGGCTATGTTTTCGCTTCTTTCCGATAAGCTCGATGATGCTTTCCGCAAAATGCGGGGGCTGAGCAAGATTACAGAGTCCAATATCAAGGATGCACTGAGGGATGTGCGCATGGCGCTGCTGGATGCCGATGTGGAGTACAGCGTTGCGCGTGAGTTCATTGCGCATGTGAAGGAGGAGGCGATGGGGGAGAAGGTGCTCAAATCGGTGAAGCCGGGTGAGCAGCTGGTGAAGATTTTCCGCGACCAGTTGGCGGAGCTGCTGGGTGGTGATGCCGCCCCGCTGCAGCTGGAACCGGCGCCTGCCCGTGTGCTGGTGGTGGGTCTGAATGGTGCGGGTAAGACAACGACGAGTGCCAAGCTGGCCCGGCGTCTGCTGAAAGAGGGGCACAAGCCGCTGCTGGTGGCCTGCGACCTGATTCGTCCCGCTGCCATTGACCAGCTGGCGACGCTGGCTGCGCAGATTGAGGTGCCGGTGTACACTCCCTCTGCCACGGAAAAGGACGTCATCCGCGTTGCGAAGGACGCACTCAAATGGGCTGCCGGGCAGGAGCATGATGTGATTATTTTCGATACGGCCGGCCGCCAGGAGGTGGACGAGGAGCTGGTGGCAGAGCTGAAGAAGCTGGCTAAGTTCCTGGAGCCGCAGGAGGCCCTGCTGGTGGCGGATGCGGCCACAGGCCAGCAGGCAGTGCGCGTGGCGCAGACTTTCGACAAGGCGGTGGGACTCACCGGTATCATCCTGACCAAGCTGGATGGCGATGCCCGCGGTGGTGCGGCGCTTTCCATGCGTGCCATCACCGGCAAGCCCATCAAGTACATGGGCGAGGGTGAGAAACTCGATATGTTCGGCCCCTTTGTGCCGCAGCGCATGGCGGATCGTATTCTGGGCATGGGAGATATAGTGGGGCTGGTGGAGAAGGCTGCCGAGAAGATAGACCAGGAATCAGCCATGAACTCCATGACCCGCATGATGAGCGGCGAGTTCAATTTCAACGATTTTCTGAGCCAGATGAAGATGATGCAGAGTCTGGGCCCGCTGGAGGGACTGCTGGGCCTGCTTCCCGGTTTCAGCAAGATTCGCAGGCAGCTGCCGGATGGTGCCATGGACCCGAAGCGCATGAAGCGCATGGAGGCCATCGTGCTTTCGATGACCCCGGCGGAGCGCCAGAACTACAAGTTGCTGATTCCGAGCCGTCGCCGCCGCATTGCCAAGGGCTCCGGTGTGTCGGAGATTGAGGTGAACCGCTTTATCAAGAACTTCAAGGAAATGAAGGAAATGATGGGCGGCAAGGGCAAGATGGGCGGCATGATGAAGAGTCTCATGCGCTCCGCCGGTGGCACCAAGGGGATGCCCGATATGAGCGCCATGATGAATGGTCAGGGAGGCGGCATGCCGGATATGAGTGCGCTGATGGGGCAGGGCGGCATGCCGGATATGAGCCAGATGCCCGACCTCTCTGCGCTGATGGGTGGCGGTGGCAAGCCGAAGATGCCCATGAAGGGGATGAATGCCTTTAACGGTCTGTTCCGCAGACGCTGATTCTGCTCCCATGTTGCGTGGCATGCTGGTGGCAGTGTTGGGCTGCATGGCTGCCTGGGGTCTGACACCGGCCCAGGTTGTGGTGGTGTATAACTCAGCCTCCAGGCGCAGCGAACAATGCGCCCGCGCCTATTGCGCCAAACGCTCGATTCCAGCCAGGCAATGCGTGGGGTTGAGCGGCCTGCCCAAGGGACAGGATATTTCCCGGCAGGAGTATGATACTAAGCTGCGCTACCCGCTGATGCTGCATGCCCAGCAGAACAGCTGGCGGCTGCCGGTGAATCAATTGCAGGGCTTCAAGCCCGTATCCGCCCTGGTGCTCATGCCGGATATCCCCCTGCGGGTGCGCGAGGAGAATGAACCGGGCAAGAAAGAAGGTTTTCTAAATCAGAACTGTGCCTCGGTCGATTCTGAGTTGATGCTTCTGGGTGCAAATTATTCCACTAAAGGCCCGCTGAATAATCCTTGTTTCGATAAGGAGGGCACTGTGGAAAATATCAAGCCGCCGGTACTGGCCGTTACCCGAATCGACGGCCCGGATGACACGACTATCCGCCGCATGATTCAGTTCCCTGCGGAGGTGGAGCGCCGCGGTCTGTGGGGCTGGACGGTGGTGGATCAGGGCGGGCCATACCCACAGGGGGATGCATGGTTCACCTCCATTGCCCGCATGGCAAAGGAGAAGGGACAGCCGCTTTTTCACGAGGAAAGCAAGGCGACTCTTGCCCCCTGCTTTCCGCTCATGCAGGATACGGCGGTGTATTTCGGCTGGTATGCGCACCCGGCTAATGGCCCGTTTAATCCTGAGACGCATGCCGATTTCCGTTTTGCTCCCGGTGCGGTAGCGGTGCATCTGCATTCTTACAGCGGAACTTCCGTAAAATCGGAGCATTCATGGGTGGGCGCTCTGCTGAAGCGCGGGGCCGCAGTAACCGCGGGGAATGTGTATGAGCCCACGCTCGCCGGCTGCATGCGGTATGATATTTTTTACGACCGCCTGTTGAAGGGGTATACCGTGGCGGAAGCCGCGTTGATGGCCACTCCCTGGCTTTCCTGGCAGGGGGTGGTGATGGGTGACCCTCTGTACCGACCCTTTGAGGTGCTGAGCCGCAACGGGGGGGATGGCAGCAATGTCTTTGTGGAGTGGCGGCGGCTGATGCAGCAGACGGGTGGCAATCGCAAGAGCGTGGTGGATGCTGTGAACCGCCGGTTGTCCACGCCGCAGGGCCCTCAGTTGCAGGAGATGCTGGCCTGGCATCTGGCGGAGCTGGGTGAGCGGGATGCTGCTGCTGAGTGTTTCGGTCAGGTAGCGCGGCGTGCTCAGAGCGAGCGCAACCGCGTGCGTCCGGCTTTGCTCCAGGCAAGCCTGGCATTTGCTGATAAGGATGAGCGCTATGGCCGCCAGCTGATGCAGCGGCTGCTGGAGGAAACTCCGCGTTCGGTTTTCCGCCCGGCAGTGCAGAAAACGGCTGAGACATTCATGCCGGAACTGCGACCAGCACCCAAGCCCCAGCCTCAGAAGAAGTGATGCACGTTGCGCGGTACGATTCGCCCCTGGGGCCCCTGTGCCTGCGCAGCAATGGTGCGGCGCTGACCGCGCTTCGTTTCGGTTCAGCAGAGGAGCAGGGAAAAGCGGCTGTATTTGCAGATGCTTTCCGCTGGCTGGATGCTTATTTCAGCGGTGTCGAATTACCCCGTCCGAGGATTTTTCTTTCAGCTTCGCCGTTCAGACTGCATGTATGGGAACAGTGTGCGGCCATCCCCTACGGACAGACCCGCACTTACGGCGAATTAGCTCGCGCTGCGGGATGCCCCGGCGCAGCCCGCGCCGTGGGCACGGCAATGGCTCACAATCCATTGCTTATCATCATTCCCTGCCACCGCGTTATACCTGCATCCTGCGGTGTTGGTCAGTATGCCGCAGGTGGCGCGCTGAAACGTCAGCTGCAGCAACGGGAAAACATTGACAAAACCACCAACTTTGTGTAGATTAGTGGCCGATATGAACGACCAGTATGTATTGCCGACGTATGGGCGCGCGCCTTTTGACGCTGCGCGGGGTGAGGGCTCTTACCTGTATGATACGGAAGGTCGACGCTATGTGGATTTCTGCGCCGGCATAGCGACCTGTTCGTTGGGACATTGCAATCCGGTGGTGGTGAAGGCGCTCACGGAGCAGGCCAACACGCTGATGCACTGCTCGAACCTGTACGGCATTCCCGGTCAGGCCAAACTGGCGGAGCTGGTGGTGGAGAAGCTCATTGGCATTCCCGGTCGCGTGTTTTTCTGCAATTCCGGCGCTGAAGGTAATGAGGGCATGATTAAGACAGCCCGCCGCTTCGGTCACCGCAGCCCGGCGGCAGATGGCTCTCCGCGTTACGAGGTTATTACGTTCAACAAGAGTTTCCATGGCCGCACGCTCGGCACACTGGCTGCCACCGGCCAGGAAAAGGTGCAGGTGGAGTTCGATCCGCTGCTGACCGGGTTCAAGTATGTGGAGTTCAATGACCTAGAGGCCCTGCGCGCTGCTGTTTCCCCGGTGACCTGCGGTATCATGCTTGAAGCGGTGCAGGGTGAGGGCGGTGTGAACCCCGCCACCCCGGAGTTCCTGCGCGGTGTGGCTCAGCTCTGCAAGGAGCATAACCTCATGCTTATGATTGATGAGGTGCAGTGCGGCGTGGGCCGCTGCGGTGCCACTATGGGCTGGAAAGCCATCTGCCCCGAGGTGCAGCCGGACCTCGTTTCCTGTGCCAAGGGCATAGGCGGCGGTTTCCCCATGGGCTGCTTCTGGGTAAGCAACCGTGCCATTGATGCAGAGGGTACTCCGCTTTCTTCCATCATGGGCCCCGGCTCCCACGGTTCCACCTTCGGCGGCACGCCGATTGCCTGTGCCACCTCGCTGGCTGTGGTGACTGAGGTGCTGGAGAAGAATCTTTCCGAGCGAGCCGACCGCCTGGGCAAGCTGATTAAGGAAACGGTGGAAGGCTGGAACCTCCCCTGCGTGGAGACGGTGCGCGGCCTCGGCCTGCTGCGTGGTGTGGGGCTCCGCAAGGGGGCATTCGACGTGCCCTCCGGCCAGACGCCCGCCGGTCATGTGAACAATCTCTGCCGCGAGACCGGCTTGCTGGCATGCCCCGCCGGCCCGGATACCCTGCGTCTCATCCCCGCTCTCAATGTGCCGGAGGAAACGCTGGCTGAGGGACTGGAAATTCTCCGGAACGTGCTCACATCTCTTGCCTGATTCTGTCTGATATGAAGATGCGATACATTCCCATTCTTGGCGGAACCATAGCGGCGGTCTGTGTGATAGGTGCGGCTCTTCTGGCTCCGTACATGCCCACGCAGGCCCAGCTGGCACCGGAGGAGACAGCCTTGCTTGCTGAGTGGGCAAAGATTGGTGATGCTCTGGCTGTGCAGCGCATGGTGGAGCAGGGCGCCTGCGTTGAGGCTGTGCGGGCAGATGGAACTTCTGCTCTCATGACTGCCGCCGGCGAGGGGCACCTGGATGTGGTGAAAACTCTGCTGCTTCATAATGCCAAGGCGAATGCCGTCAACGCCGCCGGTGATACTCCGCTTCATTTTGCAGCCCGGCACAATCAGCCGGAAATAGCTGCGCTTCTTCTGGAGAATGGTGCTGCAGTGGATGCCCGCAACAAAAAGGGTGTGACTCCGCTCATGGTGGCTTCCTGGTCCGGTTTTGATAAGCTGGTGCAGCAGCTCCTCACAGCCGGGGCCGATACCGAGGTAGTGGACGAAGACGGTTGCAAGGCTGCCACCTATGCCCGCGAGGTGCATGACCCCGTGGTGCGTGAGGTCATTCTCAAACTGCTTGGGGCCTGACCCGCATTTTTCCGCTCACCGGAAGCGCCATAAGGCAGAAAAGGAGGAAGGCGGGAATCTGCAATAACAGATAGTACTGCGGGGCCGGCCCGAGGTAGTCCAGAATGCAGCCGGGCACAGGGCTTGCAGTGGTGAATCCGTAGTTGGTGCCCAGCAGCAGGTTGAGCGGATGGATGCACAGCAGGTATGCATCCATGAGCAGCAGGCTTTTCAGCGCATCGAGGATACGGGCACGCATGCCCAGCAGCAGGGGAATGGCCAGGGCAGCGGGCATGAGGATACCATGCACGCAGAAAAACAGGAAGTAGCGCAGCGTGGGGAAATCACGCTCCAGCGCCGGGGTAATCAGCCCCTGCATACAGGCGGTGAGGGCACCGAAATACAGCACCCAGCAGGCGGTGCGGTTGCGCGACCAGAGGGCATACACGGCCACCAGCAGCATCATGCTGCAGAAGTGGAGCGGCAGGTTCTGCTCCCAGCTGCCATGGGGCTGGGTGATGAGGATGAACCCGCTGTCTGCCAGATAGATGAGCCCGACCACGACTGCCAGTGCGCGGCATGCTTTCTGCCGCACTTCCGGTGAACGGCGCAGCGCGCCGCCGATAATCGCCAGCGTGACCAGAGACGTCATGATGACAGCTCCCCAGTGAGAGGCTGACCAGCGCACAATCCCTTCCGTTGTCTCCATCATGTTGCGGGGGGAGTATAGTACGAAACGGGGGAGTTGTCAATCAATAGCCGCCGGTGTCGGCGGTGGAGCCGCGGCGCCAGACGCGGGCGAGGTGGGCACAGAGCATGAGCTGCACCTGGTGGAACACCATGAGGGGGAGCAGCAGGTTATTATCCAGCGTGCCGAAGATGGCCATCATCATGGGAGCCCCCACGGCCAGGCTTTTCTTGGAACCGCAGAAGACGATGGTGATGGAATCCTCCCGGTTGAATCCCAGCAGCTTGCTGCTGTACCAGGTGGAGGCGAAGGTGATGATGAGGATGATGATGCAGCAAATGACTAGCCCGCCCAGCTGGATGGCCTGGAGCTTATCCCAGTATCCGCCGCTGGTGGCGTTGGAGAAAGCGGTGTAGACCACCAGCCAGATGGTGCTGCGGTCGTTCCAGCCGATGAGAGTTTTGTGCCCCAGTACCCACTTGCGCAGCAGGGGCTGGCTGAGCTGCCCGGCGATGAAAGGCAGGAGAATCTGATAGCAGATTTTCAGCACGGTATCCAGTCCTACCTGGGCTCCGCTGGCATCCGTAGAGAAGAGCAGGCTCACCAGAAAGGGCGTGAGAAACACGCCCAGCAGGCTGGAAACGGATGCCGAACACACCGCCGCCGGCACGTTGCCACCAGCCACCGAGGTGAAGGCAATGCTGCTCTGCACGGTGGATGGAAGGCAGGCCACATAGACCAGCCCCATGAAGAGGGCCCCTCCTACCAGCGGCTCAAACACCGGCCTGAGCAGGGGGATGACCACCGGGAAAAAGACGAAGGTGAAGGCGAACACCATGCTCTGCAAGCGCCAGTTGAGCAGCCCCTCCACCACGGATTTGCGGGAGAGCTTGACGCCGTACAGGAAGAACAGCAGCACGATGGCTGCGTTCGTCAGCCAATCAAAGAAAACGGCTCCCTGTCCGTGGCAGGGTGCGATGATGCCCAGAGCCAGCGCGATGAGGATGCCTGTGGTGAAGACATCAAAATAGCTGAGTATCTTTCTGACTACACCCATGGTGCCGACCTCTGCTTATTTGCGGGGAGGAAACTCGTAGGAGACACGCCCGGTGGCGGCATTGAACACGAGGTAGGCATCGAACTGCTTGCCGCTCTTGTGGCTGGTGAAGCCCTTGATGAGCTCCGTCTTGCCCTTGGTGAGCAGCTGCACCACCGTGGGAGTGTTGAGTTCGATATCGCACATGGTGCGGGGAATCACCAGAGGTTTGAGAGTCTTGCCATAGACCAGACCGTCTACGTGCCAGGCGCTTCCGGTTTCCACGAGATTGTATTCGCCTTTGCCCTTGACCTTGACCGGGCCGTGATTAGTGCCCTTGCTCAGGTCTTCCGCCGAGGCGGAGGCTGCGGTGAATTTCTTATCAGCCTTGTCCTTGCTGCCTTTCTGGCGTGGCTCGCGTGGCGGGAACTCGAAGCCGACGTTGCCTTTCTTTGCATCCAGCACCAGGAAAGCATCGAACGCGCGGTTCGTACGCTGGGAGATAAAGCCGGAGAGAAGTTCGCTCTTGCCCTCCGCCAGTACCTGGCGGAGCACGTTCTCACTGATTTCCTTGCCCAGAATCGAGCGGGACATGGTAAAGCCCTTGCGACCACCTGCCTGGGAGAACTCCGGCACGCTCCACTGCTTGTCGCTGACCTGCAATTCAAGCTCGCCCTGGTTCCTCACCATGACGGTGCCGGCTGTGGTGGCGGGGGCTTCTTCTGCCTTGGGCTCGGCATTGCGGTCGGAGTCGAAGTAGAACTCGGCTTTCCAGGTGCTGCGGGCGGTCTGAGGGTCGACCATGCGCAAACCGGCCTTGAAGGGCTTGCCGAACTTGGAGCGGAAGCCTTCCATGACGGGCAGTGAACCGCTGCCGATGAGCTCGCAGAGCTGGTCATCTGTGAGGGAAAGCCCGGCATGGACGCGACGGATGCGGAACTTGCAGCTGTTGCAGGATATGGCATCCACGCGGCTGCTGAGCCCCTTGGCTCCGCATGCGGGACAGGTGAGCTCCAGGTCGGGGTTCTTGCCGTTCTGCATGTAATCGCGCACCGCTTCCACAATCTCCGTGGTATAGGAGCGAATGTCCTTCATGAAGGTGTCGCGGTTCAGATGCCCGCTTTCCATCTGCTTCAGCCGGTATTCCCATTCGCCGGTGAGTTCCGGGCTGGAAAGCGTGCTCAGACCGATTTTGCCCAGCAGGTCGATGAGATCCATGCCGCGGCGGGTGGCCATGAGTTCCTTGCCTTCGCGGGCGATGTATTCCTGCGTGATGAGTCCTTCGATGATGGCTGCGCGGGTGGCGGGGGTGCCGAGCCCGCGTTCCTTCATGGCATCGGCCAGGTCTTCATCCTCCACCAGCTTGCCGGCGGTTTCCATGGCAGTGAGCAGAGTGGCTTCCGTGTAGGCTGCGGGTGCCTTGGTCTGGTCTGCGGTGGCTTCCACCTTGGTGGCGGTCACGTTTTCTCTGGGCGCTACGGGGCAGAGCTCGTCCTTCTTGCGTTTGTCCGGGCCATAGAGCGCGCGCCAGCCGGGGGTGAGCATCACGCGACCGTGGGTGTAGAAATGGTCCTCGGCTCCGGGGCTGCTCACTACGGTGGTTCGCTCGGTGTCCTCGTATTCGGCGTTGGGCATGAACACACCCAGGAAACGCTGTACCACCAGGGTGAAGATGCGGGCGGCATCGCCGGTGAGGTTCACGAACTTGCCTGTGGGGATGATAGCGAAGTGGTCGCTCACCTTGGAGCTGTCGAACACACGCTTGTTGGAGCGCACGCTGCGTTTTTCCAGAATGCTGCCGGCAAAGGACGCGAACTCAGGCATGTTCTCTGCGATGGCGCCCACCGTGCGGGTGGCTACTTTCAGGTAGTCATTCGGCAGGAATTTGGAGTCCGTGCGCGGGTAGGTCAGCACCTTGTGCTTTTCGTAGCATTCCTGCGCAATCTGCAGGGTGCGGCGTGCGGAAAACCCGAAGCGGTTGCTTGCTTCCTTCTGCAGGGAAGTAAGGTCGAACAGCAGCGGCGCGGGCATGGAGACGGGTTTGCGTGTCTCCTTCACTGCGCCGGTGCGTCCCTGGCAGCGGACCGCAATGGCGGCTGCCGTCTCAGCCTCCCACAGACGCTCCTTGGTGCGCTGGGGGGCTTTCTCATTCTTTTTCCATGCCGTATCATACCAGCGGCCTTCGTAGGTGCCGCCCTTGGCTGTGAAGGTGGCATGCACCTCGTGGTAGGTCTCGGGGGTGAAGGCCAGGATGTCTTTCTGCCGGGCAGCCAGCAAGGCCAGAGTAGGGGTCTGCACGCGGCCGGTGGGGGTCACGTTAAAACCGCCCACGCCGCTTTGCAAGGCGGTGAGAGCGCGGGTGCTGTTCAGCCCCACGAGCCAGTCAGACTCACTGCGGCACACGGCGGCATCTGCCAGATTCTGCATTTCCTCATCCGTTTTGAGGGAATCCCATGCTTCCAGAATGGAATCGTCCGTCATGCTCTGCATCCACAGGCGGCGGATGGGTTTCTTAATCTTACCGTAGCGGATGATATTGCGGAAAATGAGCTCACCTTCGCGCCCGGCATCGCATGCGTTCACGATGGTGGTAACCTCCTTGCTGCGGGCCTGCTTCAGCACTTTGCGCAGGCGGTCGGCAGATTTATCAATGGGCTCCAGCTCCATGTTGCGCGGCATCACCGGCAGATACTCCATTTTCCATGGCAGGCTCTTGCCATCCTCCGTCTGCGGCTTCTTCTGCTCCACCAGGTGACCCACTGCCGAGGTGATGATGAGCGTCTCATTCGAATAACTCTGGGTGGCATCATCTTTCTTGAATTTACCCAGTTGCTTGCCCAGCACTCGGGCCAGATCGGCGGCTACGCTGGGTTTCTCGGCTATGATAAGAGTCTTGGACATGGCAGGAAAATCTTTGGCGCCCGTGGCGCTTCGCTGTTTCTATTAGTGGCAGAAATGCGGGTGTTTTGTCAAGTTTATTCCGCGTCAGATGTGGTAAAAACTCGCGGGAACCGGGGGGCTTCCGCCTGTTTCTGGTTCTCCTGACCTTTGTTGCTCCGGCAATTGTTGCGCGACCTGTTGCAATAATGCATCTCATCGGTCTTTGTACATGTCTTCGTAGTACTTTTCGTATGCACCGGAGGTGATGTTGTCCATCCACTCCTGGTTGTCCAGATACCAGCGCACGGTCTTTTCGATGCCTTCTTCGAACTGGAGGCTCGGCTCCCAGCCCAGCTCGTTCTTGAGCTTCGTGGAGTCGATGGCGTAGCGCAGGTCGTGCCCGGCGCGGTCGGTCACGTAGGTGATGAGCTTTTCGCTGGTGCCTTCCGGGTTGCCCAGCAGGCGGTCTACGGTTTTGATGACCACCTTCACAATGTCAATGTTCTTCCACTCATTAAATCCGCCGATGTTGTAGGTGTCGCCGGTCTTGCCGCGGTGGAAGATGACATCGATGGCGCGGGCGTGGTCTACCACATAGAGCCAGTCGCGCACGTTTTCGCCCTTGCCGTAGACGGGCAGCGGTTTGCCGTGGCGGATGTTGTTGATGAAGAGCGGAATGAGCTTTTCCGGGAACTGGTAGGGACCGTAGTTGTTCGAACAGTTGGTCACCAGGGTGGGCAGGCCGTAGGTATCGTGATAGGCGCGCACAAAGTGGTCGCTGCCGGCCTTGGAGGCGCTGTAGGGGCTGTGCGGGTTGTACTTGGTGGTCTCCAGGAAAAACTCGCTGCCGTAGGGTGCGGAGCCCTCCGGTTTATCCAGCTCCAGGGCACCGTACACCTCATCGGTGGAGATGTGGTAGAAGCGCTTGCCCTCCCAGTTGCCGTTCCAGTATTGGCGAGCCGCCTGCAGCAGGCTCAGGGTGCCCATCACATTCGTGCGGGCAAAGGTGAACGGGTCCTTGATGGAGCGATCCACGTGGCTCTCGGCCGCCAGGTGAATCACGCCGTCGATATCGTACTCCTGCATGAGGGCGCACATGCGCTCGAAGTCGCAGATATCGGCCTTCACGAAAGTGTAGTTCGGCTTGGCCTCGATGTCCTTGAGGTTGGCGAGGTTGCCGGCGTAGGTGAGGGCATCCAGGTTGATGATGCGGTACTCCGGGTACTTGTTGACGAAGAGACGGACGACATGGGAGCCGATGAAGCCGGCACCGCCTGTGATGAGAATATTTTTCATGTCAGCGCAAAAGTTCAAGCAGGCGATTACCGTATTCATTCTAGCTCATGGGCTCTGCAACCACACGCTGTTTTTCAGCAGACATCCACCCATTGCGGAAGGCGATAGTCTCCAGCCCGCCCGGAATTTTTGCAAATGTTATGACGGAATACAAAAAACACCGGGGGGCTGCCTGAGCTGTTCCTCCCCGAGAGGAAACAGTGCCAGTCGGACAGAATCTTATTTGTTGGCTTTCACGACTTCCGGCCATTCGGTGGCGAGCTCGATGCCGCCGCTGAGGGCGACCGCTCCGCTCTGAGTCACCATCCAGACCTGAGGGGATGCTTCAAAGGAGCCGATGCCGGGAAGTTCCGCCACAGCATCATCGCTTTTCTGGATGCCGGCGAACTTTGCCTTTCTGGATTTGAGGTACTTGGTGATGTGAGCCGGTGTCTTGGCATCGGCGATGAAAATAACCTCCACCTTTTCTTTTTTCAGCTCCTTCTGGCTGTTGGCAAGCTGGGAAATGACGGAATCCGGAGCACTTTCCAAATCCGGGGCGTAGAGGTACAGATAGAAATCCGCCTTGGCGCTGGGTTTGCTGTTGGTGAACTTCATCTTTTTGATTGTCTTGCCGACGCGAGGTTCGCCATCATCGCCCAGAATGGCGTATTTGCCGATGGTCTTCTCCTTCCAGCCACGGATGATGGAGCCGTGCCCGCTCTGGATGACGGTGCCGTCTGCCTTCATGATAGTGGCGTTGGGGATGCCGTTGGACGGGGGAAGTGCGGGAAGTGAGGCTTCTTTCATGAGACCGGGGAACTTGGCCCCGTATTTTTCAAGGAAGCCTTTGGCTTTGTCTTCTGTCTGGTCATGGCTCAGCAGGATGAGTTCCACTTTTTCGCTCAGCTTCATCTCCTCGTAAGCTTTGGCAACAGTGGGCATTTCCATATTGCACGGGCCGCACCAGGAGGCGGACTTGAGGAAGATGAAATACTCAGCGTTCAGGTTGGGCGTGGGGTTGTTAAAGAAGGTGTTGCCTTTCAGTTTGGCTCCTACCACGCTCTCAGTGGCAGCTGAGCCTTCGCCCTTGGCCTCCTTCTTTTTAGATTTCTTGCCTTTCTTTTTGCTTACCAGTTCGGCGGAGTCGGAGTCATTCGCATAGACTGTGGAAATGGGGAGGCCCCAGGCAAGAAGCCCGGCCAGCAGGGTGATGAGGTGAAGATTCAGTTTCATAATTGCTGAAACTCATGCTAGCACCCAGACTATGAAATGTCAACGCGAATCTTACATGAAGGAATAGGCATCAATGTCCAGCGTGAGGGTGATGCCTTCGCCGCAGTTCATGGCGGCGATTTCACGGCTGCAGGTATCGGCCAGGATTCGGGCACCCGGGGCTTTCAGGGTGCACTGGAAGCGGAATTGACCGTAGGCCTTGGACAGCGGGGCGGGGAGCGGGTCGCTTATCTGAACCTGCGGCGGGAGAACGTTCAGCAGCCGCTTGTGCAGCGTGTCCATAGCCAGGGCTGCCACGTCTTCCTGCTCGCTGCGGGCGGTGATGACGGCCATGTGGCAGAAGGGTGGAAAATTCATCTGCTGCCGCAGTTCCAGTTCGGTTTCGGCGAATCCGTCTGTATCATGCCGGCGGGCAAACTGAATGGCGCCTGCCTGTGGGTTGTAGGTTTGAATGATGACTTCGCCGTCCAGGTCGCCGCGCCCGGCGCGACCCGCCACCTGGGTGAGCAGCTGGAAAGTTCGCTCGGCTGCGCGTGGATCGGGGATGTTTAATCCGAGGTCTGCATTCAGCACACCCACGAGCGTGACTCCCGGGAAATCGAGTCCTTTGGAAATCATTTGCGTGCCCAGCAGAATATCGGTGCGGTGGGCGCGAAAATCGGTCAGGATATCACGCAGGGCATTCTTGCGAGTGGTGACATCGGCATCCACGCGTTGGAGCCGGGCATCCGGGAAGCAGCGGCGCAGCACGGCTTCCACTTTCTGCGTGCCGTAGCCTTCCAGGGTGATATTGGCTGTGTGGCAATCGGGGCAGCGGGGCGGCACCATCTGCCGGTAGCCGCAGATGTGGCACACGAGGCGGTTCTCGGTAGCGTGGTAGGTCATGGGCAGGGCACAGTGTTCGCAGTTGGCGGTGTAGCCGCACTCCGGACACTGGAGGGCGCGGGCAAAGCCGCGGCGGTTGAGCAGGAGAATGACCTGCTCACCATTGGTGAGACGCTCATCGATGGCCATGCGCAGTCGTTCGGAGAGGATGCCCAGGTTTCGTTTGTCCTTGGGTTCGCTGCGCATATCCAGCACGCGGGTGAGGGGCAGACGCTGGCCGTCCGCCCGCTTATCCATGCGGAGCATGCTGTATTTACCTTGCTGCACATTGTGCAGGGATTCCAGAGAAGGGGTGGCGGAGCCCAGCACGATGGTGGCATGCTCCAGATGCGCCCGCAGCACGGCCAGGTCGCGGCCGTGGTATCGGGGGCTGTTCTCCTGTTTGTAGGAAGAATCGTGCTCTTCGTCCACGATGATGAGGCCGAGATTCTGCACCGGAGCAAACACCGCAGAGCGGGGGCCGATGGCAATGAGGGCCTTCCCCCGGTGAATGGCGTGCCATTCATCGAAGCGCTCTCCATCGCTCATGGCGCTGTGCAGAATAGCCACGTGTGTGTCAAGCTTGGCAAAGCGCCCTTTGAATCGGGCCATGGTCTGCGGGGTGAGGGAGATTTCCGGCACGAGAATGAGCACGCCTTTTCCCTGGTCCAGCGCATGCCGGGCGGCTTGCAGGTAAACCTCTGTCTTCCCGGAGCCGGTCACCCCTTGCAGTAGCAGGGGCTTTGTTCCGGCAGAATCGAAGGTGCTGATAATCTTTTCCAGCGCGGCGGCCTGCTCTTCATTCAGCTTAAGCGGAGCGGTGGGTGCAAACTGTTCAGCCCCGGCGGGGTCGCGGTGCACTTGTTCTTCCTCAATGCGTACGTAGCCCGCTTTCTCCAGCGCCCGGCACGGGGCCAGGGCCGGTGAACCACCCAGGTCTGCCAGCGTTTCGCGTTTCCTGGTACCGGCATGCAGGTAGCGCAGAATGGCTGCCTGTCGCGGGGCGCGGCGGTTGATTTTGTTGAGCGTTTCGTCATCCGGCCAATCCTGGAGGACGATGACTTTGCGAGTCTTTTCCTCGTGGTGCTCCTGACGCACCGGCTCGGGAACTATGCAGCGAATCATCTGCTCCACCGGCACGGCATAGTATCGGGCCGCCCATTCTGCCAAATCCATGAGGGCTGGGGAAACGACCGGTTCCTCGCTCACCAGACGACGCAAGGGGCGCAACCGCTCAGCCCACTCGGATTCCGGCTCTACCAGCGCAAGCACGGTGCCGGTGGTGCTGCGGGCTCGCAGCGGAACCTCTACACGGCTTCCGCGGGTCACGCCACGCATCTCTGCGGGGATTGCGTAATCGAACACCATGTCGTTGAGCCCGTCGACCAGCACACGGGCTGCACGGGATGTGGCAGAAAGTTCTGCAAATAACTCCTGCATGGCGGGAGCGGAATTAACAGGCCTCAGCGGCTTCTTCCTTGGAAAGGATGTGCACGACTACCTTGGTTCCGGCTTTTTCGCCGGCAGCCTTGGCCAGCGAGCGGATGGCGGAGGCGGTCATGCCGTTGCGTCCGATGACCCGGGCCACGTCTTCCTGTTCCAGAACCAGACGAAAACGCACCAGGTCTCCCGCGGGAGTGGCGGCCACGCGTAACTCCGCATTCTCCGGGTGACGGATGAGGGGAGAAACTGCTGCAAGCAGATATTTGCCTACTGATTCGGTGAGCTGGTGCATACGCGTGTTAATTTACAGAATACATCCCGCGGTGTCAAGTTTCTATCGTGTTGTAGCGGATGGATACACATGTGTCCTAAAGATTCTACAAGCAAGAGAAATATCAGCAACATTTTGGAAGAAGCCCTCCTCAGCTCGATAAATTGGAATTTGGCGGAACGCCAAATTCCAATTTATCGAGCTCTGCCTCAGACTTTGGGACACGTCTGGGATGGATAGTATGCACCGGTTTTGCGAGAACCCTGGTATTCAATCTGACCGCTATCCTTTAAAGCCTGCAAGTGGCGGTCAAGCATGCGGGCGGAGAGGTCGGGCAGGGCGGCCATGATATCCTGCCTCTTGCTGCCGGGGTGGCGGCGCAGGTAGGCCAGGAGCTGCTCTGCCGGACTGGTGCGCCGGATAGCCCGAGGGCGTTCAGGTGTGTGCTTTTTTAATGCTGCGAGAATTGCGTGGAGTGAAAGGGTGATGAGTTCTGTTGCGTCCGGCGCTGCCAGAGCAAGTTTGTAAGCATACGGTTCCATGCTTA
The DNA here is from genome assembly GCA_964611765.1 of uncultured Akkermansia sp. Taxonomy (GTDB): domain Bacteria; phylum Verrucomicrobiota; class Verrucomicrobiia; order Verrucomicrobiales; family Akkermansiaceae; genus Akkermansia. The sequence continues at coordinate 24,675 of CAZTAX010000003.1, read as the reverse complement.
TTTTCAGCCCGGCAAAGCGTGGGTGGAAATGCGTCAGTAAAAGGAGCTGCAGCCGCTCGGCCAGACGCTCGTTGCCCGAGGTGAAGGGTTGAATGCTCAGTAATTCATAATGCAGGACGGCACTGCGAACCAGTGGGTGCGTCTGTGTGTGTTGTGTCCATTCGAGCAGGGCATGAAGCAGAACGGGAACCCAGTGAGGGTGCGGGCCTGTAGTGCGTAACTGCCCGTTGCCGCCGAGTGTTGCGTGCTCTGCACAGGTGGATTCCACAGTAATATGCTTCGAATCGGTGTTGATTAATTGACCGGGTAGCTGTGAGCTTATTTCGGAAAGCAGATTCAAGGATTCTTCGGTAACTGTGAATTGCGGCAGATACATAATGGCAATATAAATCTAATTCCTAATTTGTCAATCATTAAAGCCGTGCGTGTGGCAAAATAAATGGCGAAATAAGTGGCAAGATAAACACTGTTTCAAGGCTAAAAAACTCTGCCCGGGGGGGCCCGGACAGAGTTGTGAAACGTGATTGATGTGCGTGGAAAATCAGAGACGGATGGCTGCAGAGCTCCAGGTGAGACCGGCCCCGAAAGTGACCAGAAGCACAATGTCGCCTTTCTTGGCCCGCCCGGATTTCACCGCTTCATCAAGAGCAATGGCGACGGCTGCACCGGAAGTATTGCCGTATTTGTGCACGTTGACGAACACTCGTTCCGCGGGGATTCCCAGGCGCTGCGCCACGGCGTTGATGATGCGGAGATTGGCCTGGTGCGGAATCACCAAATCTACATCCTCAGGCTTGATTCCAGTGCGGTTGATGAGAGAAAGCGCACTGTCTTTCATGTGAGCCACGGCGTAGCGGAATACCTCATTGCCACGCATGGCGAGAGTGTAGAGCTTCTCCTGGATATTCTCTTCTGTAGTGGGGATGGCGGAGCCGCCACCGGGCACCATGAGCAGGTCGGTAAGTGTGCCGTCGGAGCCGATATCGGAGGCAAGAACGGCACTGTCGCCCTCCTCGCCGGTACCCGTGCGCAGAATGGCTGCGCCAGCGCCGTCGCCGAAGAGGACGCAGGTGGAGCGGTCTTCCCAGTTCACAATGTGGCTGAGCTTTTCTGAGGCAATGATAAGGGCTGTCCTGGCCTGGCCGCAGCCGATATACTGGACGGCAGTCTTAAGAGCGAAAAGGAAACCGGAGCAGGCTGCAGATATATCAAAGGCCGCGGCATTGACTGCACCGATATTGGCCTGCACATAGCAGGCAGTGGAGGGCGTGAAAGTATCCGGAGTGACGGTCGCGACGATGATAAGGTCAATTTCCTCCGGCGTGACGCCTGCGGCCTCCATTGCGTTCTTTGCTGCCTGCGTGGCCATATCACTCGTTTTTTCGCCAGGTGCTGCGATGCGGCGTTCCTCGATACCTGTGCGGGTGACAATCCACTCATTAGAGGTGTCCACCATTTTTTCCAGGTCTTCATTGGTCAGACGGCGCTCCGGAACATACGACCCCGTGCCAGCCAAGGCTACGGGCAAACGCTTAAAAGGCTTTGTAAGGTCGTTCATAATGACACTGAATTCGTGCTGTGTAGCTTTATACTAGCATGTAATTGCCATGATGGCTAGTTTTTTTTGTCCGAAAGGCACAAATTTAGAGTTAACTCTACCTCATAGCCAGTGCTCCTGGTTGAAGAAGTCATGAGCGGCCGATTTTTTCAAGTGCCTGAGATTTAAATAGCGAGTCTGAAGCAAGGCGGCGTTTCTGTGCCCCATTTCTTCCTGCAGGAGGGGCAGATTATGGAAGCGTTTGATGTGCATACTGGCGAAGGTGTGACGAAGAGCGTCGCTCTGCCACGAGCTGAATCCGGCCTCGAGACGCAATTTCTTCCACAGTCTGTTCCAGTTTGCCGGGGCGATTAAGTGAGAGGGATCGTGGTGCTCCTTCAATAACGCCAGAGCACCACCCCTGAGGGGGACTGCCCGGGCACCGCCTGTTTTGCTGTTCGATGATTCAATATAGACCAGTTTTTCTGACGGGTCAATGTCCACCCAACGCAGACGCCTCACTTCTGCAGGCCGGATGCCGCACCAGAGCATCAACCGCAGGGGTGCCTCCATGGGGCGTAATCCGGTGTCTTCCTTGCTTTTGTTGATGAGTTCACGTATGGCAGAGAGCGACAGAATTTCAATTCGTTGCTCTGTGACCGGAGGCCGCAGGATGGCTTTGGCCGGGTTGTGGTCGCACCACTGCTGGCGATATGCACAGTCGAATATGCTATGCAGGATGGACTGTGCCTTTCTGAAGCTGTGAGCGCTGTGTCCGAATTGTTTGTGGAGCATGCGCCGACAGATTTCTATGCTGATGTGACGGATGGGCATGTTCGCGAAATCCGGAGTCGTATTCATGCGTCTGATGTAGGATCGCAGGTCTGCAAGGGTGCTGGGGCGCCGATGCTCTCTTGCGATGAGACTGAACTCCGCAGCCTCCCGGAATGTGATGTTGTTTTCCGTTTCCTGCAAGGCTTTCTCCATTGCTTTGATCAACTTGCGCAGAGAGTGTGAAAACAACTTGTACGCCTGGTTTTGCGAGACATCGGAAAGATTTGAAATAACGGAAACGTGGAAGAGCACCGAATCCGCTCTGGCAGGAATCGGTGCCCCATCTGTCAATTGAGATATTGTGGCTTTCATCAGCTCCAATTTATATGAAATAAAGGCTGATGTCACACCGCAAAGCCCGCGCAGGGCTTGTTTCTTGTCAACGTTTCCGATAGAGACGCCAGGAACCGTCCTGTGCGACGAGCTCCCAGGCGTCCGGATGGGTGATGATGTGGTACTTGGAACGGTGTACAGCAAGGTATTCGCCGTGGCGCACGCGCTCTACATCCTTGGTCAGGATTTCTGCGTGCCCGGCTGAGTAAAACTGGGCAGAGTAGGGCACCTTGTCGTCCACATAATAGAGCGGGGAATGTTCATCCCAGTGGCTCAGCAGTTCTTTCTGGCATCGGTACTGAATATGGTCGAAGCCTTTGCCTATGCCGAAGAGGGAGAGAATAACCAGCACAGGCACCACCGCAAAGATGAATTGGCGATAATCTCGCCCCTCGCTCTCGTACAGTTTCCAGAGCTGGCGAATCAGCAGGATGCAGAAGGCCGGCACCGCGGGGAGGATGTATGCCGGCAGAATATTGCGCGCCATGGTGAAGAATAGCGGGGTGCTGAGCGCCCAGCACCACAGGAATGCGTTTTCCGGCTTGCGGATGGCGCAGCAGCACTTCCGACGTATGATGAAGGGGACGAGCAGCACCCAGGGCAGGAACATCTCCACTGCGTATAACCAGATGGTGCCGATGGCGCGTGAATGCCCCTTGCCGTACAAATCACCCTCCCAGCCTTTGACCAGGAATCGCTCAATGTGTTCGCCGATGATGAAGTAGCGCAGGAAACCGGGAGAGGCTTGCTCTGCTGCAATATACCACGGCACGGTGAGAAGAAGCATGAGAAGAGTGCCGCTGAGCCAGGGAATGCGTTTCCTGAGATTCAGCCATTGTTTCTGCCACAGAACCCAGGCGAAAATCGGCAGCCCGCACACCACCAGGGTCAGCGGCCCCTTGCTGAGCAAACCGATAACCAGCCCGAGGAAGAAAAGATAGCCCCACAGGCGGCTGGGCGATTCATCCGTCATGGCGCGGTAGAAACAAATCATGGAGAAGGTGGTACCGACGGCGAGGAAGGCATCCGTCATGACCGCACCGGCAGAAACAAAGCCCATGGCTGAGGAGAAGAGCACGATGATGGTCGCAACAACTTTTTCTGCTTTCCTGCCTTGGAACGGCCAGAGCAGGAAGCAGAGGCCGATTCCCAGAGTAGCCAGATACGGGGCAAGGCGCGCGCCGAATTCATTGATGCCGCAGAGCACCATGGTACCGGCGCTTCCCCAGAAGGACAGCGGTGGCTTGCCCCAGAAGGGAACCCCGTACTCAAACTGAGGTTGGAGCCAGTTGCCTGTTTCCACCATTTTGCGGGCCATCTCTCCGTAACGGGCTTCCGTAGTGTCCATGAGGGGATATATGCCCAGGCTGAGGAGACGGGTGAGCAGCACGCACACGAGCAGCACTACAAGCACGGGGAACAGATTCTCCGATACCCGGGGAAGCTGAATGAAACGGTTGAGGATGGGGAAATTCTGACGCAACAGCAGGCAGATGGTGAAAATGAAGATGAAAGCGGCGCCCAGGTAGATACATGGCAGGGCGTAAATCTGTGCAATGTCCGGCACTGCAGTCAGATCATATATCCACTTGAAGATGTGGAAGAGCCCGTCATCATACAGTGCCGGAGCATCGGCAATCTTATCAACAGCCATTGCCTGGTAGACCATCAGGAACGCCATTCCGACAGCGATGCAAGGTGCAGCCAGCCGGACAATATAATGCGGAACCGGGGCTTGCGGCATCAGTCTCTTTCCCAGGAAATATATCGTTACGACCAATTCAACAAGCAGGATGCCTGCCCAGCATTCGCAATAGGGCAAATCCAGCATTTTCTGCCACGCTGCGGCCGGTGCCATGATGAAATCTCTGGTCAGCAGGTGGAAAGAATCGCCGGAGATGATTTCCACCAGTTCTTCCAGCCAGTTAATCAGACAGAATAAGGAAAAGAGTACCAGTGTGACCCGTTTATCCCAGCGCCCACCATGAAAATCTCGCGGCAACACTGCGAGGTACAGAAGATAGGGCAGCAGAGTGAATAGCAGACAGGCCGTGTTCTCGTTGATGAATGCCAGGATTGCTTCCTGCAAATCCCCGTCTGCCGGCTGGCTTGCACCGGTGGATATAAGAATAGCAAGCTCAATCAGTTCGAAGAATACATATACCCCAATGAACGGGGCCAGTCGTTGCCAGTAATGGCGTAGGGATTCTGCCATGCCGCAAGTATATCACTACCGTATTGGCAGGACAAGAAATTTATAACATGTTAAAGTGAGAAAATAAAAAATCCTCCGGCGGGGCTGGCGCCGGAGGATAAAAAAGGCGGGGTGAGCCGTCAGGCTTGCTCAGCAATGGCTTGGTTGATAAGCTCTTGAATTTCTTCTGCCTTGGCTTTGAGAGCTCTGAGTTCCTTGAATGCTTCGGGCAGTTTGCGCATGGCGGCAAACTGGCGGGCGGCTTCGCCATAGGGAACTGCGGGAGCCCCCCAGTAGGTTTTACTTTCCTCCAGGGAGTTCATGACTCCGGAGCGGGCGGCCACTACCACCTGATCCGCAATCTTGATGTGGCCGGTGATGCCGCACTGGGCTGCAATGGTCACATAATTGCCAACGTGGGTGCTGCCTGCGATACCGCTCTGGGCGCACATGACGCAGTGTTTACCCATGGTTACATTGTGGCCGATCTGAATCTGGTTATCCAGCTTGGTGCCCTCGCCGATGACCGTGCGGCCGAAGCGGGCGCGGTCAATTGTCGTGTTGGCCCCGATGTCCACATAATCACCGATTTCGACGATGCCTACCTGGTCAATGGTGTCGTAGCGGCCGGTTTCCTTGTTGAGCAGGAATCCGAAGCCATCGCCACCGATGACGGCGCCAGGCTGGATGACGACATGTTTGCCGAGAATGCAGCGTTCACGGATGACGACTTTCGGATAAAGCTTGCAGTTTTCGCCCATCTTTACGGCTTTGCAGATGACGCAGCCGGGGCCGATATCAGAACCGTCACCAATTTCAGCATCAGCCTCAATCACGGCGCAAGGACCTACGCGTACCTTGGTGGGATCCAGCTTTGCGGCCGGGTCCACATAGGCCGTGGGGTGAATGCCGGGAGTGAAGGCCGTGCTGGCTTTCATGAAATGTGCCACCAGAGCATTGAACGCAAGGGAAGGATTCTCGACTTCGATGAAGGCGACTCCTTCCGGATACTGAGGCAGGGCGGGGGGAACCAGCACGACTCCTGCTTTGGTGGACAGGAAATCGTTGAAATATTTTTCGTTACCAAGGAAAGCGATTTCACCGGGGGTGGCGCTATCCAACGTAGCGACTCCGGAGATGCTGATCTCCGGAGTCGGGCTGTTGATAAGTTTGCCGCCGGTGAGCTCGAGAACTTCGGAGAGAGTGAGGTCCATATATAAGCTCGCGGGTTATGAGGTTGGTTTTTTACTTGGCTGCAGGAGCAGGTGCTCCATAGAGGCGCTTGAGCTCCGCATCGGGGTCGAAGCCCTGAGGGGCACCGGCATTGAGCTGCTTCAGCACTTCCGGGGTGAGGTCGATATCCTTCTTCATGTACGGGAACACGCGGGTGCCGATGCCGATCTGCGGCTGGGGAGAAATGGCGCCGGAGTCCAGCACGAGGTCTGCACCGCTCTGGTCAGCCACGGTGTTGATAGCGGTCTGCACTTCCTCCACGAGGAGACGCATCTCACTGTTACGAAGTTCGCGGAAAGCAACCTCACGGCGCTGCACAAAGTCTTTCATTTCCTGCTCAGCAGCCTTGAGCTCATTGGCCTTGACCTGATACTGGGAGCGTAGCTCTCCCACTGCAGACTCGGAAAGGCTGGGATCGTTCTTGGCCAGAATCTTCTTGAGATCCTCCTGCAGCCCGCGCAGCTTGTCCTCACGGGTTTTGATGTCGGCCTTGATCTCAGCCAGCTGCTTCTGAAGGGTTGTTTCCGTATCGAAGCGCTTGTAGAACTTCGTGTAGAGCTCCTGCACGTTGACGGAAGCAATCTTGATGTCGGCCTGAGCAGTGGCTGCAAGAGCGCACAGCGTCACGAGAGCGGTGGAGATGATGGGGAACTTCATAATATGTGAGGTTTTGGATGCTCTAATTCTATACGGTGTTCAAATTAAGTCAAGAAATCGTTGCGTCACTTTACGGCATACCTTCGCGCTTTTTTTTGCGCGGTTTAAAAAAGTTATTCTAACTCCTTGAAATTATGTGCGAATTGGGATAGCGTCCAGAATATGAGAACGACAGCACTCAGCCTGCGAGAAGCAGAATCCTTATTCCACCCCTTTAACAGCAGGAAATTACGCTTAGTCACGAGATTGGTGATGGCTCCTGTGCCGCGTTTCCTTGCGCACGACGGTGTGCCGACCCCTGAAATGCTGCTGTATTATCGCCGACGGGCTGAACAGCAGCTGGGGTTAATCATTACGGAGCCTGTGGCCATAGCCGACCCTGCCGCAGCTTCTGATTCCGGTATGGCTTGCTTTTGTGGCGGTGCAGCGCTGAGAGCCTGGAAAGGCATCTGCCGCGCCGTGCATGCCACGTCGTGTCGCATTATTCCCCAGTTGGAGCATGTCGGCATGCTGCGCCCGCTTTCGGGTGACTTGCCGCATCCTGATGCCGGACCGATTGGCCCTAGTGGAGTCAACCCGGCAAGGCCGGCAGTCCGGGGGGAAGCCATGAACCGGAGCCGCATCGATTCTGTGGTGGCCGCATTTGCCGAGGCCGCCCATACCTCTCGTTTACTTGGATTTGATGGTGTGGAAATCAACGGTGCTCAGGCGGGGCTGGTGGAGCAGTTTCTGCGTCCGGAGACCAATTTGCGGCGCGATGAATATGGTGGTGATATGGTCGGGCGTGCCCGCTTTGCCTGCCGGATTATCAGCGCTGTCCGCAAAGCTGTAGGCAGACGATACCCGGTTATTTTCCGCCTTTCTCAATCAGACTCCGGTATCTGGAAGCGCCCTCTGGCAGAGACTCCGGCTGAGCTGGATTCTCTCTTGCAGCTTCTGTGCGCCGCCGGGGTCGATATTTTTTCCTGTGATGGTGTGGGAGAACCGGCTTTTCAGGGAAATCCGCTCAATCTGCCGGGTTGGATCCGCATGTTGACTCAGCGTCCGGTCATAGCGAACGGAGGAATAGGCTTGCCGGGGATGCGCCTTGAGACTCTGCTGCGGCGGCTGAGGGCCCGGGAATTTGACTTAGTTGCGGTGGGGCGGGCTCTGTTGGCAGATGCAGAGTGGGCATCCAAGGTGCGAATGTCCCGGGAGGAGGACATCATCCCCTATTCGCCCAGGGTGGGGTTTCATCTGTATTGACAAAAAAGCGTTGCATCCACACGGGGTGCAACGCATTGGTATAAAGGAGAAAAGGGCTGACTTATCTGCCCATTTTATCGTAGTGATCAATCATGGAATAGATTTCCTTGACATCACGGCGGGAGTTGCGGCCGATAATGAAAGCGGCAACAATGAGACAGATCGCACCTCCTACAGGGGCCCATTTAGCGAGTTCCTTCATATTTTCTTTTTGGGTGTGGTTTTTGTATTGCTGACTTTTTTTCCGGTTTGTTTGAGTTCGAAAGCAGACGGGGGTGAGGCGGGTTCCAGCTTTCCATCCTCCGTCTGCAGGAAAGGGAAGTCGATAATACCGTTGCGGGTGATATACGGGAATGCCGCTTCCGGATCAGCCCCATTTTCAAGTGCCTTCATGGCATTTTTGCAGCCGCCGATAAAAAAGTCAGCCAACTGGAGCCCCCGGTCAACGGCCACCTTGAGCTTGATAAGTTGTTCGCGGGCATTCAGCATCATCTCCAGGCGTTGCGGCAGTGTTTCGGCTCCTTCAATGGTTACATCCATGAACGCTTTAATCTGGGGCAGAGTCATCCCGGCCTGTTTCATGCATAAAACCCCCAGCAGGCATCCCATGCTGGCCTCGCCATACACTCGCCGGCCCGATTCCGTGCGCTCCACGTAGCGCAGCAACCCTTCTTTCTCATAATAGCGAAGGGTGTGGATGGAAAGCCCGGTCTTTTGAGACAATGCCGAAATGGTATATTTCATAGCGTGAGGGATAATGAGAAGGAGACACGGGATTCTGCCATATTTCTAGAGCTCGGTCAAGTTTAATATGAGATGAGAAGGTTGCAAAAATGTTCAAATAAATTGAATTTTCTTAGAATCGATTTAAGATACGCAGAATCCGGGATTGACATTCGAGGCTAATCTGGCAGAATATGTGCAGATTGCTATGAGTACTTACGGATATTACCGTCTGGCAGCCGTGACTCCGCGGGTGAGGGTTGCCGATATTGCCCACAATACGGAGGAGTTGATCAAATCCATGAGGCAGGCAACCAAAGCCGGAGCACACGCAGTGCTGTTCCCGGAATTGAGCCTTACCGGAGTCAGTTGTGGGGATTTGTTTTTTCAGCCACATCTGCAACAGGCTGCGCTGCGTGCGTTGGCTCATTTTGCCGGTGAAACAGCGCGACTGGATGCTGTGGCTATTCTGACGCTGCCGCTGATGGTGGAGGAAGGCCTGTACAATGTGGCAGCCGTTATGCGGTGCGGGCATGTGCTGGGCCTGGTTCCCAAGAGCGTGTTGCCGAATTGCCGCGATTCGTACGAACTGCGCCAGTTCCGCCCTGCGTCTGATTTGAGGGTGAGCGAGGTGGAACTTCCCGGATTCGGGATTGTGCCGATTGGTACGGATTTGATATTTTCCGATGGTGCAGATTTCACATTTGGCGTTGAACTGGCAGATGACCTGTGGAGCGTGATTCCGCCCAGCAGCCGGCTGGCGCTGCAGGGAGCACGTGTTATCTTTAATCCGGGCGCGTCTACGGCAGTGGCCGGTGGTGCGGAGTATTGCCGGAACCTGGTGGCTCAGCAGAGCGCCCGCTGCCTGGCTGCGTATGTGTATTCTTCTGCCGGAGTAGGAGAAAGCACGCAGGATGTTGTCTATGGCGGGCAGGCACTCATTGCCGATAATGGGCGAATGGCTGCTGAGAATCAGATGTTTGCCCGGGATACGAACATCATCTATGCTGATATAGATTTGCAGCGTCTGGGAACGGCCCGCACCTCAGAAAGTACCTATAACGATTGTCGCCGGCTGGCGGAACTGCCGCCGGTGCGGCGCATAACCGTTGGCAAGATGGATACCCGCTGTGACCTTGCCTACGCCTGGCTCCCCTCGCGTCCGTTCATTCCGGCAGAAGCTGAGCGTCTGACGCGCTGCGAGGAAATTCTGAGTATTCAGGCATCATCCCTGGCCAAGCGCATGGAGCATACCCATGCCCGCACTTTGGTCATCGGCATTTCCGGCGGATTGGACAGCACGTTGGCTCTCATGGTGTGTGCCCGTGCCTGCCGACTGCTGGATGTGCCTCTCAGTTCTGTTCTTGCTGTCACCATGCCCGGTTTCGGTACTACCGGCCGCACATATAATAATGCCGTGTCCATGATGAAGCTGCTTGGGGTGACGTTCAAGGAGGTGGACATTAAGGAGTCCTGCCTTCTGCAGTTCAAGGAACTGGATTTCGACCCGTCTCTGCGCACCAGCACGTATGAAAACGTGCAGGCCCGCCAGCGCACTGCTATTCTCATGAATCTGGCCAATAAGACCGGCGGCATGGTGGTCGGCACAGGCGACTTGTCTGAAATTGCCCTCGGTTGGTCTACTTACAATGGTGACCACATGAGTATGTATGCCGTCAACTGCACGATTCCCAAGACCCTCATCCGCTGCCTGCTTACCTATGAGGCTGCGCACTGCGGTAATGCGGAACTGGCCGCCACCATTCAGGACGTGATAGACACGCCCGTGAGCCCGGAGCTGCTTCCGCCTGCGGATGACGGCAGCATGGAGCAGAAGACGGAGGATATACTCGGACCGTATGATTTGCACGACTTCTTCCTTTACCACTTCATCAAGTACGGAGCAGAACCGACCAAGCTGCGCGTGCTGGCTCAGGTGGCTTTTGCCGGGGAATACTCCGAAAAACTTATCGGCAATACACTTGAGACTTTCCTGCGACGTTTCTTCCAGCAGCAGTTTAAACGCAGCTGTGTGCCGGATGGCCCGAAAGTGGGCAGCATCGCGCTTTCGCCACGTGGTGATTGGCGCATGCCCACAGATGCCTGCGGTGAGCTCTGGAAACCTTGACAAGTCTGCATAAGTTGTGTTATTTTAATCCCATGAACCGCGTTGAACAAGCGCTCGCCACGTTCCGGCAGAAACCGTACATGTACAACTGCGCCCAGACGGTGTGTGCAGCATTCGGTCGTGAGGATTTAGTGGAGCCCATGGCTGCCTGTGGTGGTGGGCGTGCGCCGGAGGGAACCTGCGGGGCTTTGTATGGTGCCATGCAGGTCATGCCTGAGAAATCGGCAGCTATCCTGGCCGCGTTCTCGGCGGCAAACGGAGCTTCGACCTGCCGGGAAATCAAGGGCTGCAATCGTGTCCCCTGTCAGGAATGCGTACGCCGTGCTGCAACTATTCTGGTGGAGCTGGGCTTATAAGAATCAACTGTTTATACGAATCAGCAGGATGTGGAACGCAGTCACCACATCCTGTTTTTTGTTGCCTGTGTTGCCGGCGCATGATACATCTGGCAGCGTATGCAGGAAATTCCCATTGTATTAGGTTTTACATCCGGAGAGCTCTCTCCCTGGTTGTCTTGCCGGTTTGATTTACAGGCGTACCAGCGGGGTGCGGCAGAGATTACGAACTTCAGCATCCAGCCCTACGGTGGCATCCAATTTCGCCCGGGCACGGCGTATCTGGGCACTCTGCAGTCGGGGACGGTGCGCCTTTTTCCCTTCCATTACGCAGAGAATGATGCGCTGATGCTGGAATTCTTCCCCGGCGGCATGCATGTGTATAAGGATGGAGCACAGCTGAGTGCCGATGATGGAAGTGCCTTTACTCTGCTCACGCCGTGGACCACGGCTGAGCAACTGGCATCATTGCATTTCAATCAGGTGAATGATGCGGTTTATGTTTGTTGCCCGACTCACCCGCCGGTTGTGCTGTATCGGTATAACGACACGTCATGGCGCTGTGTGGAGCCGGGCTTCAATGTGGCGCCGCGTGAGACCTACGCGCAGCAGGAAGGCTTGCTTTCCGTCATTTTTGAACAGGGAGGGCTTTATGCCGGGTTGAGCATTGAAGGAGGGGAATACATGTTCAGCAGTGACTTGGCGAATGCTGATATTCTGCTGGCCGATGCAATCATCCCCGGCCGAACACTTTTCGCCAATCAGACGCAGAATACAAAAACAAGCGAAGCCCCGGATATCAGCACCACAGCTGTACAGAAGGATACATTATGGCACCAGACTGATGAGGTGAGTTCAATGCACTATTTCTACCGCTGCATCCGCCCGTATGAGACATCTGCGTTCAACGGTAGTAAGAAACTCAGTGATTATCCCCATTATTTCCAACCCGGTATCATGCGTCTGGATGAGAAGCTTGTACCGTACGAAGTGGAGGGTGACTGGGAATTGAGCACCACGGGTACCTGGAATGCTCACTGGGAGCTCTGGCGCAGTTATGATACGCCGGATGATGAGCCGGATTTCTACCTGTGGGACTGGGTCTGTATCAAGAGCTTTTCTCAATCCGATTATGAGAATCGCCAGAACTGGGCCATCAGCGGTTCGGAGCCGCGGCCGTGCCGCATGGTGCTGGTGTGCCGGTGCAGTTCGGATGCTGCTGTTCTGGGCGCGATGGTGCAGTTCCGTATCCTGGGAGGGAAACGAGAATATCGCCTGCGCATTACGTCCGTCACGGATGAAAAACATGCACGGGCCCGCGTCATGCAGACGTTTCTGGGAAACCCAGTGAGCTTTTCAACACGCAGCTGGAGCATGGCGGCTATTGGTAAGCGCAATGGCTATCCTGCTTTTTCTGCCATGTTTCAGGGGCGCTTGTGGTTAGGTGGCATGCCCGGCTTGCCGACCACCCTGCTGGCAAGCGTAATTGATGATTTTCAGAACTTCCGCATGGGTTCGAATGATGATGATGCTTTGCACATCAACATCATGGGCAGCGATCAGAGCAGAATCTGCTGGTTGTGCGCCACCCGGCAGCTGCTGGTGGGGACTTCAGACAGTGAGTGGGGTGTTATGCCGGGCTCTGGAAATGCGCTCACACCCAGTTCCATTACCGTCAGCAGGCAATCTTCCGTCGGCAGCGAAGGGCTGCCTGCTCGCGCTGTGGAAAACACGGTGCTCTTTGTGCAGCGTGGAGGCAGGCGTATGCGTGAGATTGCCTACCGACTGGAGTCGGATGGTTTCTCTGCCACAGATATCAGCATGCTGGCCGAGCATCTTTTTGCTTCCGGGATCCGGGATTGGTGCGTGCAGCGCGGAGCCAATTTCAATATCTGGGTGCTGATGAAAGATGGTTCTCTCGCCGTGCTGACCATTAACCTGGAGCAACAGGTGACTGCCTGGCAGCGTGTGGTGTTTGAGGGGCGGACGGTACTTTCCATGGCGGCTTTGCAGAGTTCCGCCGGAAAGGAAGACGAAATGTGGTTTGCCATGAAAGTGCAGAGCAGCGGTAAGTGCGTGCTCGAACGTATGTGTGCCGATACTCCGCATCTGGACAGCATGGAGGAAATCACCGCTGCCTGTAATATGGAGCTGAAATGCGCCTACCACCTGGCCGGAACCGAACTGCGCATTGTGGATGTGGAAACGGATGAAACAGTGCGTTGCTATGGAACTGCGGGCGGGCTGAGGGCGCTTCCGACGGTGAAGGCAGGCAGAACCTACCGCGTGGGCATCCCGATATCAGCTCAGCTGCAGACCATGCCTCTGGAGGGAGCGAACAGTTTCAATTCCGTCCGTCAGTTCAGCCGGTTCAAACTGCGCCTGCTGGCAAGTGACCCGGACTTTGAGTTCTGCAGTACGGCCAACGTCGATTGGGAACGCCTGGAGCCCCATTATTATTCCGGGGTGAGCAACCCATACACCGGAGCACTGCGTCTGCCGCAGATGCCGGATGCGGCCGTAGGACAGGCTCTGTGCATCCGTTACTATGGGCATCACGATTTCCGCCTCCTTGCCATCACGCAGGAGGTGGACCACCACGGGAAATGAGTGCGCCTCAGCTCAGGCGCACCGGTTTGCCTGGTTCGGGGACGATGATCTCCGTTCCAGGCATGCGCTCCTGCAGCTCTGCGCTCAATGAATCCACGGCGGGCGGGTCACCGTGAACCAGCAGAACCTTCTTCGGGCTCAGCTTGCACGCATAGTCGATAAGAGCCCGGCGGGTGGCATGACCGGAGAAGTCGAAGCACTCCACACGGCATTTGAGTGGGTATGCCTGGCCTCCTTTCTCTCGCAGATGCACCAGCTCTCCGGGGGCGGCGGCTTTAATTTTGCCGGCGGGGGTCTCCGGGTCGCTGTAGCCTACGAAGAGGATGGCATCATTCGGGTGGGTAATAATCTGCTCTGCCAGAATGTGCGAGACGGTGTGCTCGCTCATCATGCCGCTGGAAACCAGGTAGATATTGCCGGGAGAGACCACCAGCGGAGCCTTCCCCTGGCGGGGCAGCCCGTGGGTCTCCACGTGTTCCTTGATGCGGAATCCGGGGTTCAGGCGTGGTGTGCTGTCGGCCAGTTTGTCGTAGACAGCTGTTATCTTGGAACTGAGTCCGCCGAAGTAGACGGGTACATCGGGGATGAGTCCTTGTTCCTTGAAGCGTCCGATTTCGGTGAGCAGGCACTGGCTCTTGCCCAGGGCAAACACGGGAATGAGTACTGCGCCGTCATTCTCGAGCACTTCGCGGATGGTATCAGCAAAGCGACGCAGTTCCCCGGCGCGGGTGTATTCAGCATCTCGCTCTGTGCAGCCGTGCGTGCTTTCCATGATGAGGATATCAATGCCGCTCTGCGGGAAATCTGCTCCGGCTATGAGGGTCTGGTTATCAAACTGTACATCGCCGGTGTAGAGGATGGTGGTGCCGCTTTCGCTTTCGAGCTCCACACCACAGCTGCCCAGAATGTGCCCGGCATCGTGCAGGGTGGCCAGCACCCGGCCGTTGCGACCGATGCGGAACGGGGTGCCATAGGGCCGCGGCATCCAGCAGCGGGCTACATGGTCGAGCTCGGCATGGGTGTAGAACGGGTAGTCGATGATGCCTTCCTGCGTGCGTTTGGCCGTCATCACGTTCACGGAATTATGCAGCATGGCGAGCCCTACCTCACAGGTGGCTGAGGTCATATTCACCTCAGCCGCGGGATATTTATCTTGCAGCACGGGCAGGGTGCCGATGTGATCCAGGTGGGAGTGGGTGACGAAAATGGTATCGGGGTCGGCAGCTCCGATCAGGTGGAACTCCGGGGTGGCCTCAGCACCATCTTTCTTGGGATGCATGCCGGAATCCAGCACAATGCGTACACCGTCCATATCGAGCAGGTAGCAGTTGGAGCCGATGTCGGTGTAACGGGAAAGGTTCGTAAAGCTTATCATTTCTAAAAATCTGTGCGGGGCAAAAGGTTACACCATTTTCCCCCTTTTGTCAATGTTGGCATCAGCCTTTGCTGCGCTGGCAGAGCGAGGTGCAGAGTTCCGCCACGCTGCGGATGGTATCTCCCAGACGGTAAGGGTAGGGGAGAGTTTCGCTCATGTGCGGTCGGTAGGCATGCCACTGTTCCAACCTGTCGGCTATGCCGGCAGTGTCATGGGGCGCAACGCGGCCTTCCGGCAGAAAAATATCCAGCAGTTCGCCCACCACACCGTGGTCATAGCCTGCCACGGGGCGCCCCAGGGAAAGGGCCTCCAGCACGACCCGATCGTGACAGGCCGGTGCCTTGGCCAGGGAAAGCACCACATCGCAGATGCAGATGACATCCCGCAGATCCGGTCGGTGCCCCAGCCAGGAAATCTGACTGGCGATGTTGAGCTTGTCGAATAACTTTCTGAGTTTGTGGAGGTATTTTTTATCGGCTCGAGCAGTGTCTCCTGCTATATAGACATGAACCGGCACGCTTATTTTATTGAGTCGTGTGAGTATAGGCCCAAGGTCTTCCAGCCCGTGCAAGGGAGTAATCGCTCCTGGAATGCAGATGGATAAGGTACCCTCCGGTTCTCTGTTTGCGCGCATCCATTGCTCAATCCACGCTTCGGATGGTTTATAGCCCGGGTGGCAGAGCTCCTCATTCACGCCGTATGGAATGACCCAGATATTGCGTTCGGAATCCAGCCCGGCTCGTTCCGTGAGTTCATTGCGCAGATGACGGGAGATGGCCACCAGAGCATCGCAGCGTTCCAGACTGGCCCCCCATCCGGGATGTTTCGGGTAGGTGGTGTGGATCCCGATAATGCGGGGGCGTTCTTCTTCCGGTATATTGCGGCATGCGCGCCAGGCAAGATTGGCGGCCGGTGTTGTATAGGCCAGAATGATGTCTGCTCTGGTGCTTTCGATAAGAAGTCGCACACGGCGCAGTTCTTTCAGATAGGTGAAGATGGCAATATTGTGCGAGCTGTGGTGCTGCACGGAAGATGCCGCCAGTTTGCCCACCAGTTCATTAGGCGGAGAAATCACGGTATTCCGGAATCCTGCCTGCTGCAATCCGCAGGCAAGGTCAGCTGCCAGCTTGTTCACTCCGCCGGGGCGGAGTCGCGGGCTGATGTGGAGCACGTTCATGCCTTACTTCCTGCAGAGCTCGTTGTAGAGGTCGATATGGGATTGTATCATATCCTCCCGGCGGTAGGGTGCCGGAACCGGGGTGAGCGGCACAGGGCGGTCTGTGTACCACTTTTCGAGCAATTCGGCCATGACAGTGGTGTTACCGGTGGGTACCATGCCGGCCGGCAGGAACTGGCGCAGCTGCTCGCCCACGCCACCGTGCTCATAGCCGGCCACGGGGCGGCCCAGGGAAAGGGCCTCCAGCGTGGTCTTGCCGAATGATTCCGGCTGCAGGGTCAGGGACAGGGTCACATCGCAGGCGCAGAGCACATCGGCCAGGTCCTTGCGGTGCCCGGTCCAGGTCACACAATCTGCCACGCCTGCTTCGGTAAAGCCGGCTTGTACTTCATCGCGGTATGCTTCCTTTCCTTTTTTCGTCTCGCCCACAATGACGGCGTGAGCCGGGATGCCCTTGCTTCGCAGATGCCGGAGAATGGGGCCGAGATGCGGGGCTCCTTTCAGCCGGGTGATGCGGCCCGGCAGACACAGCGTATATTTGCCTTTCAGCTCCGGGTAATCCGTGTACCACTTTTCGAGCCATTCCTGCGTGGGTTTGTATTCCGGGTTGAATTTCGATGCGTCAATGGAGTTGGGAATGACCGTGATGCGCTCATCCGGGGTCTTGGGATAGTTATCCAGGATATGCCGGCGCATGCACTCCGACACGGCAATTACCCTGTCTCCCCTGGCCATGACCGCCGAGTAGGCGTTTACGGAGTGGAACCCGTGGAAGGAAGAAACGATGACCGGACGCTCTGCTGCCGGAATGCGCTTGCAGGCAAGCTGCCCCACCCAGGCTGGCACGCGGGAATGCACATGCAGCACATCCGGTTTTTCTGCGCGAATCAGGCGTGCTGTCTTACCTACCTGGAGGAGTGTGAACAGACTCTTCTTGCCGATGGGGCGGGTGATATGGCGAGCCCCGGTGGCCTCGATGGCCGGCACCATGCTGCCGCCTGCCGAGACAACAACATTTTCAATTCCGCGGGAGCTGAGCCCCTCGCAGAGTTCAAGTACTACTTGTTCCACTCCGCCGGAGCTGAGGGAGGGCAGCAGGTGCATCACTTTCATGGCAGGAGCTTGGGGAAGTTATCCAGAATGTAGGTGGCGGCCCGGCCTGCTTCGTTCATCACCGTGCCGGTCTGAGGAATGGTGTTCGTTTTGGCCCATTCGGTGAAGCGGCATACGCTGCCTTCGGATATGAGCATGTTCAGGCCGCGTGCAATGCGGGAGGCATCCGGCTTGTGCGGGCCTTCCTTGGCCGGCATTTCAATGATGCCTACCGGTGCGCCGCTGGAGAGCGCTTCGTATACCATGCTCACGCTGTCCTGCGTCACCCACACTTCCTTGGCTTTGGCCAGATTTTCCGGTACCCAGTCCTGCCCGGTTTCCTCCACGGGAATGACGCGGATATTCGGGCAGGCCGTGGTTACATCGTGCACGAAGTCGCTCGGAGTGCGGCGCGAGGTGGTGAGCACAATGGGGGTGGTAGTCAGGCGGGCAATGGACGTGAGCTGGTTAAGCACGAGCTCGGCATCCCAGTTGTAGCTTTTGCTGGGTCCGCCGATGAGGATGAGCGTTTGCGTTTTCTGCACATCCGGGGTCGGCCGGATGCTGTTGA
Organism: uncultured Akkermansia sp.; assembly: GCA_964611765.1. GTDB lineage: Bacteria > Verrucomicrobiota > Verrucomicrobiia > Verrucomicrobiales > Akkermansiaceae > Akkermansia. Next base: position 6,631 of record CAZTAX010000003.1, on the reverse strand, counting down.
TGGCGCCGTTTGTCGGGAATACCTGTCCGTTGGCTTCAAAACCGTCCGGCAGGTCGTGACGCGGGGTGATGCACAAATCAAACATGCTGGCGGGCAGGCTCGGGCGCATGCACACCATGCACAGGCAGCGCAGGTGGCGAGCCAGGCTCAGGGCTGCCAGGTGCGTGCCGTGCCCTGCGCACAGGATGAGATCAGGGCGGGGGTAGGTGAGCTCTTTGCCTTTGTAGAAGAGCTTTTTCAGCCAGCTCAGCCCGGTGATGTCCACCTCAAAGCATTCGTGCTTGCACCCGGGGGTGCGCTCGGTGGCTTGTTCGATAAGGGCGCTGGCCAGCCCGCGGGTCTGGGAAAGGTGGCCTTTCTTGCCATCGCTGATGATGTAGATAATCATGGCTTTATTGGAGAGGGAGAGTGACGCTGCCGCAGAGAGTCTGTCCCAGAAGCGGGGTATTCAGTGTGCCGCAGGGGAGTGTTTCTTCGGTGACGCAGGAGGTCGTTTCAGGGTCGAACAGTAGCAGGGGCATGCCTTCCGGTTCCCCGGCGTCCATCACATCCGGGCAGGCAATGGTGCAGGGGTTCACGCAGCAGACTTTCACCAGTTCGCTCCAGCTTAGTCTGCCGGGCTTTACCAGGTGGGTGTAGAGCGTGGGCAGGAAGTGATCCAGCAGGCACATGCCTTGCGGTGCGGAGGGGAAGTCCTGTTTCTTGGCAAAGGGGGAGCATGGGGTATGGTCGGAGACAATGCAGTCGATGGTGCCGTCCTTCACACCGGCCAGCAGGGCCTCTGTGTCGGCCTTGTCGCGCAGCGGCGGCAGAGTCTTGTAGTTTGTGTCGTAATCACCCACGTTCTCATGGGTGAAAAGCAGGTGGTGCAGGGCTGCTTCCGCAGTCAGCTTGCAGCCGGCGGCTTTAGCGCGGCGGATGATTTCCACGCCCTCCGCCGTGCTCACGGTCTGCACATGCAGCTTGCAGCCGGCATCCTGCGCCAGACGCACGATGATTTCCAACCCGATTTCCTCAGCGCAGGCAGGGGTGCCGTGCAGGCCCAGTTTGTAGGAAGTGGTGCCGGGGTGCATGTAAGTGTTGGCGGTGATGCTGGGCACATCGCCTCGGATGGCCATAGTCATGCCCAGCTCGGCCACATACTTCATGGCGCGGTGCATCATGAGTAGGTTAGCGGGGCGCTCGCCGCCATCGCTCAGGATGCTGATGCCACGCGCGGCGAGCGTATTGTAGGGAGCCTGCTGCTCGCCTTTCATGCCTTGGGAGATGCAGCCGGCAGGAATCATTTCGGCAGCGGAGCGCTGGCCCACGGCATCGCGGAAACTGTCGAGCGCGGCGCTGTTGTCAAACATGAAGCCGGCGGTGGGCTGCACCAGAAGCCCCCACACGCCGCCTTGCACGGCGGCCTGGCCGGTGCGGGTCACGGATTCGCGCTTACTGCGGCCTTCGATTTCCACTTTGGCGTGCATGTCGAACAGGGCCGGCAGAATCAGCTTGCCCGTGGCATCAATGGCTCGTGCCCGCTCCGGGATATTCATCTGACCGGCGGGGCTCACCTCAGCATCGCTGATGGTGATACCGCCGAATTCCGGTACAACCTGGCTGTGGCCCGGTGCCAGGCGGATATCGAACTTCTCACCCGTGGGGGCCCAGGTGGCATTCCGAATGTAAGTACTAGTCATTGTTCTGAGTCCGGGGGGTGAGGTACGAAAGAATGCTCATGCGGGCCGCCACGCCGTTTTCGACCTGGTTGCAGATGAGACAGTTGCGGTATTCCATGACGTTGTCGCACAGCTCCACGCCGCGATTCACCGGGCCGGGGTGCATGATGCTCAGATCCAGGTCATCGATGCGCTTCAGGCGTTCCTCGGTCACGCCGAAGGCATTGTGATAATCCGCCGAGGGGAAGAAGGGCGTGTCCATGCGCTCATTCTGCACGCGCAGCAGGTAGATGACATCCGGCTTCCATTCGAACACGGAATCCCAGTTCGTGAAGCGGGGAATACCGGTGTATTTCTCATGCGGCACCAGCGGGCCGGGGCCCATGTATGCCACTGCTGCACCGAGTCGCTTCAGGATGGTGCTGGTGGAGCGGGCCACGCGGCTGTGCAGAATATCGCCGATGATGACCACGCGTCTGCCGCACAGCTCTCCGTATTTTTCCTGCAGGGTGAAGGCATCCAGGAATGCCTGGCTGGGGTGCGCGTGGGCTCCGTCACCGGCGTTGATGACGGAGGCCCTGGCATGGCGTCCGATGACGGCCGGGATGCCGCTGTTCTTGTGGCGCACGATGATGTAGTCCATGTGCATGCTCATGAGCGTGTCGATGGTATCGTGCACGCTTTCTCCCTTGACCACGGATGAGGTGGCCACGGTGAAGGTGGTCACATCTGCCTGCAGGCGTCGCGCCGCCAGTTCGAACGAGGAGCGCGTGCGGGTGCTGGGTTCATAGAACAGGGTGAGCACTGATTTCCCGGCCAGGGCCGGGTGAGTCTTGCCGCTGCAGAATACCTGCTTCATTTCCGCAGCTCCTTTCAGGATGCTGCGGATGTCGGTATCGCTCAGCGAGTCGATGGTGAGAAGGTCTTTAGGCGTACTCATTGCAGAGTCGGGGCGTGTGCCCGTTGGGTTATTCAGCCAGTTTGATGATGCGGTGGGCTGCCATGGCGGCATTCACGGGGGCCTTCTTGTGCAGCCCCACGGTGGTGGCAGGCACGCCTCCCGGCAGCTGGGAGATAGCCAGCAGGGCATCTACGCCATTCAGCGGGCCGCAGGGAACCGGCACGCCGATGACGGGCAGTTCGGTGTTCATCACCACCACGCCGGGCAGGGCGGCGGAAAGCCCGGCCACGCAGAGCAGCACTGCTTTCGTGCCGCTTGCTTCCAGCCCTTTAAGGTATTCGATAAGGGCGGGTAAATCGCGGTGGGCAGAGTAGATTACCTCCTCGTGTTCAACATTGTTCTCCTGGAAGTATACGCGAGCCGGTTCCATGAAAGGAAGGTCGCTCTTGCTGCCGTAAATCGTGATAACTTTCATGCTACCGCATAGCTTAACACGCACACACGCGCGAAGCAAGCAAAAACCACGCCACGTTCCTTTGAATTCACAGCTTGATGAATACGCGCTTCTTGTACAGGAACCAGCACAGCCACCAGGCCAGCAGCAGGGCGCTGGCGGCATTGGCCACGCGTTGCCAGTCGGCAGAGAGGAACAGTGCCCAGGTGCCGCCCAGCATGCGATGCGTGAGCATGGGGAAGCTGATGAGATGCGTGACGATATAGATGGCCAGAGCGTTCAGCCCCACGATGCGCAGCGGCAGACACCAGCGCACCAGCCCCAGCACGTCAATGACCAGGTGGAACACGGCCATGAGGATGGCACTTATACCGGCGCAGCAGAGTACAAAACCAGGTGTCCAGATTCCCTTGATGCAAGGCAGCCACCAGCCGCCCGCCAGCAGAATGAGCCCGCTGGCCAGCATGGTCACTACTCGCAGTGGTGCGCGGGCTATATTCAGAAAGAGCCGCCCGGCGCAATAGCCCAGCAAGGAGAGTGCTGTGGCGGAGATGATGCAGAAGGGCCCTTCTGGGTCATAGCTGCCGCTGTGCAGCACGCCGGGGCAAAGCAGGGCATCTACCTTGGCATTGAAACAACCTGCGGGGGTATAGTCACCACACAGGTGCTGGGCTGCGCCTACGCCGCCCAGAATAAGACCGGCCAGCACAAGATTCGGCAGAATGCGACCACCGCAGAGCAGGGTGAAGGTGCCGGCCAGTGCCCCCGAAAGCCCGATGAGCCCCAGCACTGAGGCACAGCGCATGGCGGATAAATCCCAGCTGATGTTCCCGTTGACCAGGAAGCCCAGCAGCACCAGTATCAGCGCACGGCTCCAGAGGTGCAGCATGGTTTTCCACGCCGGAGCATCCATTCTCCGTAGTTGCGAAAAACACATGGCCATGCCCGCCATGAACACAAAAAGAGGGAACACGCAGTCATAGAATCTCAGACCTTCCCAGGGAGCATGACTCATCTGTTCGCGTAAGAACTCCCAGGTTTCTCCACCGCCACTGACCGGATACAGTGCATAGACTAATGCATCTAACCCCACGATTATGAGCATATCCAGCCCCCGCAGGGCATCCAGTGAGGTGAGTCTTGCTCCCGGTGTTTCCATACGCCTTATACCTTATCATATTTTCAGAAATCTGGCAAGATACGAAAAAAAGTTTTAGAAAAATTCTAAAAAAGCTTGAACGGAATCAAGAGTTAGTGTATCATAACTCCAACAACCAACAATTGCATATCATGTTAGTAGGAAAACAAGCTCCCATATTCAAGGCAACCGCAGTGGTGAATGGCGAAATCGTGAACGATTTCAGTCTTCAGGACTATGTGGATAAGAAGTACGTTGTGTTCTTCTTCTACCCGAAGGATTTTACATTCGTATGCCCCACAGAATTGCTGGGCTTCCAGGCGGCGCTGCCGGAGTTCGCCAGGCGAGACACTGTGGTGGTCGGCTGCTCCACCGATACCGAGTACAGCCACTGGGCCTGGTGCCAGAAGCCTCAGTGCGAAGGCGGTATCAGCGGCGTGAGTTATCCGCTGGTGGCCGATACGAACAAGACTATAGCCGATGCCTTTGATGTGCTGGCCGGCGAACGCTATGTGGACGCGCACGGCAAGCTGCAGGTGAAGGGGGAGCTGGTAGCTTACCGCGGCCTCTTCCTCATCGACAAGCAGGGCATTGTGCGCCACCAGCTTGTGAACGATATGCCGCTGGGTCGCTCCATTGATGAGGCAATCCGTATGGTGGATGCATTGCAGCACTACGAGCAGTACGGCGAGGTCTGCCCCCTCGGCTGGCACCCCGGCCAGGAAGCCATGCAGGCCACCCACGAAGGTGTTGCGAAGTATCTCTCGCAGAAGGCATAATTCAGAAAATAACACATCCAAGCAAAAAAGCCTGAGCTCAGCTCAGGCTTTTTTTTGTTCATGAGCTGCCGGACGGCAGCTCGCTCACTGATTATTCTGCATTTTGCATTCTGCAATCTGCATTTAATAAACGTCTTTCTGGTAACGCTTGGCTGCCTTCATATCGGCCAGGTAGGCGGCGGCTTCCTCTTCGGAGCGGTTGCCGTACTTGGAGATGATGGCGAGCAGGGCTTTCTCCACGTCCTTGGCCATGCGGTTGGCATCGCCACACATGTAGAACGCGGCACCCTTTTCGAGCCACTGCCAGATTTCCTCTCCGGCTTGCTCCATGAGGTTCTGTACGTAAATCTTGTAGGCCTGGTCTCGGCTCCAGGCTACGGAGAGCTTGAGCTTGCCGCTTTCCACCAGGGGGGCGGTCTCGTCCTCGTAGCAGTTGTCGGTGGCCTGATAGGGGTTACCGAAGAAAAGCCACATGGGGCCGGCGGCGTTGTCGGCCACGCGCTGCTGCCAGAAGGCGCGGAACGGGGCAATACCGGTGCCGGGGCCCACCATGATGATGGGCGTGTTGCCATCCTCGGGCAGGCGGAAGTTCTTGTTGCTGTGCACGAACACCTTAACCTTATCACCGGGCTGCAGACGGTCGGCCATGAAGGTGGAGCACACGCCGCCGCGCTTGCGGTCGTTGGTGGTGAAGCGCACAGCGCCCACGCAGAGAGAAACCTGCCCGGGTACGGCATCCGGGCTGGAGGCGATGGAATACAGACGCGGGGAAATCTTGCCGAGGATGCTCACAAAGGAGGCCGCATCCGGGAAAGTGGCCTTGCAGGTGGGGCAGGTAGCAAGGTCGAGCAGGTCGCGACCCCAGCAGAAATCCTTGAGAGCGTCCTTATCGGCCAGAATGCCGGCCAGCTTTTCGCTGTTGGCCACGGCGTTCCACTTGGTCAGGTTGCCCTTCTTCAGATTGGTGATATCGTATGAGCTGATGAGCGCTTCGCGCAGCGGAGCCGATTCTCCGCTGGGGGTCGGTACTTCGGCGGCAGGGTCAAGCCCGAGAGCCGCAATCAGGGCATCCACCAGGGCAGGGTCGTTGCAGGGAATCACCCCCAGAGCATCGCCCGTTGTGTAGGTCAGCCCGGAACCCTCCAGGGAGTAATCCACATGGATGGTTTCTTTGGCGCTGCCGGGTTTGGTAACTGAGCGGACTCCCAGCACCGTGGCCGGGAACGGGTTCTTCATGCTGTAAGGTTCCATTGTTTTGAAAAAAGTAAACTTTTACCGGCGTATAATCTGCCAGATAGGTGGTGATGTGTCAAGTAAAAACGGCGGCTTTCCCCCTTACCGGAAGATGATTTCATTCAGTCTGGCGCCTTTTTCTTTTTCGACAGTGATTTCGATGGTCCGGGAGCCTTTGGGGATGCTGTGGTAGAGGATGGGGCCTACCCGCTTGCTTTCCTTACCGGGGGAGATTTCTGCCTTGGCGGTGCCGACAACGATAACGCGTCTGGTGCTCGGTTTGGGAACCGCCACGCGCAATTTGATATCGATGTGGCTGCAGTCCACCGAGGTGGAGAGATCGGCGTCGCTCAGCCAGCGCGCATCGACCCACTGACCTTTTTCGGGAAGGATGAGTTTGAAGTCTTTGATCTTATTGCTCTGGCAATTAAAGATTGATGTGTTGTACGCTCATGTGAGGTAACA
>CAZTAX010000002.1:2471-47673 GCA_964611765.1 uncultured Akkermansia sp. | reverse complement strand
CCCGCCCGGTGCACCTGGACGACCTGACCAAGACCGACGCCGCCCCCGCTTTCGGTGGCTTCGACAACGTGCCCAGCACCGCCATCACCATGGGTGTGGCCACCATCATGGGCGCCAAGAAGGTGCGTCTCATGGCCTGGGGCGAGAAGAAGGCTTCCATCGTGAACAAGGCCATCAACGGCCCCGTGACCATCGACGTGGCTGCCTCCTACCTGCAGAACCATGCCGATGCCAAGTACTTCCTTGACACCCCGGCCGCTGCCGAGCTGTAAAGCAAGTAGCTCAAGCACATATTTGCGCGAGGGCCGGGTATCTTCCCGGCCCTCCGTTTTTAACAAAGCCGCATGCACCTCTACATCCACGTCCCCTTCTGCCACCGCATCTGCCCGTACTGCGCCTTCTTCAAGCACACCCCGGGGCGCAGCGACATCCGTGGCTATGCTCAGGCCGTGGGGGCGGAGGCGCGGCTGCGGCTGCCGCAGGGAACCGCGCCGCGCACCATCTACTTCGGCGGCGGCACCCCCAGCATGCTCTCCCCCACCCATCTGGAGCTGCTGGTGAGCGGTCTGCGCAGCTGGCTCGACCTCAGCCAGGTGCAGGAATGGAGCTTCGAGAGCAACCCTGCCACCTTCACCGCCGCCAAGGTGCAGCACTGGCGGCAGCTGGGCATCAACCGCGTCTCCCTGGGCGTGCAGAGCTTCGATGCCGGGCTGCTCAGGCTCCTGGGGCGCGAACACAGCCCGGAGGACGTGGCCGAAAGCATCCACCTGCTGCGCGTGGCCGGTATTCCGCAGGTGAATATCGACCTCATGTTCTCCCTGCCGGGGCAGAGTGTGCAGCAGTGGGAGCACATCCTGCAAAGCGCCCTCGCCCTGCAGCCTGACCACATCTCCACCTACAACCTCTCCTACGAGGAAGACACCGACTTCTTCCGCCACTACGGCGCCACCGCCGGCGATGAAGAGACGGATGTAGCCATGTTCACCCTGGCAGATGAGCTACTCACCGCCGCCGGCTACCGGCACTACGAAATCTCCAACTACGCCCGTCCCGACTGCGAATCGCAGCACAACCTCGCCTACTGGCATGGCGAGGACTACTGCGGCCTCGGTCCCGGCGCCGTCGGCACCATGAACGGTGTGCGCTACTGCAACGCCGGCGACACCGCCGCCTACACCGCCGCCCTGCAATCCGGCACCCTGCCCCCCGGCACCGCAGAAAAACTCGACCCCGCCACCCGCCGCACCGAACTGCTGGGCCTCCTGCTCCGCACCGATGAAGGCCTGCCCCCCGCCATGCTCCGCCCACAGGATGACTCCTTCATCACCATGCTCCGGAACGAAGGTCTCGCCACCCTCACACCCGCTGGCCGTCTCCTCCTCACCCGCTCCGGCCACCTCGTGGCCGATGAAATTGCTGTGGGTTTAATCTGACGTCCGCGCAAAGCGCGGATCTCGTTCAGGCCACCAGGCCTGAATATCGTCCATGCTGCGCATGGACGATATCTGTCTGCGGCAGACGATATCCTCGCTGCGCTCGGACGTCAGCCCTGCATACCCAGGGCTTCATCTGCCAGGAGCTTGCAGGCTCGGAGGTCGAGCTTGCCGGTGGGCAGCACGGGGATGGCTTCCACCGGCACCAGGTACTTGGGAGCCCAGAGGGTGGGCATGCCCTTGTCCGCCAGCATGGTGCGGATGTCCTGGAGGATTTCATTGGCCTGAGAGCTCTTCTGGTGTTGCGGCATGGCGGAGAGCAGCACCAGGGCCTCGCCTTTCTGCGAGTCGCTCACACCGGCAATGGCAATCTGCACGCCATCCTCGGCATTCAAGCCAAAGCCATCGGAGAGGGCAAGTTCCACTCCTTCGTGCGGCACCATTTCACCACCAATCTTGGAAAAGCGGGAAAGGCGGCCACCGAGGGTCAGGAAGCCGTTGAGATCCATCTGGCCGATATCGCCGGTCTTGAACCAGCCGTCGCGGAAGATTTCCTTGTTCAGCTCGGGGCGACCGATATAACCGTTGAACACGTTGGCACCCTTGAACCAGATCATGCCGCGCTCGGTAAGCGGGAGTTCCCTGGTATCGTCGTCCACATCGGTGATGCGGATGGCAATGCCGGGCAGCATGGCCCCCACGCTGGGACGCACCGTGCCGGGCACAAAGAACTTGGAGCCCTTCACGCGCTCCGGCTCAGGCATGTTGGCGCCGATAACCGGGGCGGTTTCCGTGAGGCCGTAGCCCTCCATGGGGTACACGCCGCACTTCTCGATGAACTCCTTCTCCAGATCTGCCTGCAACTTCTCAGCACCCATCACAAAGTAGCGCACACTCTTGAAGGTATCAGCATCGGCCCGGCGCAGCATGGCGCGGGAGAAGGTGGGCGTGGCACACACAAGGGTAAGCCGGTAACGCTTGATAAGCTCGTTGAGCGTGCGGGCATCGGTCGGGTTCGGATAGGAGCAGACCATGCAACCGGTCATCATGGAGAGCATCATGTTCACCGTCATGCCGAAACTGTGGAAGATGGGCAGACTGGCCAGGAAACGGCAATCGGTCATATCCAGGCGGCAGGCGCACTGGCACACATTGGCCATGAGCATGCGGTGGGTGAGCACCACCCCCTTGGGCTCGCCGCTGGAGCCGGAAGTGAAGAGAATCACCGCTTCATCCCCATCCTTGCGGGAATCGGTATCGTACATCTTGCAGATGAGGGATGCCGGGAGCATCTTGGCCTTCAACACGTTGGCTATGAGGGTGGACTTGGGCGTCTTTGTCAGCAGGTCCTCCACCAGAATCAGCTGCTCCTCCGGCGGCCAGGGGAACTGCGGCAGCTTCTGCATGAACTTGCGGGCGGTGATAAAGGTCTTCAATCCGGCCTGACGCACCGTGCTCTCAAACGCAGCAGCAGATGAGGCATAGTTAATCATCACAGGCGTCACCCCGGCCAGCATGCAGCTCAGCGTGGCAATGACGCCACCGGCACCGGGCGGCAGAATCACACCGATGCGCTTATCATCGCGCTTGCTAAGCATCTTCGCCACCGCCATGCTCACACCCAGTGCCTTGAAATGCGGCAGGGCGGCGTGCGTCATGCCGTCCACAATCTCCGTCTTAGGGAATTGCTTGAGGGCATGCACCAGGTTGGTGGTGACAGAAGTGGAAAGCAGCGGCTGAGCAGCAAAGAGCTCGGCACTCTTCTCCAGCCAGGCGGCCATCAGGCGTTCACCGGTCTGCGGGCCGGCTGCCAGCTTCGGCAGGATGCAGAACTCCTCATGCGTGTCAACATCCTCGCAATCGCGGTAGAGAGTCTGCACCGTATTGCCGTAGTGGCCCAGGAACAAAGGCACGGGGGAAATGTGCAGGCTGCCCACGTGGCGCAGGAAGGGAGAGGGCACATCGCTGTACGTGCCACGCCACTTGGCTACCTGCCCCGGCATGAACACCACGCTCATGCCCTCGGCCATGCGGGCACGAATCTGCTCGCGCACAGAAAGGGAAGTCGTGTGGCGGAAGTCGAAGTACTCGATCTCTGCATCAAGCGTCCTGAGGCTGCTCATGACCTCATCCGACAGCAGAAATGTGGGGTCTACCAGATAGCACACCTTGCCTTGCAGCAATTTGTGCAAGGCCTTGACCGACTCCGCCGTCATGCGGTTCGGCATGTAGAATGCAGGAGATACGACATTCTCTTTTCCGTGTACAATAAGATTTGCCATAAATAAATGAATGAAAGGTGTTGAAAATCAGTTTGACGGTGTATAGCCGGTCTCCGCCGCAAGCTTCAGCAGGCGGGCAGCCTCTTCTTCGTTCTGCTCCACGCCCAGTCCCTGACGGTAGCACATGCCCAGGGTATACTGAGCTTCCGGCAGCCCCTGATCGGCCGCAGTGCGGCACCAGCGGAGGAATTCCGCGCGATTCACGGCCATGCCCTCACCCAGCACATACTGGCGGGCCAGATTGAACTGCGCCACTGCATCACCAGCCTCCGCCTTTGGCAGAAGAGCCTCAGCTTCGGCATTCATGGCAGGTAGAGGGGCAGGCTCCGGCTCAGGCTCGGGGGCAGGCTCCGGCTCAGGCTCGGGGGCAGACTCCGGCTCAGGCTCGGGGGCAGGCTCCGGCTCGGAAACCGGTTCCGGTGTTGCTTCCGGCTCTGCCTCAGCAGGCACAGGTGCGGGAGCGGGTGCAGGTTCCGGTTCTGTGGCCGGGGGTGGCTGAACCGCAGCGGGAGCTTCAGGCCCTGCAGACGGCTGGCTCAGAGCTACGCATTTTTCATACAGTCCCATGGACACCTCACGTGCCGGAGCATACCAATACACGGCCGCAGCTGCCGCCACCAGCATGAGCAGAATCAGGGTGAAAAAGAGTTTCTTCATACGAAAGCCTCTCTACTCTAACGTCTGAAAGGCGCTTTGTCAATGACATTCACGCGCTTCTTGCTTGAAATGACACCCACAGTATGATAGAATCCCCGCAATCCATGAGCAAAGACATCACACCCGTATACCTGCAGGAAAACCCGAGCCTTATTCAGAAAATGTTCGGCGATTACTATCTGGAATACGCGTCGTATGTGATTCTGGAACGCGCCGTTCCGCATATCATTGACGGTCTGAAACCCGTGCAGCGCCGCATTCTGCACTCCATGGAGCGCATGGACGACGGCCGCTACAACAAAGTGGCCAATATCGTGGGTGATACAATGAAATACCACCCGCATGGCGATGCCTCCATCGGCAGTGCGCTGGTCACCCTGGGGCAGAAAGGGCTGCTCATCGACCCGCAGGGCAACTGGGGCAACATCCTCACCGGCGATGCCGCCGCCGCCCCGCGATACATCGAAGCCCGTCTCTCCCAGTTTGCGAAGGAGGTGGTCTACAGCCCGAAGGTAACGGAATGGAAGCTCAGTTACGACGGCCGCAACAAGGAACCCGTGGCCCTGCCGGTGAAGTTCCCGCTGCTGCTGGCACAGGGTGCGCTGGGCATTGCCGTGGGCATGAACTGCCTCATTCTGCCGCACAATTTCAACGAACTCATTGAAGCCGCCATCCACTACCTGCGCGGCGAGGAGTTCGAGCTCTACCCGGACTTCGCCACCGGCGGCCGGCTGGATGTGAGCGGCTACAACGACGGCACCGGCAACAGCCGACTGCGCTGCCGCGCCAAACTGGACACCAGCACCAAAAAGCTCATCCGCATCACCGAAATTCCCTACGGCACCACCACCGAATCCGTCATCCAGAGCATCGAGAATGCCATGGAGAAAGGCAAGCTGAAGGTGGCTAAGATTGAGGACAACACCGCCGCCACGGCGGATATTCTGGTGCACCTCCAAGCCGGGCAGGATGTGGAAAAGACCTGCAACGCCCTCTATGCCTTCACGGAATGCCAGGTGAGCATCTCTCCGAAAGCCGTGGTCATCGTGGACAAGAAGCCCGTGTTCATGGGCGTGAGCGAGATTCTCAAAATCAACGTCGATAACACGAAGGACACCCTGCGCCGCGAGCTGGAGGTGCAGCTGGCCGAGCTGCAGGAAAGCTGGATGCAGGCCAGTCTGGAAAAAATCTTCATCGAGAACCGCATCTACAAAGTGCTGGAGGAAAGTGAAAGCTGGGAGCAGTCCCTCACCGAGATTGAGGAGCGCCTGCAACCCTTTGTCAAAGATTTCATCCGCCCCGTCACGCGGGAGGACGTCATCCGCCTCACCGAAATCCGCATCAAGAAGATTGCCAAGTACGAAATCCACGAAGCGGAGGAACACATCTGCGGGCTGGAGGGCGAAATCGAGCAGTGCCGCAAGAACCTGGCCCAGCTCACCAGATACACCATCCGCTGGTTCGAGAAACTCCAGAAGAAATACGGAGCCAACTGGCCGCGCCGCACCGAGCTCACCACCTTCGACACCGTTACCCGCGCCGTGGCAGCAGTGGAGAACGAGACGCTCTACATCGATGAAGAAGGCTTTGCGGGCTACGGCATCAAGAAAGGCGGAGAAGCCGTGGACAAGTGCTCCACCATGAGCGATATCCTCATCATCGACAACCAGGGGGTGCTCTCCGTGCGCCGCGTGCAGGAGAAGTTCTACGTGGGCAAAAAGCTGCTGCACATCAGCGTGCTGCGCCCCACGGACGACTGGGTATTCAACATGATTTACCGGGATGGCAAGGAAGGCATCACCTACGCCAAGCGCTTCAAGCTGGGCGGTTTCACCCGCGACAAGGAATACCAGCTCACCCAGGGCACCAAAGGCAGCCGCGTGTTCTTCTTCACCGTGCATAAGACCGAGGAGGAAAGCAGCGCCATGCAGGTGAATGTGTACCTGAAGAACCAGCTGCGCCGCCTGCGACGCCCGATTCCCTTCGACTTCGGCAAACTGCGTGTGAAAGGCCGCAGCGTGCTCGGCAACATCGTGACCAAGAACCAGGTGGAGCGCATCTCCCGCATCATGCCCAGCGCCGCCGCCGAGGAAGGAGCCGAATCCCCCGCACCGGAGGCACCCGCCACCCCGGTGGGCACCCTCAGCGCCCTGCTCGATGGCAGCACCGAAGCACCCGTTGCAGCAGCGCAGCCCCCTGCCCCTGTACCGGATGCGGCACCGGCTCTCCCCACTGATGAGCAACAGGGGCTCGATGATTCCATCCACGAGCAGATGGGCTTCGAGTTCTGAAACGCACTTTTCCTATGAACACTACCCCCTGCCCCCGCTGCGGCAGCCGTGATACGGCGCCGCGCATCGGCTTTGCCCACCACTGCCGGGCATGCCGGCGCGATTTCGGATTCCGTGACCCGCAGCAGGTGGTGGATGCAGCGGCAGAAGTCCGCAAGCTCTATTTCTACATCGGCGGAGCCTTCGGCCCCTGCTTTGAAATCTACCTTTCTGCATCCCGATTCGAGGTGCGCGCCACGGAAGCAGAGCCGCACATCTTTACGGAATCGTATAAAAAATTCGTCCATACGCCGATGCGGTTCAAACGCATCATCCGCCGGTTCTTCCGGCACTACCATGTAAGCGACTGGAAGCGAGAATACGACAATCCGGACGTATACGACGGCACGCAGTGGGAACTCACACTGTTTCTCAAAAACAAACGCAAGCTGAGATTCTCCGGCAGCAATGCCTACCCGCCGCACTTCCGAAAGCTGCTCCGCCTGCTCGCGCCCTACTTTCACGCCCGCGGTTTTTACTTCGGAACGAGCGTGTAACACCGTGGCTACTGCAGGGTTCCGGCTGCATAATCCGCGGCCATGAGGCCGGCGCCGATGATTCCGGAATCTGCTCCGAAATGGGCAGGCAGCAGGTGCAGATTGTCATAATGCACCGGGAAAAGCTGCTCTTTCAGACAAGACCTCAGCGGGGCAAAGAGTAAATCCCCAGCCTTGGCCACACCGCCGCCGATAATGCAGGCCTCCGGCACAAAGGCGTACATCATATTCATGATGAGGCAGCCCAGCTTCTCCGCAAACCCGCGGTAGAGCTCCAGCGCAATGGAGTCGCCGGCGCGAGCGGCAAGCTCCAGTCGATAGGGAGAGCAATCGGCCACCGTCTTCGGAATCCCGGCTTCGGCATAGCGCGCCACGGCATCGGCCGTGAACTCATTGTGGCCGATGTATTCCTCCACCGCGCCCCGGTTGCCGAAAGGCCCCGTGCGGCCCTTGAAATCAATACTGGTCTGCCCCAGCTCGGCGCTGGAAACATGACGGCCGCGCAACATGCGGTTGTGCACCACGATGCAGCCGCCGATACCGGTACCCAGGGTCAGGCAGAGCAGGCTCTCCAGCCCCCTGCCCGCGCCCAGTTTCCACTCAGCATAGCCCATGCAGTTGGCATCATTATCCAGCACCACGGGAAGCTGCAGCTCGCGCTCCATCACCTCGCGCACCGGCACCTGGTGATTCCACACCGGCACGTTGGTGAGCTGGTAGAGCACGCCCTTGTAAAAATCAACCCAGCCGGGCATGCCCAGACCCACAGCCGCCACCTGCGGGTGTTTGCGCTGCAGTTTCTTCATGGTGGCGCACATGGCCGCCATGATGGAGGCAGGGCTGTCAAACTCCGGCGTAGGCAGCGGCTCGGCCTTATCCACCAGCTCCGCACCACGGGTCACGCCGATTTTGATACTCGTTCCCCCGAAATCCACCGCTATGGCCAGTTGTTCACTCATGGAATCATTATAGTCTCTAACCGCATAGCGGGCAAGTTCTTTTATCCCGCAACTCAGCGCAAATCACACCACAGCGCCCGGTGGTCTGAGGCCTTGGCGGCAGCCTGAATATCGACAATGCCGCCCTGCCCCCGCATGCGCTCACGAAGAACAGGATTCACAAATATCTGGTCGTAAAGGCAGTATTCCTTCCCGCGTTTGTAGTATAGAGTCCATTCCTCTCCGCGGGAATCCTCCGGGGTAAGACGGCGAAGCGCAGCATCCTGCGAAAGACCCTGCTGCACAATCTGCGGGGCGGCATCCATCGGCCCGTCATTCCAATCCCCGAACACCAGCAGGGGCATCCCCTTCTGCGTGCGGGAAATATGCTGAATATGCTGCGCCAGGGTATAAGCCTCCTGTTTGCGAAGAGCAGCGGCGGCACCGGCGTTGTCGGACACACGGGATTTCAGATGCGCGCCTACAATACGGTACAGACGGCCATCCTCCAACCGGATAGTGACATCCAGAATACCGCGCAGCATCTTGCGCCGTTTCTGCCGGTGCAGCTTCACCGTTTCCTGAGAATGGTCCTGCACAATGGGATGCACCGAAAGCAACGCCAGCGCACGATCCTCGCCCTGCCGGGGCAGCACCCGGTAATAGGGGTACTCCAGTCCGCGAGCCGCCAGGCGCTGCCGCAGATCCTGCAAGGCTACAGGTCCGCCAATCTCAATAAGGCCCACGATCTGGGGTTTTGCGGCGGCAATCACCTCCGCCACCGCCTCGCGCGATTCCCTTGATTTCGGCTTCAGCACATAACGAGCGCGGTATGCCTCACCCTCCACAAAATAATTCTGCACGTTGTGCATGAGGAAGCGCACCGGCTGACCTGGCCTGGGAATCGCAGCGACATCCACCTGATTCAGCAAAGGTGCCGTATGGGCCACCTCGGCAGAACTCGAAGGAGCGCCTATGACAGGCACATTTTCCACCTGCTGCGCAGCAGGTTTATCCAGCCAGCGCAGTATGGTATCATCCCCGCCGAATCGCTCCATCAGCAATCCGGCTACCAGCAGCACCAGAAAAACAAGAAGCGCGTCCTTGCGCGGGATTCTTCTACGGCGGGCCATAGTGTTTGCGTATTACAGACAACCTCCATCCAGCCATTCAGCTACCTGCGGGGCGGCATAGGTCAGAATCATATCCGCCCCGGCACGGCGAATGGAAAGAAGAGCCTCCAGCATGCACTGCTTTTCATCCAGCCAGCCGGAGGCCGCTGCGGCTTTCACCATGAGGTACTCACCGCTCACATGATAAGCCGCAATGGGCAGCGTGGTGGCGCGACGCATCTCTGCAATCACATCCAGATAAAGCGTGGCGGGCTTCACCATCAGAAAATCCGCTCCCTCGGCGGCATCCAGAGCGGCTTCGCGCAGAGCCTCGCGCACATTGCCCGGATCCATCTGGTAAGTTTTCTTATCGCCGAACTTGGGGGCACTGCCCAGCGCACCGCGGAACGGGCCATAGAATGCAGAGGCATATTTGGCCGTGTAACTCATGAGCGAGACCTTCGTGAAGCCCTCGGCATCCAGCGCCGCACGCAGAGCAGCGATGCGGCCATCCATCATATCGCTGGGGGAGATGATATCCGCCCCGGCGCGGGCATGGCAGAGAGCCTGGCGGCAGAGAGCCTCCACCGTCTCATCATTCAGGATTTCGTATGAACCGTCCTCATACTCACGCACCAGGCCATCCTGGCCGTATGTGTTGAAAGGGTCCAGGGCCACATCCGTCATCACGCAGAGCTCCGGCACCGCCGCCTTGATGGCGCGGATAGCGCGGGGCACCACCCCCTCCGGGTTCCAGGCCTCGGAGCCGGCCGCATCTTTCTTCATCTCCGGCACCACGGCAAACAAATCAACGCAGGGAATCCCGAGCTCGTACAAGCGCCGGCACTCGCCCACAATACCCGCCACGCTCCAGCGCGTGCAGCCCGGCAGCGACTCAATGGGGGTATCCTCTTCCCCCTCCTGTACGAACATGGGGTAAATCAGATTGGCAGCGGAGAGCGTCGTCTCGCGCATGAGGCCACGCACGGCGGCAGACTTGCGATTGCGGCGGGGGCGAATGGGCAGGTTCATCATAGCGCCCCCAAGAGTAGCACTTTTTACCCCGGATGTAAAGCCCGGGGGTATTCAAAACCCGTTTCTTTCGCAGGCTTAGACTGCGAGTTGTTATTCTCGGAGCCCCCACAAATTACAACTTATCGTGCTCTTTTTACGTCTGCGCCGGAAGGGGCCGCCATGCAGGTGAAACAGGATTCCCCCTGAATCCACGGGGATTCAGGGGGAGGAGACAAAACATTAACGGAAAGCAACTCTTAATAGCTGCGGGCCCAAAGCACGCGGCGCGTGGTGGGCCGGCCGGTAAGGATGCAGGGAGCCTCGGGGCCGGTGCCCATCTCGCCCTGCGGAATGCAGCGGATGGAAATGCGCAGGCTCTTGGCCAGGGTTTCTTCATCCTCGGGGGAGCCATCCCAGGGGCAGAGCAGCCAGTCAGCATCGCCCTCGCCGCTGAAGTTGGCCTTCAGTTCATCCAGGCTGTTGCAAGTGCGGATGTGGCTGTCGCGGAAGTTGCGCTGGCGCTGCAGCAGGGTGTTCTGGATATCCTCCAGCATGCTCACGGCGTTCTCCACCAGTTCGCTCTCAGAGATGAAACTCTTTTCATTGGAAGCCTGGTCGCGGCGGCAGAGACACACGGAGCCCTTCTCCAGGTCGCGCGGACCGATTTCGATGCGCATGGGCACACCTTTCTTAATCCATTCCCACTTCTTGGAGCCGCCGTTCAGGTCGCGGGTATCCACCAGCACACGCAGCGGCAGGCCACGGAAACTCATGGCACTGAGCTTATCGGCCAGCTCGTTGCAGTGGGAGATGATGGTGTCCTTCGTGTCGGCCTTCGGGGTGACGGGGATGATGACAATCTGCTTCGGGGCCACGCGGGGCGGGCACACCAGGCCATCGTCATCGGAGTGGGCCATGATGAGCGTGCCGATCATGCGGGTGGAAACACCCCAGGAGGTGGTCCAGGCAAACTGGCGCTCGTTGTTACGCCCGGCAAAGGAGATATTCTGAGCCTTGGCAAAGTTCTGCCCCAGGAAGTGAGAGGTACCGGCCTGAATGGCCTTGCGGTCCTGCACCATGGCTTCCACCGTGAAAGTGCGCACGGCACCGGGGAAACGCTCGTGCTCGGTCTTCTCGCCGGGAATCACATCCACAGCCAGCACATCGCGCTGGAATTCCTCATACACCTTGTGCATGAGAGCGGTCTCCTCCTCGGCCTCCTCGCGGGTCTCGTGGGCAGTGTGGCCTTCCTGCCACAGGAACTCAGCCGTGCGCAGGAAGATGCGCGGGCGCATTTCCCAGCGCATCACGTTGCACCACTGGTTCACCTTGATGGGCAGCTCGCGGTAGGACTCCAGCCAGCGGGAGAATGCCGCGCCAATCACCGTCTCGGACGTGGGGCGAATCACGTACTTATCCGTGAGCTCGCCGGAGGGAATCATGCGGGTCTTGCCGGTTTCCGGGTCTTTCACAGCCTCCAGGCGGTGGTGGGTCACCACGGCGCATTCGGTGGCAAAACCCTCGGCGTGCTCAGCTTCCTTCTCCAGATAGGAAACCGGAATGAGCATGGGGAAATAGGCATTGGTGTGGCCGGTGCGCTTGAAATCGGCATCGAGCTGCTGCTGGATGAGCTCCCAGATGGTATAGCCCCAGGGTTTGATGACCATGCAGCCACGCACCTCGGAATTCTCTGCGAGATCGGCGGCCTTGATGACTTGCTGGTACCACTCGGGGAAATCCTGAGCGCGAGTGGGAGAAATAGCGTTCTGTTGTGCCATGGCGGGGATTTTATGTATTATGAGTAAAAAGTCAATGAAAATCAGCGCCGCCATCGCGGCTTTCCTGGTACAGACGGTGGTTCAGCACCGCCAGCAGCACCAGAAAGATAGAGAGAAGCCACAGCCCAAGGCACCCGAAAAAGACCGCCAGAACCACGGCAACCACCAGGCTGATGGCATGCATCTGCTGCCGCGATTTCATCAGTCCCTGCATGATCTGTCCGCCATCCAGCGGAAAAACCGGAAGCAGGTTCAGCAGGATCCACCAGCAGCTCACCTCTATCAAGTAGAAGAAGAAAAACATGGCCAGCGGGGGGAACATCTCCAACACCTCCGCGGGCATCACCCCCAGCGCAAAGCCGGCGGTAAGGGCTGTTCCCAACCCGAAATCACCTACATACAAACACAGCAACAAATACGCTGCAAAACCGATTCCCAGAGAAGCGGCCGGCCCCGCAGCAGTCATCACGACACCCTGCATGCGAGTCAGCCGGGCTGTTTCATTCGTGCAATCTCCCCCCAGCCAGGCCAGATACACGCTCGGCTGCCCACCCCCCAGGCGACGCCCCACCAGGGCGTGCCCCATCTCATGCGCCAGCAGAATCACAAAAGCGGCAATGACAAACAGCAGCGCACTCATCAGCTCCACCAGGCTGGTCACAAAAAAGGCTCTCCCCAGAAAAGCCAGAGTCAGCCACAAGGTGGGGTGGATGCTTACCTGCACCCCGAGTAGAGAGAATCGAATCATTGCCCCGCATTCTATTCCTCCACCGCGCTGCCGCGCAAGCCCGCAAGCCGCCATACCCCGCATCATGACAAGGAAATTTATGTGTTTGCAGTCTTGATTCATGCTTGCGGAATGCTTAAGAATAGTGTAATATGTTGGCAATTCATGGAAAACGAGTACACAGAGGACGACATCCAGACACTTGACTGGCGCGAGCACATCCGCCTGCGCCCCGGCATGTACATTGGCAAGCTGGGCGACGGCTCCATGCCGGACGACGGCTTGTATGTTCTGCTTAAGGAAGTTATCGACAACTCCATCGATGAATTCGTGATGGGTGTCGGCAAGAAGATTCTGGTCAGCATCAACAAGGATGGTCTGTGTGAGGTCCGGGACTTCGGCAGAGGCATTCCGCTGGGCAAGCTCTACGAATGCGCCGCCAAGATAAACACCGGCGGTAAGTACGATGGCGAAGCATTCAAAAAATCCGTAGGTCTGAACGGCGTGGGTATCAAAGCCGTGAATGCGCTTTCCGAATCATTTGAAATCCAAGCCTACCGCGAGGGGCAGACCCGCCGCATTCAATTCAAAGCCGGAGAGGAAGTACCCGGCAGCGATGAAACCGAAGCGACCGACCAGCCGGACGGCACACGCGTGGCATTCATGGTGGATCGCAGTATCTTTGCAGCAGATGCCGCCTACAACCTGCAGTTTGTGGAGCGCATGTGCCGCTACTACTGCTATCTGAACACCGGTCTTACCATCAACCTGAACGGCCGGAACATCTCCTCCAGGAACGGTCTGCTTGACCTGCTGAAAGAGGAAATGAAAGAAGAGCCGCTTTACGCTCCCATCCACATCTCCGGCAATGATATCGAAATTGCCATAACGCACGGCGATGAGTACGGTGAGGAATACTATTCCTTTGTGAACGGCCAGCACACCACCATGGGCGGCACCCACCAGGCCGCCTTCCGCGAGGCCATCGTCAAGACCCTCCAGGGATACTTCAAGAAGAGCTACGAGGGCTCCGACATCCGCAACGGCATTCAGGCCGCCATCAGCATCAAGGTGATTGAGCCGGTGTTTGAATCCCAGACCAAAACCAAGCTGGG
This sequence comes from uncultured Akkermansia sp., assembly GCA_964611765.1. Taxonomy (GTDB): domain Bacteria; phylum Verrucomicrobiota; class Verrucomicrobiia; order Verrucomicrobiales; family Akkermansiaceae; genus Akkermansia. The sequence goes on along the minus strand of CAZTAX010000002.1, from coordinate 33,790 downwards.
CAGCAACACCATGGGCCCCGGCAAGGAAACCATCCGCACCTTTGTACTCAACTTCCTGGCTCGCGAGCTGGATAATTACCTGCACCGCCACCCCGAAATCGGCGAGGCGATGGAGGAGAAAATCAAGGAAAGCGAGAAAACCCGCAAGGAAGTAGCCGGCGTGACCGGCAAGGTGGCCAAGGAACGCGCCAAGAAAGCCAAGATACACACCCGCAAGCTGCGCGACTGCCGCGTGCATTACGACACAAAGAACAAGCGGGCCAAGGACACCATGCTCTTCATCACCGAGGGCGACTCTGCCTCCGGTTCCATCACCACCGCACGCGATGCCGAGACACAGGCGGTGTTCTCCCTGCGCGGCAAACCGGCAAACAGCTTCGGAATGAACCGCTCCGCCCTCTTCGAGGAGAAACGCAACGAAGAGCTGGATTTTCTGCATCTCGCTCTCAACATTGACCGCAGTATGGAAGACCTGCGCTACAACAAGGTCATCATCGCAACGGATGCCGATGTGGACGGCATGCACATCCGCCTGCTGCTGCTCACTTTCTTCATCCAGTACTTCCCGGATCTCATCCGCGAGGGGCACCTCTTCATTCTGCAGACCCCGCTCTTCCGCGTACGCAACAAACAGAAAACCCTCTACTGCTACTCTGAGGCAGAGCGTGACCGCGCTGTCAAGGAACTCGGCAGGAATCCGGAAATTACACGCTTCAAGGGTCTGGGTGAAATCTCTCCCTCTGAATTCAAGAACTTCATCGGCGATGACATCCGCCTGGAAGAGGTTACGCTGGAAAATGCGCACAATCTGAAGGAAATTCTTCGTTTCTACATGGGTGATAACACCGATGACCGCCGCCAGTATATTGTTGACAACCTCCGCATTGAAGAAGATCTGGCATAAATACCTCTTTCGTCAATAAAGCGAACCACCATGAGACGATTTTTATCGCCTGCGATTGCAGCGCTGCTGTTTGCCCACATTTCCACGGTATCAGCCGAATGGGAGAAACGCCCTGTAGCTTACGTGTGGACAGGGGAAGAGAAAGCGGCAGAAACCCCGGAAGGCCTGCTGCGTGGAACGATTTACGATATCAAGCGCGACCGCCGGGGCAAATTAAAGCCCGAGGTGCAGCAGCACGTCGGCGATTGGTGGAACTATGTCCGGAATGATTACATGAACACCATGAAGGACATCATGAACCGCCGCCACAGCGATATCAAGTACAATTATGAATACACCACTCCCTGCGCTGTGGGGCACCTCTACCTGCAACGCCGCTATGGGGTCAATATGGACGGCGAGCTTGATTTGGCAGAAGGCAAAAAGGCAGGAGACGCAGCCTCCGACTTTGTGAGTGAAACCCGGTAGGCCATTCCCGGCGGGTGGATTGGGGTATTCAAGGGGCGCGTGGTAGCACCGAAGACGATGAAGTTCCGCTTTGTCGGCTCAGCAGATGATACGCTGATGGTGCGTTTCGGCGGCAAAGTGGTGCTGGAAGCCGGCTATGTACTCCCCAGTGTATTCACCGGCAACAACAGCGATGAAGCTTTCTCCAAGGGCACCGATAAGCAGTACATCCAGGACCTGCGCACCGGAAAGGATCCCAGGCACAAGAATTACAGACTGCTTCAGCTCAAAAGCACCGATTTCTTCAATAATTCATTCGGTGGGTTGACCGGTGGCACCCCGGTAAGCGTGCAGGAAGGTAAAGATTATCCCATTGAAATCATCATCGGCGAATGCGGTCGCCACGGTTTCTACTACCTGCTGACCCAGGAGGTTACCAAGGATAATAAAGCACCGCTCATGCTCTTCCGCACCAATGAGGACTGGCCTGTCTCTCCCCAGAATGGTGAAAGCGGCCCGGCCTACAGCAAGGATTCTCCCGTCTGGGAAACCGTGACAACAGACAAAAAGAAGAAAAAGAGCAAGAAATAAGCTCCACCTGCTTTTGATTTTCTTTGACATCAATTCCAGCCTTGTGTAATATACGGAGAATACCACTTTTATCATGAAAACACTCATCATAGCCCGCCACGGTAACACTTTCGCTAAAGGAGAAACGCCCACCCGAGTGGGTTGCCACACTGACCTGGAGCTCGTCGAGGAAGAGCGCGGTCGCGGTGTCGGTCTGTACCTCAAAAAGCTGGGGCTGGTGCCCACCCGCATTCTGGCAGCCCCGCTGAAGCGCACCATGGGCACCGCAACCCTCGCGGCCGAAGCTGCAGGCTGCACCTGCCCGGTGGAACCCGACCACCGTTTCATCGAAGTGGATTACGGTCCCGATGAAAACAAGACCGAGGAACAGGTGAAGGCCCGTCTGGGTGCTGAAGCCGCCAAGGCAGAGGGGATTGACCCCGCCACCCTCTCCGCCGAGGAGCTCGATGCCAGAGGCGAAGCCATCATCGACAAGTGGAATGCAGATGCTACTGTTCCGAATGGCTGGAAGGTGGACGTGCAGCAGATTCGTGATAACTGGATGAGCCTGGCCTCCGAAGTGAAGGACGGTGAAATCATGCTCTGCGTCTCCTCCAACGGCACCATCCGCTTTGCTCCGGTCATTACCGGTGATTATGCAGGGTTCTGCGCTGAGCACGATATCAAGGTAGCCACCGGCGGCGTGTGCATCTTCACCAGCGAGGACGGCACCACCTGGAACTGCACCGAGTGGGGCACCAAGGCATTCAAGAAAATCTAACCGGACAACATCATCATGCTCGAAAAAATTACCCCCTCATGGATTGAGGAATTCAAGAAATTTGCCCTGAAGGGCAACGTGGTGGATATGGCCGTCGGTGTCATCATCGGTGGTGCATTCGGCAAGATTGTCACCTCCCTGGTGAACGATATCATCATGCCCGCCATCTCCATGCTCACGGGCGGCACCAGGAACCTGGCTGAGTTCGCCTATGCGCTCAGCGCAGAGGAAGGCGCCCCGGTCATCAAATACGGTGCATTCTGCCAGACCGTGCTGGATTTCCTCATCATTGCGCTCACCATCTTCTGGGCCGTGCGCATCATCTGCAAGCTGCGAGTCAAAAAGGCAGAACCGGCACCGGAGCCCCCTGCCCCGGCACCCACACCGGAGGATATTCTGCTGCTGCGCGAGATTCGCGATGCTCTGAAGAACAAGTGAACAAGAAACAACTCATAGCCAGGGTTCAACGCTACATGGGCCCCGGTGCCACCCGGGCCACCGCTTCTGCCGCAGTAGAGGCGGTGCTCGCTTCCATACAGCTGGCCACGGCTGAAGCAGACGATAAGCTGCACCTTGCTCACTTCGGCACCTTTGAGCGAAAGCGGCGGGCGGCCCGTCAGGGATACGACATCAACTCCGGCACCATGCGCGAGATCCCCGCCCGCAGCGAGCTTACCTTCAAAGCGACCAAAGGGCTTCTGCATCCTTAAATGAGGGGGCAGACTTGAATTCGGCTTTTCATGCGCAGGCAGGTGTGGTAGCATACGCGCATGCCCAGTGTATTGATAAAGACTTACGGATGCCAGATGAACGAGCGAGACTCCGAACAGGTGGCGAGCATGTTCCTGGCCGGCGGCTATGAGCTGACCAAGGATGAAGACCAGGCAGACGTCATCCTCATCAATACCTGTTCGGTGCGCGAGAAAGCCGAACTGAAAGCACTGGGCAAGATGGGGCTGCTCTGCGCCCGCCCCACGGCCAGGCCCTGGGTGGTCTATGGATTCATGGGCTGCATGAGCCAGAGCCGGGCAGCTTCGCTTTTCCGCGATGTGCCCCGCCTGGATATCGTGACCGGCACCCAGCAGTACCACAATGTATACAAACTCTGCAACCGTCTGCTGCGCAGCCGTCTGGGGCAGCCGGAGTTTGAGCCGATCCGCCGCGGTGCACACATCTGCGCCACGCAGCAGGAGGAGGGGTTCCAGAACTCTATCCGTGACCACCTGCCCCCCGCCGGCAACTGCACAGCCTTCGTCTCTATCATGCAGGGCTGCGAAATGCGCTGTTCCTATTGCATTGTGCCCAGCACCCGGGGCTCCGAATGCAGCCGCCCGGAGGCAGACATTCTGCAGGAAGTGCGGGAACTGGTCGACCGCGGAGTGAAGGAAGTGACCCTGCTGGGCCAGATAGTGAACCGCTACGGCAAGGATGAACCGGTCATCAATGGCCGCGGTGCCTTTGTCCGCCTGCTCGAGAAGCTCAACGACATGGATGGGCTGGAGCGCATCCGTTTCACCAGCCCGCACCCCATCGGTTTCCGCCAGGATCTGGTGAATGCGTACACCTACCTGCCCAAGCTGTGCAGCCACATCCACTTCCCGATGCAGAGCGGTAGCGACCGCATTCTGCAGCTCATGCGCCGCCCCTATAAGAACGAGAAATACCTGCGGCTCTGTGAAGCCATGCGCGAGGCCCGCCCCGATCTGGCCATCACCACGGATATCATCGTGGGCTTCCCGGGTGAAACGCATGAGGACTATCTGGAAACCAAGGCTGCGGTGGAGCGCATCCAGTTCGATAATGCCTTCGTATTCCAGTATTCCCCGCGCCGCGACACCGTGGCCGCAGCCATGGAAAACCAGATTTGCCTGCGGGTGAAGGAAGAGCGCAACCACGACCTGCTGGAAACGGTAAACCGCATCGCCGTGGCACGCAACCAGGCACTGGTAGGCACCGAGCAGACCATCCTCGTGGAAGGCCCCAGCAAGAACAACCCCGACCGACTCCAGGGGCGCACTTCGCAGAACAAGCCCGTCATCATCCCCGGCGGCAGCGCAGAAATCGGCACCCTGGTACCAGTGTGCATTTCGGAATGCACAGGATTTACGCTTTACGGAGAGGTGGTATGAAGTGGCTTCCGGCAGCTCTGTTTCTGGTGCTCTCACCGCTGTATGCGGGTGAGTACCCGTGGAGCAACACCGCCCCCGCAGAAATTGCGGCAGCTGCCATCACTCCGGATACCGTGGTAGATGAAATTCCCTGCGACTGGCGCCCGGTGCTCTCTCCCATAGTGGCGCCCCTGGTTCGCAGCTGCACCACGGCCCGCGAAGCCGTGCTGTCCATCTCCACTGGCATAGGGAAAGCCACGGGGGCCTACTATTCCAAGGAGCGCCGCAAGCACAACATGAATGTGCTGGAAACGCTGCGGGAGAAGAAGATTTCCTGCACCGGGCAGAGCATCCTGCTGGTCTGTGCCTTGCGCTCCGTGGGTATTCCGGCGCGCGCCGTGGGGGTGCATACCTGGAACCACATTCGCGGCAATCACACCTGGGCAGAAGCCTGGTTCGATGATGCATGGCACATGATTGAAATGGGTGAGCAGGATTTCAACACTCCCTGGGTCATGGAATACATCGGTATGCTCAATCCTCGGCATCCTTTCCAGCGAATCCTCGCCGCTACGCCCTCCGGGAACACTACCTGGTGGCCGGAACGTCTCGCAAGCAAAGGCAACTTAATCAATTTTGCCGCCGAGGATGTGACAGAGCGCTATATGAACCTCTCCCGTCAGTGGTACGCCCGGGCCGGCATTCCCGAAAACACACAGCGTCTCCTCATTGACCTCCAGCCCCGCCCGCAAATCGCCCCGGTAGTCGAGCTCGTGAATGAAGAAGGCAACGTAATCGACAGCGGCCAACTCCCCACCACAAGGGATGACATGCGCTACATGACCCGACTCCTTTTACCGCGAACCGGCAGACATTTTCTCCGCATGGCCGGCAGCGATGCAGAGCACCCCATTGCACCCACATCCCCACCCGTCAGACTCATCTCCCTCAAAAGCTCCCCACTCAAATAAAATGAGGCCTCTTTCCTTAAAGGATTTTTCATTCCGTCTGAAGCGTAAATTCATACGTTTCCTGTACCGCAACAGCCCGGAACCCTTCATGCCCGGCACTAGACTCAACGTACTCTGCAACATGTACAGTATCATTGACTTGCGCACCCCCCGAACAACGGGTTATCAGTTACATGACAGAAGGAACTGAGTTTACAGGAATCGCTGATAGGTTAAGAAGCATCGTGACAGCGTATGTAATAGCCAGAGAAAACAATCGTAAATACTACATTTACCACGATAAAGATTTCAATCTGGAAGAATATCTCGAACCGGCCGAAGTAGACTGGAGAATCGACCAGAAGGAAATTCGCAGAGGATTAAACAACGTTGCCTTTCTATGGTTTCTGCAGACATGGCCCAAACTTAATCCGCTCCGCAAGGAATACCACTGCTACTGGGCCAGCAGTCTGATCGACTTAAAGGTACTTCCTCCGGGAATACAGGAAAAATATACCTTCAGCTCAGCTTTCTGGTCTTTGTTCAAAATGTCGCCCAGACTTGAACGCATGGTCGGGAACGCCATGGCCGCCGCCAATCTGAACGAAAACAACTATGTGGCGGTTCATCTTCGTTTCCTGAATTTTTTTTGAAGCCGTGGAAGAACGCTGCACTGACCTCAATGGGACAGCCTCAGCGGATGAGCAGAAAGCTATGCCGGCAGACATCAATCAGACACTCCGCAACATATACAGTGAGCATGGGATGCGTATAGTCCTCTTTGCAGACAGCAACCGATTTCTCGAGGCTGCTCATCCCGATTTCTGCACCATTCTTCCCGGGCAAGTAGGCCATGTGCTCCGGCATACTCACAATGAAGCAATTACAGACAAAGCCTTTGTAGACTTAATGGTAATATCCAAAGCAAAAGCGGTTATCAGCGTCATAGGTGATGGCATCTACGGAGGCGGGTTCTCCATGACCGCAGCCACCATCGGGCATAAGCCATTCATCAAAGTGCCTCTGGAAAAGGCCCCTTAAGATTGGTAAAGTTTCCGTTCAAGAGCATTAGCCGCCGCCGCCATTTCGGCCTTGTGCTTACTCTGGCCTTCGGCGCAGCCCAGTTCCATATCATTCCACATCACCCTGGCGCGGAACGGGCCGGCTGGTTTTGATTCATCCACCGGTTCGACAATATATTTCGGTCCCTGACCGTCGATAGCCTGGAGCTTCTCCAGAAGCTCACCCTTGTGATTGATGGAAATGAGATTCTGAGCATTATCCAGGCTGGATGCCAGCAACCTGAGCGACACCTTGCGCGCAGCGTTGTAGTTGGAATCCATCATCACTGCACCGATTACACTCTCAAAGGTGTTGGCCTGGATGGAGAGCGCCGTGCGGCCACCGTTTTTCTCCAGCTGCGGGCTCATATCCATATACTGACCCCACTTCAATTCCTCACACAGCTTTGCCAGATTGGCACGGCTCACAATGGCCGAGCGCATCTTGGTCAGCACGCCTTCATCGGCCTTCGGGTAGCGGGTAAAGAGCTCACGGCTCACCACCAGCTCCAGCACAGCATCGCCCAGATACTCCAGCCGCTCATAATTCAGATTCGTGCTGCGTTTCTGGTCCACACTGGGGTGGGTAAGTGCCTGTCTCAGCCATGTCTCATCGGTAAACACATACTCCAGGCTCTTTTCAACCGCTTCTCTATCCATGTGCCCTATTCTAGCACATATCCCCCTCCTTGGCTAGTGCAAATTGCCCGACTTCACTCTGTCATGAGCCCGATTTGTCTTGATTCAGGGGCATTTTGGCGTTAGAATCGCGCGCATGACGACAGAGGAGAAAAAAGACTTCATCCGCGATATGGTAGCCAGAGACCTGGCCGAAGGTTATTGCGAGGTGCCGATTACGCGCTTTCCCCCGGAACCGAACGGTTACCTGCATATCGGCCACGCCAAGGCCATCTGTCTGGATTTCGGTCTTGCCAAGGAATATGCCCACCTGGGTGCCGTGTGCCACCTGCGCTTCGACGACACCAACCCCTGCAAGGAAGACATTGAGTTCGTGAACTCCATTCAGGAGGACATCCACTGGCTCGGCTTCGACTGGGGTGAGCACCTCTACTGGGCCTCCAACATCTTTGATTTCTACTACGACTGCGCCGTGGCCCTCATCAGGAAGGGGCTGGCCTACGTCGACCTGCAGGACCGCGAAACCATGCGCCAGCAGCGCGGCAACCTGGTGACTCCCGGCATCGAGTCCCCCTACCGCAACACCTCTGTGGAGGAGAACCTGTCTCTGTTCGAGGCCATGAAGCGCGGTGACTACGCTGAGGGTGCCGCCGTGCTGCGCGCCAAAATTGACATGGCCAGCAGCAACATGAACATGCGCGACCCGGTGATTTACCGCATCTCCTACGACCACCACCACAACACAGGCAACACTTGGTGCATCTACCCGATGTACGACTTTGCCCACCCGCTGGAGGACGCCTACGAGCACATCACCCACTCGCTCTGCACGCTGGAATTCGAAAACCACCGCCCGCTCTACGAATGGGTCATCGACAACTGCCCGGTGCCGGCCAAGCCGAAGCAGCGCGAATTCTCCCGCCTGAACATCACCTACACCGTGATGAGCAAGCGCAAGCTCCGCCAGATGGTGGAGGAAGGCTATGTGGCCGGCTGGGATGACCCCCGCATGCCCACCATCTGCGGTATGCGCCGCCGCGGCTACCCCGCCAGGGCCATCGTGGATTTCTGCGAAGGCGTGGGTATCACCAAGTTCAACGGCAACACCGATGTGGCCCGTCTGGAGAACGCCGTGCGCAACGAACTGAATGCCGAGGCCGAGCGCCGCATGGCCGTGCTGAAACCGCTCAAGCTGGTGCTCACCAACGTGCCTGATGATTTCGAGGAAGAGGTTGAGGTCGTCATCAACCCCGAGAAGCCGGAGCTTGGCAACCGCAAGCTCATGCTCACCAGGGAAGTTTGGATTGAGCAGGATGACTTCATGGTGGAACCGCCCAAGAAGTACAAGCGACTCTCCCCCGGCGCCTGCGTGCGTCTGCGTGGCGGCTATTGCATGATCTGCACCGGCTACACCGCCGATGCCGAAGGCAACGTGTCCGAGGTGCAGGCCGAGATCATCCCCGGCACGGTGGGTTCCAACCCGCCGGAGGGTATCAAGTGCAAGGGCGCTATCCACTGGGTATCTGCCAAGTATGGCGTGCAGGCCGAGGTGCGCCTCTACGACCGCCTGTTCAAGGATGAAGCGCCGGATGCGAACGAGGAAGGTTTCCTGGCCTCTCTGAATGCGGATTCCCTGACCGTGCTGAGGGATGCCATGGTGGAACCTGCGCTGGCCGAGGCCCCGGCCGAGTTCCTCTGCCAGTTCGAGCGCACCGGCTACTTCGTGGCCGACCGCTACGACCACAGCGCCGAGCACCCCGTGTTCAACCGCTCCGTGGGTCTGCGCGACTCCTGGGCCAAGATGAACAAGTAATCGCCACCACATGAAGCACATCGAATTCACCGCCACCAACGGCACTTTCGATATCAACGATTTCATCAATCGCTGCGATGCCGCCACCATGGGCGAGGAGATCCCCCCTGCTCCCGCCCCGGAGCCGGAAAAGGAGGAACTGCCCCCCTGCTCCGTGCCCGTGGCGGATGGTACCGACCCCATCGTCTACTCCCCGCTGGAGGAGGTGATTGAGGATCTGCGCATGGGCAAGCTCATCCTCATGACGGATGATCCTCACCGCGAAAACGAGGTGGACCTCGTCTGCGCCGGACAGTTTGCCACGCCGCAGAATATCAACTTCATTGCCACGCATGCCCGCGGCCTCATCTGTGTGCCCATGGCCCACGAGCGCGTGGATGCTCTGGGGCTGCCCATGCAGGCCCAGCACAACACGGAAAAACACCACACCGCTTTCACCGTAAGCGTGGATGCCAAGGAAGGCATCACCACCGGCATCAGCGCCTTTGAACGCTCCATCACCACCATCAAACTGGCCGACCCGCGCTGTACGCTGGATGACTTTGTACAGCCCGGCCACTGCTTCCCGCTGCGTGCCGTGGAGGGCGGCGTCATCCGCCGCGCCGGCCACACGGAAGGCTCAGTGGATATCCTGCGTATTGCAGGCATGGAGCCGGTAGGCGTGTGCTGCGAAATCATGAAGGACGACGGCACCATGGCCCGCCTGGGTGAAATGGGCACCTTCCAGAAGAAGTATGGGCTGAAAGCCTGTTCCCTGGCTCAGATTATCGAGCACCGCCAGCACACGGAAAAACTCGTCGTCCGCGAGGAAGTGGTGAAACTGCCCACCGATTTCGGTGATTTCGACTGCTACTCCTACCACTCCAAGGTGGACGGTAAGACCCACCTGGCCCTGGTGCGCGGTGAAATTGACCCGGAGAAGCCCATTCTCTGCCGCGTACACAGCGAGTGCCTCACCGGCGATGTGTTTGCCAGCCGCCGCTGCGACTGCGGCAGCCAGCTGCACGCCGCCATGCGCCGAGTAGCCCAGGAGGGCGGCGTCATCCTCTACCTGCGGCAGGAGGGCCGCGGTATAGGCCTCTCTGCCAAGCTGCATGCCTACAAGCTCCAGGAACAGGGCTACGACACCGTGGATGCCAACATCAAGCTCGGTTTCGCCCCCGACCTGCGAGACTACGGGGTAGGCGCCCAGATTCTGCGCGACCTCGGCGTGCGGCACCTGCGACTGCTCACCAATAACCCGCTGAAGATTCAGGGGCTTTCCGGCCACGGGCTGGATGTCGTGGAGCATGTCGCCATCTCCATCCCCGGCCACGCGGATAACCAGCACTACCTGGACACCAAGCGAGACCGCATGGGCCACATGATTTAACCCCCCCAAGGCAAAAGCGCGGGTTTTCCGCGCTTTTGCCGCATTCTGCTGACGCCATTTTTGGCATTTATGGCACAAAAGACTATTCCGCAACTGGAATAACTGCGGTAAAATGCGAAAAAAGTAAAACTGGACCTTATGTCTGACCCGAACAAACAGCCCAACAAATTACCCACACCCGGAGGCACCCCGAACTGGGGAGTCATGATTCTGATGGCCGTCATCGCCGGCATCCTGATGGTTGCCTTCATGTTTGACGGCGCACTGGCCTCCCCCGGCCGCAGCATCACGCTGGAGCAGTTCCGCCAGGACTACAAGGCCGGCAAAGTAGTACTGAACCAGCCTAAGGAATTTCCCATCGAAGTAACGCTGAACTCAGCCTCCACAGAGGGAACCATCACTGCATTTGAATACCGCAATGTGCCCCAGTACCCGAAGGCTGCTTTCTACATGCCCTTCACGGATTCTGATGAGATCCGCGCACTCTGCAACCGTTTCGGTATCACCACCACCCGTGTGGAGACAGCCCCGCAGCAGCCGCAGGGCGACCGCATCTGGTCCACCGAGGACTTTGCCCGCATGGGTGCCGAGGGCCGCATCATCACCACCGGCAGCAGCCCGGTCATCTATGAAGGTACCGGCCAGGGTGTGATTGTGGGCGAGTACCGGCTGCCTGTCTCGACCAAAGCCCAGCTCAAAGACCTGGAGCCGGTGCGCGTGGAGTTCAACTCCGCCTTCCAGGGTGAGCAGGTGCGCGACCTGCTGGGCAACCAGGTGAAATACGTAGTGGAAAGCAACACCTGGAGCATGTTCCTCATCAATGTGCTGCCCTTTGCCATCGTGCTGCTGCTTCTGTTCTTCTTCTTCCGGGCCCAGGGTGGTGGCCCCGGCGGTGCCATGAAGTTTGCCCGCAGCCGCGCCCGCCTGCTCGACCCCAGCCAGAACAAGGTCACCTTCAAGGACGTGGCCGGCATCTCCGAAGCCAAGGAGGAAGTGTGGGAAATCGTGGAGTTCCTGCGCAATCCCAAGAAATTCCGCAACCTGGGCGGCACCATTCCCAAGGGCGTGCTCATGGTAGGCCCTCCCGGCACGGGTAAGACCCTGCTGGCCCGTGCCATTGCCGGCGAAGCCGGGGTGCCTTTCTACACCATCTCCGGTTCAGACTTCGTGGAGATGTTCGTAGGTGTGGGTGCCAGCCGCGTGCGCGACATGTTTGCCGAGGCCAAGAAGCACAACCCCTGCCTGATCTTCATCGATGAGATTGATGCGGTAGGCCGCCACCGTGGTCATGGCGTGGGCGGTGGTCACGATGAACGCGAGCAGACGCTCAACGCCCTGCTTGTGGAAATGGACGGTTTCACTGCCAACGAGAATGTCATCGTCATTGCCGCCACCAACCGCGTGGACGTGCTGGATCCCGCCCTGCTGCGCCCCGGTCGCTTCGACCGCCAGGTGACGGTGAACCTGCCTGATGCCGCCGGCCGCGAGCAGATTCTGCGCGTGCATGCCCGTAAGGTCAAACTCTCTCCGGACGTGGACCTGGGCCCGATTGCCCGCGCCACCACCGGTTTCTCCGGTGCGGAGCTGGCCAACCTGGTGAACGAGGCCGCCCTCATCGCTGCTCGCCAGAACAAGCCCACGGTTGATCAGAGCGACCTGGAGGAAGCCCGCGAGAAGGTGCGCTGGGGCCGCGAGCGCCGCTCTCTGGAAATCTCCGACAAGGAGAAGTACATGACCGCCGTGCACGAAGCCGGCCACGCCGTGTGCCTGCTCAAGACCGCACTGGCCAGGAGCCTGCCGCTGCACAAGGTGACCATCATTCCCCGCGGCCCGGCACTGGGTGTGACCATGATGCTGCCGGATGAAGACAAGCACAGCGAATACAAGAGCGAGCTGCTGGACTACATCGTGATGGCCATGGGTGGCCGCTGCGCCGAACTCGTGGTATTCGGCGATATTTCCGGCGGTGCCAGCGGCGATATCCACCAGGCCACCAACATTGCCCGCAAGATGGTCTGCGTCTACGGCATGAGCGAGAAACTCGGCCCCATCGAATACGGCACCAACCACAGCGAAGTGTTCCTGGCCCGCGATATCTCCCAGACCACCCGCAACTTCTCGGAGCACACCGCCCAGATTATCGATGAGGAAATCCAGCGCATCGTGACGGAGAACTACAACCGCGCCGTGCAGATTCTCACCGAGAATAAGGAACGCCTGCTCCTCATTGCCGATAAGCTCATCGAGTTCGAAACACTGAGCGGCAAGCAGGTGGCCGAGCTTCTGGAAACAGGCGAGATGACAGACCCGCCCGTGCGCCAGCTGCCCCCGCCCATCCCGGTGGAGGAGGACTCCCCCACCGACCTGGAGACTCCCGATGATGAGCCCCCGGCTCCGGAAAAATCTGCACACGATGATTCCTCTACCTCAGAAGAAGAAAAGAAAGAAACCATCTAACCCCCTTACCGACACTCACAATATGAACAGCAAGAAACTCGCCTTTGCCTGCGCCCAGGTGGCTTGCGATGCCAAGGCATCCGATATCGCCATCTACGACCTGCGCGGTACCTCCTCCATCACGGACTACGCCATCGTCTGCACCGCCACCTCCGTGCCGCACCTCCGCGCCATCATGGGTGATGTGGACAAGGAAGTGTGGGAGAAATATGAAATCTCCCCCGTGTATGCCGAGCGCACTCCGAACGCCCTGTGGTGCGTGCTCGACTACATCGACGTGATGCTGCACGTCATGGCCGGTGAAACCCGCGAATTCTACGAACTGGAGGAACTCTGGAAACCGGAAAACCGCATCGAGTGGAACGACGGCGCCGAAGCCTGATTACTCCTCTGCTCCACCTGTTTTCATACCGCTTCTGATTTGGTCAGAAGCGGTATTTTGTTTACTCCGTGCACATGCGCGCCTCAGCCCTGGGATGCAGCAGCACTCCGCCACCGGTCGGCCGGAGCAGAATGCCGTGCGCACGGGAGAAAATAACTTCTTCCACCTGGTTCGGGATGAAGCGCACTGTGCTGCTTACCGTGCCTTCTTCTGAGGGATAGGTGAAACTCACCTGCTGCTCCCTGAAACGGGCATCATGTTTGAAGGTAACACTTCTCTCACTGCCGCGGAGTCCCTGCCCCACGGGAATGAACTGAACCGGGCCCACATAGGAAATCATGGGGTCAGTCTCGTTTCCGATGCACATGTATTCCTGCGTGCGCAACACGCCGATATCGGAGCTCTGCACAGAAGAATCAGTAGTAAAGGACACCTGCGATGAGCAGGACGCCAGCAGCAGGCTCATGGAAACGGTGAAAATCTTGTTCATTTCGAGGTGGATTCTACATGGCGGCCATTGCGCTGTCAAGCATAGAGAGAATACACCTTCCGGGCTTTCTCGACGCGTTTTCTCCCATTTCTCCGGACACGCAGCGGGCGGTGCCGCAACACCGGCACCGCCCGCTGGAGATGAGAATATGAATCGGCTTATGCGCCGCCGGCGTTGGCCATATTCTGAAGTTCCTTGGGCAGGAAATTCTTGAAACGGGCCTTGTCGATGGCCTTCATGTAGGCTTCCTCGGCAGAGACGAGCCCCTGCTGCAGCTTCTGCCAGATAGCATCGTCCATAAACTGCATGCCCATCCCCTTGCCGCCGGTGATGACGTCGGCCAGCTTCTGGGTGGCACCTTCGCGGATAATGGCGCTCACGGCGGGAGTGGCGAAGAGGATTTCGTTCACAGCCACGCGACCGGGCTTATCGCAGCGCTTCATGAGCAGCTGAGCCACCACGCCGCGGAGCGAGCCGGCCAGCATGGTGCGGGCCTGAGACTGCTGCTCAGCCGGGAACACGTCGATGATACGATCCACCGTCTTGCGGGCGTTGTTGGTGTGCAGCGTACCGAACACCAGCAGACCGGTTTCGGCTGCCGTAAGGGCGAGGGAGATAGTTTCGAGGTCGCGCATCTCACCCACCAGCACGATATCGGCATCCTCACGCAGGGAAGCGCGCAGACCATCGGCGAAGGTGGGGCAGTTATTCGGCACTTCGCGCTGGGTGATGATGCTCTTCTTGCTGGGGTGCACGAATTCGATGGGTTCCTCCACGGTGATGATGTGGCGGGAGAAATTCGTGTTGATGTAGTCGATAAGAGCTGCCAGAGTGGTGGATTTACCGGAACCGGTGGGGCCAGTCACCAGCACCAGACCGGAACGCATCTCACCGAAGCGCTTAATCTGCTCCGGCACATTGAGCTGCTCCAGGGTGAGAATCTTGGTCGGGATGAGACGGAACACGCAGCAATAGCCACGCTGCTGCTTCATGTAGTTGCAGCGGAAACGGGACTTCTCATCCATTTCGTATGCGAAGTCAGCATCGCCGATTTCGCAGTACTCCTTCCACAGCTTGGGCGGGCAGATGGGCTCCATGAGCTCCACCATCTCCTCGTGGGTGAGCGGTTCCTCGCGGATGGCGGTCACATCGCCATGCACGCGAATCTTCGGCGGCTCGCCCTCCGACAGGTGAAGGTCAGAACCACCCTGGTCCACCAGGGCCTGGAAAAATACATCAATCTTGTTCTTCATTTCGAGAAAAAGGGGTAAAGGGGTTCAGTTTAAACTCAGGCCTGAGCGGCGGGCTCGGGGTGTTCCTTCAGGAACTTCTCCATCATCACGCGGTCAGTGGCGCGGCCGAGACATTCCTCGCCGGCAATGACGCCGTCCAGATACAGCTGCTGCAGGGAGTCGTCCATGAGGCGCATACCCTGGCTCTTGCCGGTCTGGATGAAGCCGGGAATCATGAAGGTCTTGCCTTCGCGGATGGCGTTGGCCACTGCGGCGTTGTTCACCAGGAGCTCCAGAGCCATCACGCGGCCGGTGCCGTCTTTCTTAGGAACCAGCTGCTGGGAGAAGATGCCACGCAGAGATTCGGACACCATCACGCGGATGTGATCCTGCTCTTCCACGGGGAAGGCATCCAGAATACGGTCAATGGTGCGGGCAGCGGAACCGGTGTGCAGAGTGCCGAGCACCAGGTGACCGGTTTCTGCTGCGGAGAGTGCCAGCGAAATGGTCTCCAGGTTGCGCATTTCACCCACCATGATGACATCCGGGTCCTCACGCAGGGCACCACGCAGGGCGCGTCCGAAGGATTCGGTGTGCGTGTGCACCTCGCGCTGGTTCACATGGCAGCCCTTGCATTCGAACACGGTTTCGATGGGGTCTTCCATGGTGATGATGTGGTCGTGGCGGTCGCTGTTGATGAAATCGATGATGGAAGCCAGCGTGGTGGACTTACCGGATCCCACGGAACCGGTCACCAGGATGATACCGTTCGTGAAACGGGTCAGCGGCTCCACATACTCGGTGGGCAGGTTGATTTCCTGCATGGAGAACACGCGGCTGTTGATGATGCGGTAGCAGATATCGTAGCCCAGACGCTGGGACACCACGGAGGTACGGTAACGGCCCAGCTCGTTCTGGTAGGCAAAGTCAACGTCGCCCACCTCCTTCAGGCGGTTCCATTCCTTTTCCTTCAGGAAGCTGTTCACCAGGGCGAGCGTGTCGTCCTGGGTCAGCACAGGGGCACCTTCCCACATGGGCTGCAGGGAGCCGAAGCGGCGCCACGAGGGCGGGTTGGCAGAAGGCAGGTGAATATCCGAGCACTTGGCATCAATACCCTGCTTCAGGAAGTCATCCACATGCAGGGAAAGCAGAATCAGCAGCGGGCCCTCGGCCTGGGCATAGATATAGGCGTGGTACTTGCCGCAGGGGCCATCTGCGATGAAATCAACCGTGCCCTTCTCTTCCAGTTCGGCGCGCTGCTCAGGGGTGGTGCAGCTTTCCACCAGCTTGTTTGTATCGTCGGCACTCAGCACCCCGGCAGTATCAGCTACGGGAGTATAGGCCCCGGCCTGCATCCAGTACGGCTGAAGCCCCGGCCCCAGATACATAGTGGGGCTGTAGATGGTTTTACCCAGCTTCAGGTACTCACCAACATTGTCATAGATGTAAGTAGAATCACTCATGGCGGTTACCGCCTACTCTACCACTTTTCCCCCGCCGTGGCGAGCACAAATGTTACCATTCACGCAACTTTCCTGCGGAATATCTTGAACAAACAGTTTTCCCTGATAATCATCATCTCTCATGAAGCTCCTGCTACTCACTCTCTCCCTGCTGCTGGCCGGCACCGCGCATGCCTGGGAATACCAGCGCAATGCCATCCCCCTTCCCCTGCCTGCCGGTTACCAGAAGAAACCGGCCGTAGGCAAAACCATCTCCCGTTTCGACCGCAAGGCCCGCGCACCCTACTGGGATACCACCGCACGGTGTCTGGTGATTGAATGCTGCATGCCGCCCATCTGCCGCGACGGTGTAAGCCACTTCTACACCTTTGTGTACACAATTTCAGCAGATGGCAAGGCAATGACCAGAACCCGGCGCATGTGGAACAGCCACAAAACAGACGCCGAACCCATGGCAGTTACAGTATGATGGGAAGTGATAGCATTATCGTTGACAAGCGGCGAGAAAACCGCTAAACTCCGCGCATGTTGACGGGCATACAGGACAATCTGCTGCTGGGCATGGTGCTTTCCCTGCTGGCAGGTCTGAGCACGGGTATCGGCGCGGCACTGGCGCTCTTCGTGAAGCGTACGGATACGCGCATGCTCACCTTTGCCCTGGGCACCAGTGCGGGAGTGATGGTGTACATCTCCTTCATGGAGCTCATGCCGGCAGCAGCCGGAATGCTCACCGATAATGTGAAGCTGGTTACCACGCTGGCCTTTTTCGGCGGCATGGCCCTGGCCTGTGTCATCGACCGTCTGATTCCCGAAGACGAGAACCCGCACGAAATTCCCGACCCCGGCAGCATGGATGCGGTAAAAGCCACGGGCGAGTTTGCCGGCAACGCCAAACTGCGCCGTTCTGCCCTGCTCTTCACCCTGGCCATCGCCATCCACAACTTCCCGGAAGGCATTGCCACCGTGGCCTCCGCCTTCGATAACACCGGCATCGCCACCTCGGTGGCCCTGGCCGTGGCTATTCACAACGTACCGGAAGGCATCGCCGTGGCTCTTCCCCTGCTCTATGGCACCGGCGACCGCCGCAAGGCCTTCGGCTGGGCCACGCTTTCCGGTCTGGCAGAGCCGCTGGGAGCCATGATAGGCATGCTGCTTCTGCTCCCTTTCCTGAGTCCCACCCTGCTGGCGGTGCTCTTCGCCGTGGTGGCCGGCATCATGGTCTACATCTCCTTTGACGAACTGCTGCCCATGGCCGAGCGCTGGGGCCACCACCACCTGAGCATCTACGGTGTGGCTGCGGGCATGCTCATCATGGCCCTGGTGCTGTAATTCTGCTGCGAATCAGGCACAAACCGACCAGCACAGCCAGAGTCACAAGAAAAATGGCATTTCCCCATGCCTGCCCCCCGGAAACGCCCGCGCGATTTCCGGCAGCAAAACAAATCTCCGCGGCCAGCGTACCGCACAGGGTTACCGCTGTCGGCCAGAGGAAAGATACGCGGTACAGCTCGAACCCGCCGAACAGCATGCGCACCCCCAGCCGCAGCAGCAAGGCCGCACCGGCAAATAACAAACAGGCATACGTCAGCCCAGGCAGCGAGCTCCACACATTCTCCCACACCTTACCCGGAGCCCGCCACCACTGGATCAGGTACGCCATGCGGGCAGCATCTGCATCGTGTACGAGGGTATCGCCCACCTGCCGACCGATAAAGCTATAAGGAGTACCATCCTCCACCGCGGAATGGACGAGCATCTGCTCCCCGGCTTCCGGCAGGTAGATGCGATACGTTTCCCCTTCCCTCATGTAGGGTGCCAATGTTTCCGGCATACGCGGAGACTGTGCGGCAAGCGGTTTTCCGCGCCATAATTTCATGGCTTGTTCGCCAATGATGCGGTATGGGCCCATCCGGAACTCCGGGGCTGCAGTCTCATAGCGCATGGCAAAGCCATCGACCTCATCAGGGCAGGATTCCCTGTTTCCCTCGCCGGGCACCCAGTAGCGCCTCAACGCAGCAGCCCTGACACTCACCCCGAAAGCTTCATCCTCCAGCACGGCATCACACCGCACCGGGGTACGCACAATTTCCACTATTTCACCCTCCAGAGCCGGATCCACCTCAGCCGGGTTCTCCAGCTCAGTCATCTGGCTGGAAGCCACATGCAACACCACAGGCAACACGTGGTATTTCACGGCATCAATAACCACTCCCGCGCCTATACCAAAGAGAAACAAGGCTATCAACCCCAGCAACAGCCCGGCCACAAAATGAATAAGACGCCTCAGCATAAGCCGATTCTATACCAGCAGAAGCGAAACGCAAGAACAAACAGGCTGGAATAATAAAATTGATGTTTGACAAAGTTTCCCCACAACTTCCAATTTATCGAGGGCACATGTGCAAACCTGCACTTGTTTGAATTTCGTACTGGCGCAGGGGCAGCAGGCGTGCTATGATACGGTCATGGAGAAATGGAAAAAGGTTGACTGGCTGGATACGGGCGAAGTGTGGGATTTCATGATTACCCAGGGCTGGGTGGTGTTTGTGTTCACGCTGGTGGCGGGCATGCTGCTGAGCATGATTCTGAAGCGCATTTTCCTGCCGGTGAACCGCCGCTTGCCCCGCCAGGTGGGCGCGCTGGTGGAGAAGGCGCTGCTCACCCTGCTCTGGGTGTTTGTGGTGGTGCATGCCTTGCGCGCGGTGGGGGTGGACCTCATCAGCGTGCTGGGGGCGGCGGGCGTGGCCGGTATCGCCATCGGCTTTGCCGCGCAGACTGTGCTCAGCAACCTCATCAGCGGCATCTTCATCATGAGCGAGCGCAGCATCCGCCTGGGCGACTACATCAGCGCCGGCGGCATGGCCGGCACGGTGGAAAGCGTAAACCTGCTCTCCGTCACCCTGCGGCAGACGGATAATTCACGCGTGCGCATCCCCTGCGAAACCCTGGTGAAGGACCCCGTGGTGAACATGACCGGCGATACCCTGCGCCGCTGCGATTTTGACCTGGGTGTGGATTACTCCAGCGACCTGGAGCATGTGCGGCAGGTAATCCTGAAAGTGATTGAGGAGCAGCCCCTGCTGGCTACCGATCCGGTTCCCGCGGTGCTGTTTGTCGGGTTCGGCGACAGCGCCCTGAATCTGCATGTGGGGGCCTGGTGCAAGACCGAGGATTACCACAAGGCTCGTTTCGCCTTCGGCAAGGCGATTCTGGATGCCTTTGCGAAGGAGAATATCAACATTCCCTTCCCCATCCGCACCATCCTGAAAACCAGCGGCAGTTAAGCTGCCGCTTACTTTCCGGCGGGCGATACAGTTACAGAGAAACACTTCTCCGCAGCGTTAGGTTTGCCCTTCTCCCAATGGCGGCGGTAAACCACCCGCACCATGGTCTTACCCGTTTTCACGCCGCAGATAGTGAGGCAGGTCGGAGTGGGTGCACCGCAGGAAATACCATCACACGTTCTCTCTACGAGGGAAAGCTCCACCTTCACCGGGGAATCAGCAGGCAACTCTTCAGCCAGCATCCAGCTGAAACCTGTGGTGGGATTTCCATCCAGAAGGACGCTGACCTTCTGCCCCACCAGCAGGTTCACCGGAATGGGGTCATTCGGTACCTCTGCTGCCAGCACAGGCAAAGCAGCCATGGAGGCCATCATAAAAGCTGTTGATTTATTCATTTCTCCTGTTGTATCCGGGCTGTAAGAGTTATTTATCGGCGGGAGCAGACACATTCACCTTGTAGATCTCCTGTTTGGCAGGAGGCGCGGATTTCTCCCACGGGCGCACGTAGACCAGGTGCACCTCTGCTGTCCCCGGTTTCTGAGCCGTGATAGTGAGGGTCACCGGCACGGGGAAGCCACAGCAGTTCGACTCATCGTGTTCCACGCCGGACAAGGTGACCGACACAGGGGAATCAGCAGCTATCTCCTCCCCCAGCTGCCATATGTAACCGGTGCCCGCCTGGCTGGTAAGAATAGCCGTCCACTGCTGGCCCTCCTGCAGGGAAATCGTCTCAGTTGACGGAAGCGCCACCGGAGCCTCCGTCGGCATCGCAGGCTCCTGCTCCTCCTTCTGCCAGCCGTCATCCATAATGGAGAACACCAGCAACGCACAGCCGACCACCACAGCACCTGCCATCCACAGCGAGCCGGGCTGCAAACGGGTGCTCCGTTCCTGATTTTCTGAAATCTTTTCTTCTCCGCTCATTTCCTGCTCTTTTATCAGCTTATCCCCGCCAAGTCAACAGCGAAACGAAATATTTTCACGGAATCACCGCGATACAGAGACACCCCAACAGCAGGATGCCCCACCCACCGTCAGGCCGCGAAGCGCTGAGCTGCCAACAGCCAGCCCCAGCAGCGGCCAGAGAATGAGATACACCACCAGAGCAAAAAGCCCGATGCCATGAAAGGTTCGCAGTGAAATATCTGTGTACAACCCGAAATCCACATGGTCTATATAACCCGCGGGCGCCTTGCCCAGATTGGCACAGGCACCGGGCTCCGCCATATTCAGCAGATTACCCCGCTGGCGCCCCAGCAAGGAACCCTCGACCCCGGAGCGCAACAGAGCGAGACGAGCATCCAAATCTCGTATTGCAGCTTCAAATCACTGCTCGGCGGCACGTTCCAGCAGGCGGCGGGCTTCGTCACGGTTCTGCGGCAGGCCGAAATCGCCATCCCGATAGGCCAGTGCCATGCGCCACAGCGCATCGGGGTTTTCCCCTTCCGTGGCCTGCGAATACCAGCTCAGAGCCATGGCTGCATCTGCCTGCACGCCCACGCCCAGCTCGTAACAACAGCCCAGGTTATACTGAGCCTGCGGCACGCCCTGCTCTGCGGCCAGTCGGTAAAAATGCACAGCTCGTGCCTCATCGTGCGGCACGCCAAGCCCCTGGTCATACAGGCAGCCCAGGCGCAGCCGGGCCTCGGCATGCTCCAGGTCTGCGGCTCGCAGGTACCAATACGCTGCCAGGGCATGATTCTGCACCACTCCATCGCCCCATTCGTAGCAGGCCCCCAGGTGATACATGCCATCGGCGTGCCCCAGCTCTGCGGCACGGCGATACCATTGCACCATGAGCCCGGTATCCGCAGGAACCCCAAGCCCCAGTTTATACGCCCGCCCCAGGTTGAGCATGCCCAGAGCATCTCCGGCAGTTGCCGCCCTGCGGTACCATTCAAAAGCGGCGGCAGCATTCTGTTCTACCCCGGAACCGTTTTCGTAACAGACGCCGAGGTCATTCATCGAGGCAGCGTAGCCCAGTGCGGCCGCCTTGCTCCACCACGCTACGGCTTCTTCCGCGCCGCCTGCAGCAAACATGTCGCAATAGCAGCCCATCACATGCTGCGCCTCGGCCTTCTCTGACTCGGCCATGGACAGCAACTCTTCAAAGGGCAAATCCCACAAATCCGGGGCAGCATTCATCAACGGCGTTTCCGTTTGGGTTCAAACTTCCTGAAGTTCATGAGATAGAGCGCCGCCAGCAGCCAATGCGCAAAGCAAGCGACTCCCAGGATGCCACGCCACAATCCGGATTCAGCTGCCAGAGAGGGAATGAGCATCAGCAGTGCAAAGATGAATATAAGCGGGTAAGGCCCGCGCCCATCGAACTTACCCTCACGCAGCCGGGTAAAGAGCATGACGGTCAATCCGCCACAGCCCAGCAGAAACAGGGTGATGGCAGCGCCGGTGCTCATTTTTCGTAGAGCACGTGGGTGAAGCCCCCGTACTCCTGCTGCGGGGTGCGGGTAGCGAAATGCTGCGCGAACTCCGGAAACCAGGTATCCACCTCATGCGTGCCCTGAACTTCGGATACATGCAAGCGCTGCATCTGCGGCAGCATCTGCGCATAGAGCTGAGCACCGCCAATCACCATGATTTCCGGGTCCTGGAGCTCCAGGGCTTCCAGCTGTGCCAGGTCGGTGATAACCACCGCGCCCTCGGCCACATAATCAGCATTGCGGGTAAGCACGATATTCTGGCGGCCCGGCAGCGGGCGGCCCAGGCTTTCCCATGTCTTGCGGCCCATGAGGATGGGATGGCCCATGGTGAGGCGCTTGAAGAGCTGCATATCCTCCTTCAGGCGCCAGGGGATGCCGTTGTTCAGGCCTATGCCGCGGGCGGCGTCCATGGCCACCACTCCTGTGAAACTGGGAATCATACAGAAACAGCGGCTTTGATGTGCGGGTGCGGGTCGTAGTTCTCCAGCATGAAGTCGGAGAAGTCGAAACCGTCAATCTCCGTCACGGCAGGGTTGATGCGCATGGTGGGCAGCGGGCGGGGCTCGCGGCTAAGCTGCAGGCGGGCCTGGTCCAGATGGTTCTTGTAGAGATGAAGGTCGCCGTAGGTGTGCACAAACTCGCGGGCCTCATAACCACAGACCTGCGCCACCATCATGAGCAGCAGCGCATAGCTGGCTATATTGAAAGGCACGCCGAGGAACAAATCGCAGCTGCGCTGATAAAGCTGCAGGCTCAGGCCGTGCTTCTCACCCTCCTTCTGCGCAGGAATCACGCAGAACTGGAACAGGCAGTGACAGGGCGGCAGGGCCATGCCGTCCACCTCGGCCACATTCCACGCACTCACCAGGTGGCGGCGGCTCCAAGGATTATTCTTCAGGCCATCAATCAGCCTGGCAATCTGGTCGATGCTGCCGCCCTTGCCATCCGGCCAGGCGCGCCACTGGCTGCCATATACCGGGCCCAGGTCGCCATTTTCATCGGCCCACTCATCCCAGATGCTCACGCCTCGTTCCTGCAGCCAGCGCACATTGGTGCTGCCCTTCAGGAACCAGAGCAATTCGTAAATGATGGAACGCAGGTGCAGTTTCTTGGTGGTCAGGCAGGGGAATCCCTCGCGCAAATCACAGCGAATCTGCCGCCCGAACACGCCGATGGTGCCGGTGCCGGTGCGGTCTTCCCTGCCCACCCCATTGGTGAGCACATCTTCAAGCAAGCCAAGATATTGCTGCATGGTATTGACGATTGACTATTGAGAAATTCCCTGCGGATTCGCCGCAGCTCACTTCGTAATTCGTAATTCGTACTTCGTACCTCTTGACTCATCAGAGGGCGAGAGCCTCTCTGATGAGCTTGGCCCACTTCTCGGCCTTTTCGGCGAAACTCAGCTCGGGGTCCTTGTAGAGGATACCGCGGGAAACATTGATGGTGGGCGGAGCCACACGGGTGCCACCGGTGAGGGCGGAGAGGTCGCCACCCTGGGCCCCCAGACCGGGCACCAGCAGCGGAGCATCCGGCAGGTCGGTGAGAATCTGGCTGTTGGCATTGGTCAGGCCCACCACCATGCCCACTTCCGTCGCGCTGTTCTCTGCAATGGAGCGGGTCACCATATCGCCCACGAGCTGGTAGACCTTGCGGCCATTGGCCAGCACCTGCTGCTCCACATCCACAGAGCCGGGGTTGGTGGTCACCGTCAGCAGGTAGACGGCCTTGCCGGGGCGGTCGAGGAAGGGCTCCAGAATATCGTACCCCATGAAGGGATTAAGCGTCACAGCATCCACATCCATGCGGTCAAAGTAGGCCTGGGCGTAATACTTCTGCGTCTCACCGATATCGCCGCGCTTGGCATCCAGAATCACGGGGATATCCTTGGGCATATCGGGCAGCAGTTCCTCCAGCATCTTGAGACCGGGCAGACCCATGGCCTCGAAATAGGCGATATTGGGCTTGTAGGCAGCGGCATAGGGGGCGGTTTCCTCCACCACCTTGCGCAGCCAGTCGGCCAGTTCGGTCATATTTTCGGACTGCGGGCGGGGGTCAAGCCCCACGCAGAGGGCGGAACGCGTGGCAGCGATACGGGCAGCAAGTTTCTCCGTGTATTTCATGCGCGTCATTATAACACACCACCGCCCGATGACAAGTGCAAAGAGTTGCATTCACTTGACACGCACGGGGAAAAATGGCAGAATAGGCCGCATGAAACGCTATCTGCTCCCGGTTGCTCTGCTGCTCCCCCTGCTCTGCGTGAGCTGCGGAGAATCTGACCAGGAGAAGCGCGACCGCGCAGCGCAGTTCACCACCCCCACCAAGCCGGCGCCCAACCCGCAGCGGGAATCCCTGCAATCCCTCATCCGCACGGATAAGCAGGTGCCCACCACCCTGCAGGGCCGGCCTAAGTTCGAGCTATACAGCGTGTACGAAGGCCAGGATATGCGCCAGGTCACCGAGGTTTCCGGCCGCACCCTGCTGCTCTGTTTCACCGCCCCCTGGTGCCGCCACAGCAACGCCATGCGCAAATCGCTGCAGGAACTGGCCGAACACGAAAAAGGCGGTGTGCAGGTAGTGGAAATCAATGCCGATGACTACCCGGCCATTGCCGAGGATTACGGTCTGACCAAGGTGCCCACCACCGTATTCTACGCAGAGGGCATCAAGCTGCGCAGCATCGAAGGCGCGTTCACCGCCGAAAGCCTGGGGAACTATCTGCACGCCCTCCTCACCCAGGAGGAAGACGAAGCGGAAGAGCCCTGATTCACCCCTTTACCAACACACAGATACTCAGAATATATGCGATTCCTCACAGGATTACAGCCCAGCGGCCAGCTCCACATCGGCAACTATTTCGGTGCCATTGAGCCCGCCGTGCGGCTCCAGGAAAAAGGCGAGGCCTTCTATTTCATTGCCAACTACCATGCCATGACCACCATGGAAAGCGCTGAGAAGCTGCGCGAGAATACCCGCGGGCTGGCCGTGGACTTCCTGGCATGCGGGCTCGACCCGGCAAAAGCCGTATTCTTCGCCCAGTCAGCCGTGCCGGAGGTGAATGAACTGGCCTGGATTCTTTCCACCCTGTGCCCCATGGGCCTGCTGGAGCGCTGCCACTCCTACAAGGATAAGGTGGCCAAGGGCTTTGCCGCCAGCCACGCCCTCTTTGCCTACCCGGCCCTCATGGCTGCCGATATCCTGCTGTACGATTCCGACGCCGTCCCTGTGGGCAAGGATCAGAAGCAGCACCTGGAAGTCACCCGCGACCTTGCCGGCAAGATGAACGATACCTTCGGCGAAGGTCTGCTCAAAATGCCCGAGGCCATCATCTCCGAAGCCACCGCCGTGGTGCCCGGGCTGGATGGGCAGAAGATGAGCAAGAGCTACGGCAACACCCTGCCCATCTTCGGCGAAGAGAAGCCCCTCCGCAAGCTCATCAACAAGAAGGTCGTGACCGATGCCACCCCGCTGGAAGCCCCGAAACCCACGGAAAACTCCATCATCCTGGCCCTCTACAAACTTTTTGCCACGCCGGAGCAGTACCAGGCCATGGTCGATGCCCACCTCGCCGGCGGTGTTGGCTACGGCCAGTTCAAGAAAGACCTCTTCGAAGCGTACTGGGAATACTTCCGCGCCGCCCGCGAAAAGCGCGAGTGGATTCTCGCCCACCCCGAATATGTGGACGATGTGCTCAACACCGGCGCCGCCCGCGCCCGCGAGGAGGCCGCCAAGGTACTCACCCGCGTCCGCAAGGCCGTGGGCCTCGGCTGGGTGTAAAGCCTCAGCTCACAGGTCAGAACATTTTCACAGAACAATCAAAAGCGAGCATGGAGAAACATTCTCCATGCTCGCACTGCATCAGGAGTAATCCTTATCAGCGTCGCTTGCCCTTTTTCCTGGTCTTGCCATCGGTGGCGGGGCAAGGAGCGGTGGGCAGGCCGGCTTCGTTCACGAGGTTGGGGCTCATGAAGACGGCCCAGCCATAGCGCAGGTACCTGGGCGATTTCACGTCCTCTGCCCGGAGCTCCACAAACTTCCCCTTGATTTCGGCAGAGGCGGGAGCAAAATTCTTATCGCTGCCGGCCAGCTCAAAGCCCACAGGGGCAGCGCCATCGGTCGTTTTGAGTCCCTCAGCATTTTTGAAGCGCACCTGCACCTTGGAGCCCTTGGCCTTGAAGCCGGTGATGACCGGACCAGCGGCGGCCACATCCTTATCGTAAACTTCTTTGAGAGCAGTGGAAGCCAGACGCTCACCAACCTCCACCTTGCGGGGCGGGTGCACATCGCTGTTCGTGGAACCCAGGTCGAGAGTGACGACGCAGCTCACCCCGGGCAGCTCTTCAGCCACCTCGGCCTGCACCTGGCGGAACTCCGGCCAGTAGGCGCGCAGCTTGCTCTTATCATTGATACGCGGGAGCTGCACCTGGATGAACGTCATATCCGGGTTGCCCAGTTTATCGCGCCAGGAGGTGATGATATCCTTCAGCAGCTTCTTGTTCTGCTCGTTGTCCAGAATCTCGGCATCGGACTCACCCTGGTACCAGATGGCACCGGCCACCGGGAAACCTTCCCACTTCTCCAACCCGGTTTCGTACAGATAAGAGGGAGCGTAGGGATGCAAGGCAAAATCGCCGCCGGGGCCCACATTCTGCTGGGCGCGGCCGCGCACCCACTCGCTGGCATACTTGCTCTTCACCCAGTTGGAGCCCTGGCAGCCGGGGTACTCCTTGCGCACCACATCGCGGGGAATCCAGGCCAGCATGTTGGAGCCGCCCAGGGAAGCATGAATCACGCCCACCGGAACGCCCAGTCCGCGCTGCAGCGCCTGCCCGAAATAGTAGCCCACCGCACTCATGCGCGGGGCGGTGGCAGGGGCGCTCACAGCCCACTGCCCTTCATACATGCGTTTTTCCTGCACGCGCTTCAGCTGTTCCTCATTATAACGCGGTGGTGCGGTATGCACCTGCGGTTCGCTGTGGAAGAAGCGGAAATTCTCATTGGCGGACTGCGCAATTGTCTGCGCATTGCCCGGTGTCTGATCCAGGCGCCAGAGCATATTCGACTGCCCGCTGGCTATCCACACCTCGCCCACCACCACGTTCTGCACCGTGGCGGAGCCGCTCTTCTGCTCTGCAGTCAGGGTCTGTCCCTCAGCATTGGCCTTCATGGGCTCCAGAACGGCCTGCCACCGGCGGCCCTTCGTCTCAGCCTTCACCTTCTGACCGTTGAAACTCACCGTCACCGGCTCGGAGGGCTTATCCGTGGTACCACGCACCACCACCTCGCGCCCGCGTTGCAGCACCATGCCATCTCCATAAATGGCATCGAACTCCACTGCGGCCAGCGTGGGCAGCGCACCCAGCATCATTAACCAGGTAAGTCGCTTCATATCCAACTCCTACCACAAAACAAGGTGTAATGGAAGTATATTTTTCATAAAAGAGGCTGAAAACGCAAATTTTTGGAATTCGGAGCAAATTCCTCTTGACTTATATGCCGAGATGATGTATATATCCGGCCCACAAAGTTATGGCAAAGAAAAGCTGGATTGAAAGAAACAAGAAGAAGGCAGCTGTCGCGGCTCGTTATGCAGACCTCCGCGCCAAGCTGAAGGCTGAAGGCGACTACATCGGTCTGACGATGCTGCCGCGCAACGCTTCTCCCGTGCGTCTCGTGAACCGCTGCGAGCTCACCGGTCGTCGTCACGCTTTCCTGCGCCGTTTCCATCTTTCCCGTATCGCTTTCCGCGAACTGGCCAACGCCGGCATGATTCCGGGTGTGACCAAGTCCAGCTGGTAAGTCCTGATATAGACTTGACAATTTTTACACGCGGGCTATCCTATGAGGAGCAGCCCGCGTTTCCTTTATTATAATGCCGATATACGAATACATTTCAGAGAACCCGGAAGATCCGGAGCGATCTTGCCGGATGTGCCGCAAGGGATTTGAACTGATGCGCTCCGCAGACCGGGCACCGCTGACGCACTGCATGTACTGCAAAAACCCCGTGCGCAAGAAAATCGGCAATGTGAATGTGCCTAAAATCACCGCCCCACTGAGCATCAGCGATGCCAAGAAAGCCGGCTTCACGGTGATGCAGAAACGCGACCTTGGCGTGTACGAAAAACTTTAATACCCTATTGATATGCAATTTTTTCTGACTCCTGAGGAAATCGCTCAACTGGAATGGATCTACCCCGGCGTGGGTGAGATTGTGCTCTTCATCGTGGGCATCAGTTTCTTCCTGTTCCTGAACGCATTTTTCGTGGCAAATGAATTTGCATGCGCCCGCGTGCGCGAGAGCCAGTTGGTCGAGGACAGCGCGGACACACGCTCCCAGGCACAGCGTCGCCGCACAGCACGGCACATCGTGCGCCACCTGGACACCTACCTCTCGGCCAACCAGGTGGGCATCACCTTTGCCTCGCTGGCCCTGGGTGCCATGGGCGAGCCCTTCATTGCCAGTCTCATCAGCAGCCCGCTCAGCTACTACCTGCACCTGAGCCCCACGGTGGTGCATGTGATTTCCTACACCGTGGCCTACGCGCTGTTCACCTTTGCGCACGTGGTGCTGGGTGAGCTGGTGCCCAAGAGTCTGGCTATCCGCAAGCCGCTGGAAATCGCGCTCATGACGGCGGTTTCCATGCACCGCTTTGCGAAGTTCACCAAGTGGATCATCCACCTCTTCAACAACACAGCCAACACCATCGCCCACCGCGTATTCGGTGTAGACCCGCACTACGAGCCGAATGAATCCCACAGCGCGGAAGAGATTGCCCTCATCGTGGAAGCCAGTGGCCGCAGCAATGAAGTGACCGAGACCGAGGCGGAAATCTCCATGAACGCGCTGGAGCTCAACGACCGCTCCGTGCGCGATATCCTGGTGCCCCGCAGCCGCGTGGAGGTGCTGGATATCAACAAGAGCTTCGATGAGCTGCTGGAGCAGGTGATAAACAGCCGCCACAGCCGCTTTGCGCTGGTTTCCGGCCACCTGGATCACGCCAAGGGCTGGGTGCATGTGAAGGATATCCTGCAGATGGTGCACAGCGGGACCCGCGACATCATGGCCGAGCGCCGCGAGCTCAAAGTGGTGCCCGAAACCATGAAGCTGGATACCCTGCTGGACTTCTTTGCCAAGGAGCACACGCACTTTGCCCTGGTGGTGGATGAATACGGCGAAGCGCAGGGTCTGGTGTATCTGGACGACGTGCTGGAGGAAATCGTGGGCAACGACATTCAGGACGAATTCGAGATGGAAGCCGCCCGCACCTTCTTCAAAGTGGCCGAGGGGCAGTACATCGCCAGCGGTTCCATTGCCCTCTTTGACCTGGAGGAAGAACTGCCCGAACTGGGCGAATTCGAGAAAGATACCGGCATTTCCACCCTCAGCGGCTATATCACTGACCGCCTGGGCCACCTGCCCGAGTGCAACGAGCAGCTCCGCCACCGCGACTACCTCATCACCGTCATCGGAACGGATGGCCGCCGCGTGACCCAGACTCGCATCGAGCACGCCCCCGCCGCCGATGAGCCGGAGGAGGATGACCTGGACATGTAACCCCACTTAGAAACAGAAACTATGCATATCTACGAAACCCTTTCCCTGGCACCCACCGGATTTGCCATGGGTATGGTGCTCATGCTGCTGAGCCTGTATGTGCTGCTCTGCCCGGAGCACTTCCGCAAGAACCTGTCCACTGTGCACGCCAAGAGCAGCGCCGGCACCGTGCTGCTGGGCATCGATTTCGTGTGGGTGGCCCTGCTGCTGTTCAAGGCGGATTGGAATGCGCTCTGCATGCCGCTGTTCGAGTTCGAGAACTTCCGCGGCATCCTGCTTATCCTCTGCCCCGTCATCTGGTTTGTGATGAGCAGCATGGCCAGGGAGCAACTCTTCGCCCGTGCGCTGGGCTTCTTCCTGCTGCTCATGGCCATTGTACCCATGAGCGCCGCCTTCCTGAAGGACCCCGCCACGCGCATCCTCATCCCGCTGTGGTGGTACCCGGTGCTCACCGTGGCCATGTTCTGGGTAGGCAAGCCCTACCTCTTCCGCGACTGGATGGGCTGGCTGGTGCAGCGTCCGCGCCTCATCTCCGGTCTCGCGGTGTTCAATTTCGTGTACGGCCTGCTCATCTGCACCTGCGCCGGGCTCTTCTGGTAAATAATTCCATCCACCTCTGCCACCATGGTATCTCTTTATACTGCTGACTACGTCCTCACCCAGAACGACTCCCGCGATATCCACCGCGATGCGGCCGTGGCGGTGGGGGACGGCAAAATCCTGAGCGTGGGCCACGCCGACCTGCTGGAAATCATCTTCCCGGACCATCGCCGCGTGGATCTGGGGAATGCCGTCATCATGCCCGGTCTGGTGAATGCGCACACACATGTCTCCATGAGCCTGCTGCGCGGCTATTCGGACGACAAGGCGCTCATGGACTGGCTCACGCAGGATATTTTCCCGGCAGAGGCCAGGCTCACCCCGGAGCTGGTGGAACTGGGGGCCATGTTCTCGCTGGCAGAGATGATTCGCACCGGCACCACGGCATTCTATGATATGTACATGCACCAGCGCAGCGTGTTCCGCGCAGCAGATAAGCTGGGCATGCGCGCCGTGATGGGCGAGAGCGTCACGCAATTCTTCCCCTCCCTCTCCTGCAAGGATGCCGAGGCCTACTTCGATCTCGTGCGCGCCCAGGCAGAGAAATGGAAGGGTCATCCGCGCATCCGCCAGGCAGTGCTCCCGCATGCGCCCTACACTACCAACCCCGACTTGCTCACCAAGTGCCGCGCCCTGGCAGATGAGACCGGCTCGCTCTTCGGTATGCACCTGGCCGAAACAGAGAGCGAGACGCAGACCTGCCTGCAGAACTTCGGCAAGCGCCCCATCCCCTACTGCGCAGAGCTGGGGCTGCTGCAACCGGA
>CAZTAX010000002.1:0-2461 GCA_964611765.1 uncultured Akkermansia sp. | reverse complement strand
CAGCACCTTCTTCCACGTGGTGCATGCGGATGAGCACGATATGGAGCTGCTGGCCGAAGGCCGCTGCGCCGTGGTGCACAACCCCGCCAGCAATATGAAACTGGCCAGCGGCGTGGCCCCCACCGGTGCCATGCAGCGCTACCGCATCCCCGTGGCACTGGGCACGGACGGCCCCGCCAGCAACAACGCCCAGAACATGGTGCGCGAGATGTACCTGGCCAGCCTGCTGCAGAAAGTGCACCAGCTGGACTCCACCGCCTGCCCCGCCCAGGCCGCGCTGGATATGGCCACGCGTGGCGGCTCCGATGCCCTGCACGACCCGCTCATCGGCACCCTGGAACCCGGCATGAAGGCCGACTTCATCGCCCTGGACCTCAGCACGCCCAATATGCAACCCGTGCACAACATCGTGTCCAATATCGTGTACGCCGCCACCGGGCTGGAAAACAAGCTCACCGTGGTCGATGGGCAGGAACTCTACCGCGACGGCAAGTTCCTCACCTGCGATTACGAGGCTCTCTGCGCCGAAATGAAGGCCGTTCACGGCTGGCAGAAGAAGTAACGCCTGTGAACTCGACTGCGCTGGAAGATTTGTGCTGGGCGGCCATCGATTTCGAGTCCGCCGGCACCGCACCGGGCGAAACCGATTGCCCGGTGCAGATTGGCATCGTGCGCGTCGCGAAGCTTTTTTCGGAGGCGCCGCAGCTTTTCACCAGCTACATTGCGTGCCACCGTCCGGTGCGATGGAGCGCCGCCAAGGTGCACGGCATCACCACTGAAACACTGAAGGGAGCCCCGGAGTATGCCACCCTCTGGCCGCAAATTCGCAAACTGCTGCGCGGCGCGGTAGTGCTGGGGCACAACCCTGCCACGGAAAAACGCTTCCTGCGCAGCTTCCCCGGCCACGGTTTCGGCCCCTGGGTGGATACCCTCGCCCTGGCCCGCCAGGCCGCCCCCGACCTGCCCGACCACGCCCTCGCCACCGTCTGCGCGGCCCTCGGCATCACCGATACGGTGACCGCCCTGGTCAACGATTCCGACCACACCCGCTGGCACGATGCGCTTTACGATGCAGCCGGCTCCCTCCAGCTGCTGCGCACCCTCATCCACGCCCTGCAGATGCAGCGCTGCACCCTCCGCGACATCGACTTCGCCGTGAGCGAATGAAAAGCGGGGGAAAGTGCATCCCGAACCTTGATAAAAAAGGGAGCCGGCATTCTCGGAGCCAACAAAACGCCGGGATGCAGCGGCGGCATCCCGGCGGGAACTTTTTCGGAGTATGAAAGAAATTACTTCTGAGCAGCCTCAACCTCAGCGTAGGTCTCGG
This sequence comes from uncultured Akkermansia sp., assembly GCA_964611765.1. Classification (GTDB taxonomy): domain Bacteria; phylum Verrucomicrobiota; class Verrucomicrobiia; order Verrucomicrobiales; family Akkermansiaceae; genus Akkermansia. The sequence goes on along the minus strand of CAZTAX010000002.1, from coordinate 1,134 downwards.
TGTAGGCTTTCTCTGCGGCAGCCTTGGCGGCGGCGGTGGCCTTCTCTGCCGTGGCAATCTCGGCATCGAGCTGGGCGGCGGCGGCCTCGTAGGCCTTCACAGCAGCTGCGTCGCCAGACTGGGCGGCATCATACAGGTTCCAGAGGTCAAGCTTCTTCACTGCAATCTTCTGGGCGGCGGTGTATGCCTCAGCAGCAGCCTCGGTGGCAGCTTCATCGGCGGGGGCAGCCCAGGCGTGCTGGTAGCCCTTCACGTCGTTCCAGTGACCGCGGGTGAAGTCAGGGAAAGAGACGGAGCAGTTGCCGTTGTCCATGGACAGGGAGCCGAGCTCAGCCAGGCAGCACCATTCGGCCAGGTCATACACGTCCATATCCAGGGGCAGACCATTCTGCAGACAGTAGACCATGCGCACGTCCATGAAGAAGTCCATGCCGCCGTGTCCACCCACCTTCTCGGCCATCTCACCGTACTTCTTGATGATGGGGTGACGGTAGGTCTCGCGAAGCTTCTTCATGTTCTCCTCGCTCATGAAGGAGTGGGAGTCGAGATCCTCCAGGTCGGGGGCACCTTCGGAGCCTTCCAGGTGAGCAGTCTCCAGCACGAAGCCCTCAATGGGGTACTTGTTGGCGAAACCGCGGGTACCATTCAGCTGGAACAGGCGGTTGTAGGGCTGCGGGTTCATCACGTTGTGCTGAATCTCCACAACCTTGCCATTTGCAGTGCGCATGAGCGTGGTGGTATGGTCGCCATTGCGGAATTCCGGGCAGGGTTTGCCGGTCTTCTTCTCCACATACTCACGGCCATGCACGGACTTGGTGTCCATAGCCACGAGGGTGGTGAAGCGGTCGCCGCGGTGAATATCCATCACCTGAGCCACCGGGCCGAGACCGTGAGTGGCGTACACGTCGCCGCGGTTCTCCCTGTTGTACTTCATGCGCCAGCCGAGCTTCTCGGGGTCATTGGCAGGGTTCACCCAGTAATCGTCCCAGAACGGGTCGAGGTTGTGAATGTAAGCACCCTTGGCATAGAGCACCTCACCGAAGATTCCCTTCTGGGCCATGTTCAGGGAGTCCAGCTCAAACCAGTCGTAGCAGCAGTTCTCCAGAATCATGCAGTGCTTGCGGGTCTTTTCGG
>CAZTAX010000001.1:43017-57175 GCA_964611765.1 uncultured Akkermansia sp. | reverse complement strand
ACTTATGACCCCATCCGTGTGAAGGATGTGCTCTACCACTGAGCTAACTTCGCATGTTGTGCTCCCTGGTGGGTGCGGCGGGATGATACACGAAACCGCCGCTGAATGCAAGCCTTTTTTTTGCTTTTTTTGCGATAATTTTTGGCGTCGGGACGTAGTGCGTTGACTGTTATGGGCTTTACTCCCAGTTGGTCATTTCCTGGAATCGGGAGATGCGGCGGGCCAGCTCGTGGATGCCGAGGGAGAAAAGGGAGATGGTGCCGAATTTCTCACAGACGGCGGCGGCCACCACGGTGGCGATGGCTACGCCCCGCTTCATATCCTCCCATGCCGGGTTGCCGCCATTGAGGAATTTGGTGAGGTAGCCGGCCAGGGCTCCCATGTAGGCATCGCCGGCGCCGGTGGGATCCTGCGCGTGTTTGAGCGGCCATGCCGGGCAGCGGAACAGGCGGACTTCGCCCTCCGGGGTGCGGTGGAAGAGGGTGGAGCCGGCGCTGCCGTGCTTCACGATGGCGTAGCGCGGCCCGGCGGCCAGCAGCTTCTCGCCTGCTTCCAGAGAATCATCCGTCTGCGCCCAGAACTGCGCCTCCTCATCGTTCATGAGCATCAGATCCACGTTCTGGAGCAGCTCGGTGGCGTATTCCGGCTCGCGCTCCAGCCAGCTTTTCATGGAATCGGCCATGCGGAACGCGGCGTGCGGGCACTGCTGCAGCATGCGATTCTGCAGGCGCGGGGTCACATTAGTGGCCACGGCGATGCTGCATTCCTGCAGCGCCTGAGGCAGCTGCATCACCCAGTGTTCCTGCACCCCCTCGGTGCGGCTCACGGTGGTGCGCTTGTTCATGTCCTCCTCATACTTGCCTGTCCAGGCAAAGGTCTGGCCGGGTTCGTGCGCCACGTGCTGCATGCTCACGCCGCGCAGCTCCAGCGCCTTTTCCCACGCCACCGGAAAATCATCGCCCACTACACCGACCATGTCCACCTTATCCGTGACCAGGCGCGCGGCCAGCGCCGCATACGGCCCGGAGCCGCCCATGACTGAGTTGACCTGTCCCCCCGGGGTGATAAGGGTATCAATGGCAATCGTGCCGTAGATGAGTGCGCGTCCGTTCACAGCGTGCCTCCTTCCAGCATCGTGAGCAGTTCTTCCTCGCCGATGACGGGGATGCCGAGTTTGGCGGCTTTATCCCGCTTGGAGCCGCCGCCTTCGCCTGCGACCAGATAGGTGGTGTTCTTTGTCACGGAGCCAGTGGCTTTGCCACCGGCGGCGGCAATCATTTTTTCGAACTCCGGGCGGGGACGGCTCAGGGCGCCGGTGAGTACGAAGGTTTTGCCGCTCAGCGGCCCCGTGGCCTGATTGTTCATGTTTTCCACGAATCCAGCGGAGACCGGGTTGATGCCGAGTCCGGTGAGCGAGGACAGCACGGTCTGGCCGGCGGCGGATTGGAAGTAGGCCAGCATCTTGCGTGTGGAAACGGAGCCGAGCGGGTTGGTGAATTTGAGCTTGTTGGCGCCATCTGCCTCCAGTGCCACATATCCACGGGTGGTGTAGGGGGCAGCAGCTGTTTCCAGTTCTGCTTTCAGCTCAGCCTGCCGGGTAAGGAGCTCCTCCTTATCTGCTCCCTTGTTGGCTCGGGCTTTGGGATTGAGTGCGTTATACTGCTCCACTCCTTCCTCCAGCTGCACCAGCAGACGCAGGAAGTCGCTGCCGGCCAGCGCTGCGAGGTCGTGGTGGTATTTCGCTGCGGTGCGAGCGGTCACAGTGCCGATGGTGGAGATGCCGAAGGCGGTGAGCCAGCGTTCGAGGGGGAGGGTGCGGGCGTTCTGCAGGGTGGCCAGGGCCTTGGCGGCGTTTTTCTCGCCGAAGCGGCGGGGCTCGTCGTCGGTGCCGAGATTGAGGGCTCCGAGCTGCTCCACGGTGAGGGTGAAGAGATCCAGCGGGGTGGAAATCATGCCGCTGTTCACGAGGGCTTCGGCTACGGTGCCGCCGAGGTTTTCAATGTCCAGCGCTTCGCGGCGGCAGAAGTAGGTGGTGCGCATGGCGGCCTGCGCAGGGCAGGTGAAGTTGGTGCAGCGCCAGGCAACCTGGCCTTCCTCCTGCGCGATGGGGGCGCCGCAGCTGGGGCAGACACCGCTCACGGCATCGTACAGGCTGTATGGCAGGGCATCGGCCGGGCGTTTGGCGGTGATGACATGCACCACGGCAGGGATGATTTCGCCGCTCTTTTCCATGAGCACCGTATCGCCGATGCGGATGTCCTTGCGGGCAATTTCGTCCTGATTGTGCAGGGTGGCGCGGGAAACGGTGGTGCCGGAAAGCTGCACCGGCTCCAGCTCAGCCACGGGGGTGAGCACGCCGGTGCGGCCCACTTGGATGCTGATGCCGCGCAGCACGGTTTCTTTCTGCTCGGGCAGGTATTTGAAGGCGGCTGCCCATCGGGGGGCGCGGGCGGTGCTGCCCAGGGAATCGCGCAGGGCGAAGTCATCCAGCTTGATGACGGCTCCATCGGTGCCGTAACCCAAATCCCGGCGCAACACGTTCACCTGCTGCACAGCGGCGCGGGTGGCCTCCAGCGTGTCGGCATAGATGATGGGCTGGTTGCGGGGGATTCCCATGCGGTCGAGCATGTCGGTGAAATCCTGCGTGCAGCGCAGGGCGGGGCCTTCGTACACCCCGAGACCGTGTGCCAGGAAGCGCAGCGGACGGCGGGCCACCTCTGCGGCATCCAGCAGCTTGATGGTGCCGGCGGTGGCATTGCGCGGGTTGGCAAAGGCGGGCAGACCATCGGCATCTCGCTCGGCATTCAGCGCATCGAAATCGGCGGAGGGCATGTAGATTTCGCCGCGCACCTCCAGCAGCTCCGGGGCGCCGGCGGGCAGGATGAAGGGCACGCTCTTAATCGTGCGCACATTGGCGGTGATATCGTCCCCGGTGCGGCCATCGCCACGGGTGGCTGCGTATGCCAGTTTGCCGTGGCGGTAGAGCAGGGTTACGGCGCAGCCGTCAATCTTGGGCTCGATGGTGACACGCGGTGAAACTACGCCCACACTGCCGGCCAGACGGTTGCAGAACTCCACCAGCTCGGCATCGGGTTCGCCCTGCTCGGGTTTGTGCTCGAAAATATCATCGATACTCTGCATGGGGGCAGGGTGAGTCACCTTGCGGAACCCTTCGCTCAGGTCATTGCCCACGCGCTGGGTGGGGGAATCCGGGGTGATGAACTCCGGGTGGTCGCGCTCCAGTTCCTCGATTTCGCGGTAGAGCTTGTCGTACTCCGCATCAGAGATTTCCGGCTGAGCCTGGGCGTAGTAGAGCTCATTGTTGTGGCGCACGACGTCGCAGAGCTCGGCATAGCGTTCCTGCGGGCTTTGCTGCGGCTGCTGCCGGGCGGCGAATTCGAAGAGATCCATATCCATAACCATTGCGCAGCATCATACCACACGCGCGCCTGCGGGGTCAATGCTGCGCTTCGTCTGCGCATTATTTACTTGTGGCACCTCGCCAGGCGTGCTAGACTGGCGGATATGAAGGCTCTTCTCATCAATGGTAGTCCGAATGCAAATGGCAATACTTTTCAGGCGCTCAGCATGGTGGCGGAGGCCATGAATGCCGCCGGGGTGGAAACGGAGATTGTGCAGATTGGTGCCGCTGCGGTTCAGGGTTGCATCGGCTGCCGCCAGTGTCTCAAAACAGGCCGCTGCGGCATGAAGGATAAGCTTTACAACTACATATACGACCAGCTGGACACCATTGATGGCATTGTGATTGGCAGCCCCACCTATTTTGCGGGGCCGAACGGCTCCCTCTGCGCTCTGCTGGACCGCCTGTATTACTCCGCCGGGGCCAAACTGGCCTACAAGCCGGGCGCTACGGTGGCCGTGGCCCGCCGCGGCGGTGCCAGCACCACGCTGGACCGCCTGAACAAGTACATCACCTACAATAAGCAGCCGCTCATCAGTTCTTTCTACTGGAACATGATCTACGGCATGCGGCCCGGTGAGGTGCAGCTGGATGCCGAGGGTGCCCAGACCCTCCGCCACCTGGGGCAGAACATGGCCTGGATGATGCAGTGCATCGCCGCCGGCCCCGCACACCCCGAGCTGGGCGAAGAACGCGCCTGGACGCACTTCATTCGCTGATAGCCAGCCCGATACGTTATCAATCTGTCTTCCTGAGGTAAACGCAGAACTGCGGAAGCCGATGCGCTTCCGCAGTTCTGCTTGTACAACCGAATCAGGTGTAGAGATTGTTTATGGCTGATCGTTATTGCGGCAGCAGCGGTGGTGACCGTTGGCACGGCGCAGCTCATTGACCCAGAGCAGGGTCAGCCCCATGGTCAGCCCCAGCAGCACGACAGCATTGGCAGCGCACATGGCCACCTTGCAGCACCTGCGGTGTTGCTTATCGGCCAGCCAGTTCTCCACCTTCTCCTTTGTTTCCTCGATTTTTTCTTGGTCCATGCAGGTGTGACTCTTCACCCCGTCATTGTGCGCAAAAACGTATTTCCTCTGGGGAAGTTATTTTGCAGCGCTGGGGAAGGCCGATTCGAAGCGGGAGAGCAGGGGCTGCTGGTCGGCATCCAGGTAGGCGAGAGCATTTTCGCGCAGGTGTGCGGGTACGCCATAGTATGCAGCTGCAACGCTGCCGGCAATGGCGGCGGTGGTGTCGCAATCGCCGCCCAGGGAGATGGCGTTGCGGATGCAGTCCTCGAATCCCGTTGATTCAAAGAAACATTGCAGCGCCTGGGGTACCGAGCCCTGGCAGGTAGCATCGAAGCGGTAGGACGGGCGGATGGAATCCAGCGTGAAATCGATGGCGTAGTACTGCCGGCAGATGAGTTCGCGGATTTCCTCCAGCGTGGCCCCCGTGCGTGCCAGGTAGATGGCCATGGCGGTGGCTTCCGCACCTTTCAGACCTTCCTCGTGGTCGTGGGTGACGGCGGTGACCTCATAGGAAAGTTTCTGAACTTCCTCCGGGCTGCCTGCGACGTGGGCGACTGCGCTCACCCGCATGGCTGAGCCGTTGCCGAAGCTTCCGTACGGTTGCGGGGCTTTCGCTTTCAGCCAGCGGCGGAATAATCCTCCGTACCCGGCATTGCGGTACTTGCGACCATATTCCTGCATCTTCCGCACGGTGAGTTCTGCCAGTGGCTTCCCGCTGTCTGTGTGTTCTAGCAAGGCCTCTCCCACGGCCAGCGTCATCACGCTGTCATCCGTAAAGTGGCAATCCGGATGAAAGAAGGTAAACTCTTTTGTCTTGATGTTGTGCCACTCAAATCGCGATCCGACTATATCTCCTATGATGGCGCCAATCATTTTATGTTGTTTTCGCGGTTAAAGAGTTCTCTGGCCTTGCGTTGAATCTCGTTGAGGAACTTCGCCTCTTTTCCGTACACCTTTGCAGGGGAGTTCCAGAGCCCATCGGGGCCATCACCGTTGATATCGTCACCGCTGAGGGTGATGAGTTTCTCTCCATCTGCGCCGTAGAGGCAGATGTAGGAAAACCAGGCGTAGTCGATGCAGAGCCCCTCAGGCATTCTGGCAACCTGCGGCGTGACATGGTGGCGGAGAATGTGACACAGCCTCTCTTTCTCTTCCTCTGTGAGTTGATAAGTCACGGCTCGCTGCCTGGTCTCGTGAAAGGTGCCGGGACTTACTTTAATGCTGACCCTGTAGCAGATAGCGGCTGCTTCAGCCCATTTTTTACACAATGCCATGCTGCTTTCGAGCGAATTTTCTGTATCGTGCATAGTTGGTAGTTATCAGATTGTTAATAAGGAGTCGGGAAGGGTAATAGGGTGAGGAAAGGCTACACCTGATACCCCCGCAGGTCAAGCAAAATAAATGTTTGTTGTCCCCCCCCCCACGCACACACACACACATGCGTCCCAAAGATTTTGTAATCAATAGAGATGCCAACCACATTTTGGAAGCCCCCCCCCTCAGCTCGATAAATTGGAATTTGAATTACGAATTACGAGTTACGAATTACGAAGCAAAAAGTTCCGCGGGCATTCGCCCGCCAGTGTTGAACTATCAGATATACAATGGCGAGCCGTAGGCGAGCGGAGCTTATAATTCGTAATTCGTAACTCGTAACTCGTAATTTTGGCGGAACGCCAAATTCCAATTTATCAGGCTCATTGCTCAAACTTTGGGACACGCGTGTGTTCCCACACAACTTCTGCACCAAAAAACGCAAAATCTTGACTTGACAACTGTTAGCGCGTGAGTATACTGCCCTTGTACCCTATCCCGACACCCCCATTATCCTTATGTCTACGCTTTCTATGCCTGAAGCTCAGGCCATCCTCAGCTCCCGTGGTATTGCTCCTGCTGATTATGAAGATGCCCTTTTTCTTGCGGCTATCGGAGATTTGGAGCTTCTGCAGCTTCTCATTGCAGCAGGAGCGGGGGTGAATTGCTATCGCTTTCAGAAGGGGATGCCCCTTACCGTAGCGGTTGAGGCGGGGAATAGGGAAGCTGTGCGACTCATCAGTGTGAAATCGACGGAAACAAGCTCCGCCGAATTCCGTGGCCTACCGCCGGAACGAAACAGGGTCTCCAATCGTAATCAATACATTAAGGGAATCCGGAGGTAAAAAATAGTCATGGAAACGCCAGAAGAGAAATTAAAGCGTCTGATTTGGGATAATCAGACAAATAGCGAGGAATTTTTCCATTTGTTCGGGAAAATGGAACGGGCCGGAAAAGCGCAAATGCGTTTATTCCGCCTACTCCGGGAATCTATTTATGCCGGGAATGAGGAGGCCAAGACGTTTTTCATGAAACAGATACGCCAGCATGAGCTGCTGGCTTGCGGAGAGGTTGATACGCTTTGCGCTGCGGCGTACATGGATGATGTCGCCATGATTCGCAGACTGGTGGAAATGGGCATCGAGGTCAACGCACATGGGCAGTATTATAAGGCGTTTCCTTTGGCTGCGGCGGCTTCTGCCTGCAGGCTGGCAGCCGTGAAAGAATTGCTGCGTCTGGGTGCAGAGGCTACCATGCATCACTCATACGCGCTGTTTGCTGCATGCCAGGCTCCGGAGCAGGAGTGTACGCCTGTGGAGAAAGTAGCGCCTGTGGTTAAAGAATTGCTGGCTGCCGGTGCCAGTCCCAATCCGGTTATTCATACCACATCATGGTCAGCGCTGCTGGAGGCGCTCAGTAATGAAGATGAAGATACCGCGGTGCTGCTCCTTCAACATGGAGGTCGTGTGCCGGAGTCCGAATCCATCACCTGGTGGGCTGAAGATATGCCGAAGGTGATGGCTGCTCTGGATGAAATCAACAAAAGAGAAACGAAATAACCTGACTTATATGAAGAAAGATGTACAGGCCGCCTTTCATGAGGCGGTGATGAAAGGCGATAAGCAGAAAGTCCGGGCTCTGCTCCGGCAGGGCGCGGATGTGAACAGCCCGGATGTCACTTGTTATAAAGACGGTCGCCGTGCCGTGACCCCGGCATTGATGTCCGCTGCTTTTAGCGGGGATGCGGAGATGCTGCAGGTTCTGCTGGACGCCGGAGCAGATGTCAATGCGAGAGATGATGAAGATTCTACTGCATTGATAGAGTGTGTTATGGAGTATGCTCCCTGTGTAGAATTGTTGCTGAAAGCCGGGGCGGATGTCAATGCCCGTGATTGCGAGAACAACACGGCTCTTATGTTTGCCGCCATTGATGGGAACCCTGAGATAGTGAAGATGCTGCTGGAGGCCGGGGCTCATGTTAATGTGCATGGTGATGACAGCAATGAAACTCCATATGCTCTTGCCAGGTTTGAGGCATATAACATGGATAATGAGGGTGCTGCTGAGTGCCTGCCGTTGTTGTTGAAAGCGGGAGCTTTGGAACACGTGTTGCTCGATATTGAGGATGACGAAACGCTTGCGGCAGTCAATTATGAGTTTCTGCAAGCGGTCCAACATCAGGATATTGAGCGCATGAAAGCGGCGTTGCTCAATGGAGCAGACATCAATGCAACAGACCGGTTCGGGAAAACCGCACTTGACCAGGCTGCCCGGTATCACAATGCCGAACAGTGTCGGGAACTGCTGATGGCTGGAATCAGTCAGCAAAACATAGTTAATGCTTTTGATTGGCTCTGGCAGGATGATGCGGAACTTTACACGCTCCTGTTATCTCAAACAGATGAGACAAACAGGCCTCTGGCCGGTTACCATGCCATGTGCAACGCAGTAGTCATGGGAAATGTGAACGCAGTGAAAGCCTTGCTGGCGTTGAAGGTGTCTCCGGATGCTCCCCACCCAGACTGGCAAACTCCGCTGATGAAACTGGCAAAATGGAACCTCACGCAAAGGGATGCGATTCTGGAATTGCTGTTGCATGCCGGAGCGGATATCAACGCGGTGGATGAGAACGGGTGGTCTGCAACAGCCTGTGCCGTTCATCATGGGTGGGTGAATGGCGTTCGCCGTCTCTTGCAGGCAGGCGCAAGCGCTACTCTGGTTCAGGACGGTAAGACCGTGCCCGTCTGGCAGTTTGCTCCACCTTGCTATGAGAAACAAATGAAGGAGGTATGCCATGATTCAACACTACTTTCTTAACCCGTATCACAGGCGCCTTTTCATGCATCTGGAGGACGACGGAATGGATTTTGATGCTTTTGCCAGCGACTTTGCCGCACTGGCCCGGAAGGGAGTCCGCCCCGACTGGGTGTCGGCGTTGCTGCGCAGGGCCATAATCGCCGAAAAACAGGATGCAGTCGTGTTTCTGCTGGATGAAATAGCTCCGAATTCGTTGGAAGCGCAAGACGCAACAGAGACACTGTGCGTTGCGGCCTATGCCGGCAACGTACACGCGGTGCGCAAACTGGTGGGACTGGGCGCAGATGTTAATGCCTCGCACTATTCGCATCACCTGTCTTTCCCCCTGGCGGATGCCGCAGAGCGCTGCCAGCTTGCTGCCGTTCAGGAGTTGCTCCGTCTGGGGGCTGATGCCACAAAGGAAAACTCCTGGGCATTGTATGCCGCCTGCGATTCGCCCGAAACCGAGTTTGTGCCGGTGGAGCGCATAGCCCCGGTTGTTCGAGCCCTGTTGGAGGCAGGGGCAAGCCCGGATGCTCCGTGGTATAAAAATGCGGCATGGTCGCCATTGCGTTGCGCCATTAGTAACGATGATGAGGAAACCGCTATATTGCTTCTGCAGCATGGATGCAGCTTGAGCGCACCTGATGGAACTTATCTTGCTCACTGGCTCTGTGATATGCCGCGAGCTTTTCAGCTGGCTGCGCAGCGTGGAGCCTTCGGGAATGAGTAGAGCCCTGCGGTGTTATCGTGTTGATAAATGTTGCCGCGCAGATTGGAAAACGTGGCGCCAGAAGTCGGCCTGCGGACCGCGGCGGGGGTGCTGCATTTTCCGGTGGATGCTGAGCTGGAGAGTGGCTTGCATGGCTGCCAGTGCACCGATTGTATCTGCGTCTAAATCGACCCAGCACCAGGGGCTGTTTGTGAAATAATCCAGCCGGAAGGTGGGCGGGCTGCCCGAGCCGGGGGGCTGGGAGGCCAGTTGTTCGATGAGGTAATTCAGCCCATTTTCTTGGGCATCGAGGAGGATGTAGGGCGAGCCGTTGAAATCAGCCGCCCACACGTGGAAATTATGCGGAAGCATTCTTTCGGTAATGATTCCGGCGAGCTGCTTCTGCAATCCCTTCCGGAAGCGTAACACGTAGAAACTGCCGATGGCGTAGCGCGAATATTCGTGGTATGAGGAAAAAGCCCCGTAGCTGAAATCGGCTCCGTGGGCAGCCATGGCTCCGAGTAGTTCCGGGGAGAGTCGGCACCCCATGGGCTGCTCGCTTACCCTCCGCTCCGTGTCGGTGATATAGAAGCTTTCTATGCCGATGCCACGGCACCTGGCCCGCTCCATCAGGCTGGCCACATAGCGCAGCTTTCCAGCCGGAGTACAGCCCCGCGCCGAATCGCTCACATCGTGCCACTCGGCCTCGGCTCCATTCTCCTCTGCGGGGACGCGCAGTTTGAGTGCTAAACTCGGCATATCCAATAACTGAAACCAGTCTACCGCCGCCGCACGGTAAGTCAAGGCTATTTGTGGATTGCAGGCGAATTTATGGTACACGTGTTCCAAAGATTTGCCTGATAAATTGGAATTTAGCGGGGTGATTTCATCGTCGGAGCACGGGACTTCAGTCCCGATTAAACGCACCGTGATTTCGGGACTGAAGTCCCGTGCTCCGACAAAGTTTCCCACCTAACCCGCAATTGTCGGGATAAGGCAGGCACCTTGAAAAACGGCATTGATAATTCAATTGATTGTAAAATTCCGGAGCCGTAAACCTAAAAATAAATTGTTGCAAAAATAAGGCTTGATTGGCAGGTTGGGCTGTGCTACGCTGCGTTTGCCCTACAACAATCCAACTAATCCTTGTGATGACTCTGTATTCTCTGCTTAATGATAAGCGTTTTGTCGGCTGCGAAGACGCCCGCCAGTTCTGCGCCTGCTTCCCGAAACAGGAAGGATGCTCCATGTCATTAGTCTGCCGTGAGAAAGATGACGGTTTGCACCTGGTCTTGCTCCAGAGGGGAGAGGAGGTTCCAGCTTCCCTATATCCGCTGCCGGATTACGTACTGGAGCACATCTGCTTCTGGAATGCCTGGGCCAGTGATGAGCTGCTGAACCTATACGACCGCACGGAATCTCCCTTGTATGGACTGGAAGCTTACGCTATTTCCATTGCCGTGGCTATTTCCGCTGCCTATCCCGAGTATCTGGTTGATTACTGCGGCTTCCCCGTGCATGATGACTGGGCTGTATGTGACTACGGCGCAAAACATCGTAATCCGAAAAAAGGATGGGATGCTGCCTATCCGCTGATTCCCAATGCATGGAAATACAATCGTTACATGCAGGAACTCCTTGATTTGTCTTTTAAATCAGAATGGGAGGTGGCAACATGTGGATACCGTATGCGCCATGACTATGATTACTGCTATAGCGATATTCATTTTGATAAGGCAACACATTTGCCTTGTTGGGGAGGATATGAAGACTCTCTGGCAATTGATGAGACGGAGGGATTCCCACATTGGGTCATCCGGTGTAAAACTTTGCTGGAAGAAGGATGGGACGAAGATTATGTGGAATCTCCGACGCATGATTCAGGATGGTGGTCTCCCAGCTTTTATCTTCGCCCATTCCTGGAAGATGCTTTAGCTATTGATATTGCTCGCTATTTGAAGCAACCTGTACCGGTTTCCTCCTCGCCCCGCTACGTAACGGGGGCGGGTTTGCTGGAGTTTATCAGGCGGGGACATTGAGTTCAATTCTTGGCTTTCATTCATGGCCCCGTAGCAATTCGATGCAACGCGGGTATCCGGTACCTTCTTCTCAGTATCATAAAACTCTATTTCATAATCGGGGCACGGGACTTCAGTCCCGATTAAACGCACCGTGATTTCGGGACTGAAGTCCCGTGCTCCGACAAAGTTTCCCACCTAACTCGCAATTGTCGGGATAAGGCAGGCACCTTGAAAAACGGCATTGATAATTCGACCGATTGAAAAATTCCGGGGGCATGAGTATGCATGCACCAACGAAGCTTTTTCATTGTTATTGACTTTCGGTGGAGTATGGTCTAAGATTGGCGCATGGAGACCCGAGTGATTGAGGTGGATCCGCTGGAGGATTGCCGCAGCATTTATAAGGAAGCCGCTGCCGTGCTGGCAGAAGGCGGTCTGGTGGCTATTCCGACGGAGACGGTATACGGCCTGGGGGCAGATGCGTTCAACCCGGATGCCGTGGCCAAGGTTTTTGAGGTAAAGGGGAGGCCGAGCTTTGACCCGCTCATCTGCCACCTGCCGAATGGCAAAGCGCTGAAGGAGATAGCCGAGGTGCCGGCAGAGCTGCAGCCGCTGGTGGATAAGATTGTGAAGGAATTCTGGCCGGGGCCGATGACGCTGGTGCTGCCGCGCAAGGAATGCGTGCCGGATATCGTGACGAGCGGCCTGCCTACGGTGGCCTGCCGCGTGACGAGCCACGAGGTGATGCGCGCGGTTTCCCGCGCTCTGGGGCACCCGATTGCCGCGCCGAGCGCCAACCGCTTCGGTCACATTTCACCCACGAGCGCCCCGGCGGTGATGAAGGAACTGGGTGGCTCCATTCCGCTGGTGCTGGATGCCGGTGCCTGTTCGGAGGGACTGGAGAGCACGATTCTGCAACCCTGCTTCGATGAGAAGGGCACCCCGGCCGTGCGCGTGCTGCGCGCGGTGCCGGTGACCAGCGAGAAACTCCGCAAAATCTGCAAGGTGGTGAAGCCCGGCAAGGGAAGCGATATCGAGGCGGCCACGCCCTGCGCCCCCGGCATGCTGAAGAGCCACTATGCACCCACCAAGCCGCTGATTCTGCACGATCCGAAGGAGCCGTTCACCCCGCAGGAGGGCGTGAGCTACGGCCTTATCTCCTACCAGGGGGATTCCCCGCTGGCGGAGCAGGATTGCTGGGCTGAGGTGATGCCGCTTTCCCCCGGCAGCGGGCGCCTGGCCGAGGCTGCGGTGCGTCTGTTCGCCGTGATGCGCGCCATGGACGAGTGCGAGGATGTGCAGGTAATTGTGGCCGAGGAGCTGCCGAAGATGGGGCTCGGTATGGCTATGATGGATCGTCTGAACCGCGCCGCTGCGCAGAGAGGGGAGTAAACCATGAAGCTTTTCCTGCAGAAACTGACGGTGGGCATTGTGCTGCGTGTGGTGCATGCCGCGCTGGTGGAGCTGTACGCACTCGATACCCGGGTGAGGGACGAGTTCAACCGCATGCCGGAGGGCATGAGCTACGCCCTGCAGACCGGCTACGCGGCACCGGAGCTCTATGTGCAGTGGACGGGCGGCAAACTGCTGAACCTGAAAAAGATTGAGGAGCCGACCTGTGCGCTGCGACTGAAATCCACGGGCATTTCTTTCCGTATGTTCACGGGGCAGATGGGGCTGGCGCAGGCCTACGCCCAGCACGCCTTCAGCATGCAAGGTGAGATTGCGGATGTGATGCGTCTGGCCCGCTTGGTGAACCTGGTGGAGGGCTACCTTTTCCCGAAGTGCATCACGAAACACATTTTAACCGACATCCCGGCCTTGCAGGTGAACCCGCTGCGAGTGTATGGGCGCGTTCTCTGCGGGTTCCTGACCGGCCGATATAACTGACCATGAACAAATACTTTGAATTTCAGAATGCCGTGAAGCTGCTTTGCGGCGACTCTGCCCTGGAGCGTCTGGCAAATGAACTGGAGCATTTGGGCGCCAGGGCCCCCATGCTGCTTTCGGATGCCGTACTGGCAAAAATCGGCACCATGCAGCAGGTGGTGGAAGCCATGGCCGCCGAGGGCTGCACCCCGGCCTGCACTTTCACGGCTATTCCGGTGGATTCCTCGCTCAAGGTGGTGAACGATATTGCTGCCCTCTACCGCAGCAGCGGCTGTGATTCCCTGGTGGCAGTGGGCGGTGGCTCGGTCATCGACACTGCCAAGGGGGTGCGCCTGGTGCTTTCGCAGGAGGCGGACGACATCCTGGCCATCGGCGGAGTGGAGAATCTGGTGCGTGGCAAGTACATCCCCTTCGTGGTGGTGCCCACCACTGCCGGCACTGGTTCCGAATGCACGGGAGTGGCCGTTATCCGCAACGATGCCAACGGCGTGAAAATGGAGTTCCTTTCGCCCTTTGTGGAACCGGACGTGGCGGTGATTGACCCGCGCATGACCGCCGGGCTGCCGCCCAAGGCTACGGCCAGCACCGGGTTCGATGCCATGGTGCACGCCATCGAAGCCTGCACCTGCCTGCAGGCCAATCCCATGAGCACAGCCTACGGCACCACGGCCATCAAGCTCATCTGCGAGAACCTGGAGGAAGCCACCCGCAACGGCTCCAACAAGAAGGCCCGCTACGCCATGGCCGTGGCTTCCACCATGGCCGGTATCGCTTTCTCCAACAGCATGGTGGGCGCCGTGCATGCCATCGGCCACGCCCTGGGCGGTGTGTGCCATGTGCCGCATGCTGTGGCCATGACCATTCTGCTGCCGCACGTGATGCGCTACAATCTGGAGCGCTGCACCGAATCCTACGCCGCGCTGCTGCCCTGGCTGGTGGGTATGGATGCCGCCATGGCCACCCCGGCGGAGAAGCGAGCCGA
>CAZTAX010000001.1:36537-43007 GCA_964611765.1 uncultured Akkermansia sp. | reverse complement strand
GCCGTGACCTCTCTGGGGCGTCGCCTGAACGAGCTTTGCGGGCTGCCGCTCACATTGAAAGATGCCGGGGTGAGCAAAGACAACTTTGCCAAGGTGGCGGAGTTTGCCGTGAACGATGGTGCGCTCATCGTGAACCCGCGCGCCGCCGATGAAGCCCAGGTGCTCGAAATCCTTAACGCCGCCTACTGATATGCACGAAATAGTCGAGACACAACGCCAGTTTTTCCTGACCCACGTCACCCGTGATGTGAAGTTCCGCATCCGCGCGCTTAAGCTGCTGCAGAAAACCATCCGCGAGTGGGAACCGCGCATCAGTGAGGCGCTGCATGCCGACCTGGGCAAGAGCGCCCCGGAGGGCTACATGTGCGAAATCGGTCTCGTGCTGGGCAGCCTGCGCGATACACTCAGCAACATCCGCAAGTGGAGCAAGCCCCGCCGCGTGATGGCCTCGCTGGCGCATTTCCCGAGCATCTGCCGCGTAGAGCCGCAGCCCTACGGCGTGGCGCTCATCATGAGCCCGTGGAATTACCCGGTGCTGCTGTGTCTGGATCCGCTCATTGCCGCACTTTCAGCCGGTAACTGCTGCGTGGTCAAGCCTTCATCCACCACTCCGGCCACCTCTGCCGTGCTGGCTGAGATGCTGGGCAGCATTTTCCCGCCGGAGTATGTGAAGGTGGTGCTGGGCGGTCGTGAGAACTGCAACGCCCTGCTGGAGGAGAAGTTTGATTACATTTTCTTCACCGGCAGTCCGAGCGTGGGCCATGGTATCATGGAAGCCGCCGCACGTCATCTGACTCCCGTGACTCTGGAGCTGGGCGGCAAGAGTCCCTGCATTGTGGATGCCACCGCCAACATCAAGGTGGCGGCCCGCCGCATCGCTTTCGGCAAGATTCTCAATGCCGGCCAGACCTGCGTGGCTCCGGACTACCTGCTCATTCACCGCAGCTGCAAGGATGAGTTCATCACCGAGTTCCGCGAAGCCGTGGCCGAAATGCTGGGCGAGCATCCGGTGCAGAACGAGAACCTTACCCACATCATCAACCGCCGCCACTTCGACCGCCTCATGGGGCTCATGGAAGACGCCACCCCGGTGGTGGGCGGGCAGGGGATTCCCGAGACTCTGCGCATCGAGCCCACTCTGCTGGATGGCGTAACCCCCGGTTCTGCCAGCATGCAGCAGGAAATCTTCGGGCCCATCCTGCCGGTGCTCTGCTGGGATAAGTGGGAGGAAGTGGAAGCTTTTGTGCTTTCCCGCCCGCGTCCTCTGGCTTCCTACTACTTCACCACCGACAAGAAGGCCGAGAAGCGCTTTGTGAACCACCTTTCTTTCGGCGGCGGCTGTGTGAACGACACCATCATCCACCTGGCGGTGCATGGTATGCCCTTCGGCGGTATAGGCGACAGCGGCATGGGCTCCTACCATGGCAAGACCGGGTTTGATACCTTCACGCACTACAAGTCAGTGCTGAAGAAAGCCAACTGGCTGGATCTGCCGTTCCGCTACCAGCCGTACAACAAACTTAAGAGCAGCCTGCTGCGCATGTTCCTGCGATAATGAACACTGCTCTCACTGCGGAAGAACAGGCTCGACTGGCTGCGGCCCTGCGGCCGGGGGAGCAGAGTCTCTGGCAAGGGAAGGGCGGCGCTGCCGCATCGGCGCCGCCTGCCGGCCTGCTGGCGCGCCTGTTCGGTAAGAAACCGCAGACCGGCGGGGCTGGAACACTTTATGCTATTACAGCAAAGCGAGTACTCGCAATCTTTCCGCAGGGTGAGCCGCAGGAGTGGTTCCTGATGCTCGGCCTGATTCAGAGCGTGGAAGAGCAGTCCGACGGCAGTGGCAGCATCATTTTTGACTACGAGGAGCAGAACGGGCAGAAAGTGCCCCGCGGTATCATCGGCGTGCCGCAAGTGGCCCGGGTGAAGAATCTCCTGGCGGATGCCATTGATGCCGCCTACAACGCTTCTCCCTGGTCCGTGTAATCGGTATCAGGCATTGAACTTTTCCCCGGCTTCATTCAGGAACCCCTCCGCGATGAGCTGGTGGGCTTCGTAGGTCGGGATGCCGCGGGAGAGCAGGTAGAAGAGCTGCTCCTCATCCATGGGGCCGGAGGCACTGCCATGGGAGCAGCGCACCTTGTCTGCCAGGATTTCGAGGCCGGGCAGGGAGTTGACGGTGGCGTCCTCGCTGAGCATGAGGTTGCGGTTGCTCTGGTAGGCATCCGTGTTGTGCGCACCGGGGGCCACATAGATGTTGCCGGCAAAGGTGACTGTGGCGTTGCCATCCAGCACGTTCTTATACAGCAGGTCACTGGTGGCGCCACCTGTGTGGTGAATCTGCTTTGTGTGCTGGTCGAGCACGGCGTCGCCCTCCAGTTTGTTGGCCGAGAAAAGCTTAGTCTCCGAACCTGGGGCGTAGATTTCGGCCACGGTTTCCTCGCGGGCCCAGCGCAATCCCTGATAGCTGGTGAGCTGCGCGACCTTGCCGCCCATATTCTGGATGTTGGTAATGAGCATGCAGCGGCCATCTGCACCGTCGCCCCATGCGTTCACGCGCACGTTGAGCTGGGCACCCTCGGCCACCTGAATATTGCAAGTGGCAAAGATATAGCCGATTTCCAAGCTGGCATAGGTGATTTCCACCTCGGCCCTGACTCCCGGGGCCACCATGATGAAGGTGGAGGGAGAGGCTGCCCAGCGGGTTCCGTAGCCCAGGCAGATGGGCTCTTTCGTATCTTCCTCGATGTAGAGGACATGCCCGTCACCGAAATGTTTGAGATGCAGGGCCAGCAGCGCATCGGAGCCGATGGTGGGCATGAGCATCTCGGTCTGGCGCAGGTCTTCGTCATCCGCAGTCAGGCGGGTAATGTGCTCTCCGCTGTTGTCGAAGCCGACCTGTTCGAAGACGTTTTCGCAGTCCTTGAAACGGGCCGCCCATTCCTTGGCATACACATGTGGGCGGCCGAAGCGCCAGTCTTCGTTCAGGCGGTCGGGCATTTCGGCTTGGTCGAAACGCTCCTTGCTTTCCTGGAGTGCGGCGTTCAGCTTTGCCTCGGCTTCAGCCAGGGCGAAGGCTTCTTCCATGCTCATGTTCTGGGGAAAATCCATAGTGCTGCGGACGTTGGGGGTTAGCCGATGGAATCCTCCATCTCCAGGTCAATCAGGCGGCGGAGCTCCACGGAGTATTCCATGGGGAATTCCTTCACCAGGTCATTGATAAAGCCATTCACCGCCAGGCTCATCGCCTGGGCGCGGGTGAGGCCGCGCTGCTGCAGGTAGAAGAGCATTTCCTCATCCACCTGGGAGACGGAGGCCTCGTGCTGCACCGCGCTTGCGTTGCCATTCACGGTGATGGCGGGGTAGGTGTCGGTGCGGCTGGCGGGGGTGATGAGCAGGGCATCGCACTCAGTGTTGTTCCTGCAGCCCTTCATGCCTTTGAGCACTTTCACCTCGCCGCGGTAGCTGGCGCGCCCCTCGCCGATGGAGATGGACTTGGCCACGATGTTGGAGGTGGTTTCCGGAGCAGCGTGAATCATGCGTGCGCCGGTGTCCTGCAGCTGGCCGGAGTGCGCCAGTGAGATGCTGACCACCTCGCCGCGGGCCCGGCGGCCCTGGAGCACAACGGCGGGGTATTTCATGGTGAGCCCGGAGCCCAGGTTGCAGTCTATCCAGCGGATTTCGGCGTCCTCCATGGCCAGACCACGCTGAATCACGAGGTTGTAGACATTCGTGGACCAGTTCTGCACGGTCACATACTGGATTTTGGCGCCTTTCAGCGCCACCAGCTCCACCACTCCGGAGTGCAGGGTGGCGCTGTCGTACTGCGGGGCAGTGCAGCCCTCCATGTACATGAGCTCGGCGCCTTCATCGGCAATGATGAGGGTGCGCTCGAACTGCCCCATGCTTTCGGAGTTGATGCGGAAGTAGGCCTGCAGCGGCTGGGTAAGTTTCACGCCCTTGGGCACGTAGATGAACGAACCGCCTGAGAAGGCCGCATGATTCAGGGCGGAGAACTTGTTGTCGCCCACGGGGATGACCTTGCCGAACCAGGGGCGGAAGATATGCTCGTATTCCTTCAGGCCCTCAGTGGAGTTCACGAAGATGACGCCCTGCTTCTGCAGCTCCTCGCGCATGTTCGTGTAGGCGGTTTCGGAGTCGTACTGCGCATCCACACCGGCCAGGAAGGCACGCTCCTGCTCCGGCACGCCGAGCCGCTCGAAGGTGCGTTTCATGTCCTCGGGCACTTCCTCCCAGTTGCGGCTGGGGGTGGCGCCGTGAGAGAGATAGTAGCGGAAGTTCTCGAAGTCCACGTTCCGGATGCCCTCCGGTGCCCAGTGGTAGGGCATGGGCATTTCGTTGAACTTCTTGAGCGCATCCTTGCGGAACCGGCGCAGCCAGTCCGGCTCGCCCTTGGCATCGCAGATGTAGTCGATGGTCTCCTCGGTGAGACCATAGCCGGCATCGAACTTGTGGTTCTCCGGCATGGAGAACGCACCGCGCGTATCCATCTGGAACGGTGTTTCGGCCATCACTCCTCGCTGGTTTTCAGGAAATCGAAGCCGTGCTGCTCAATGTGATCCACCAGCTCGAAGCCGGCGGTGCGCACAATCTGCCCCTGGTAGAGCACGTGCACCACATCCGGGCGGATGTAGTCCAGCAGGCGCTTGTAGTGCGTGATGACCAGGAAGCTGCGGAAGGGGGCTCGCATGGCGTTAACGCCATCGGAAACGATGCGCAGGGCATCCACATCCAGCCCGCTGTCCGTTTCATCCAGAATAGCGAAGCCGGGGTTGAGCATCATCATCTGCAAAATGTCGTTGCGCTTCTTCTCGCCGCCGGAAAAGCCTTCGTTCACCGCGCGGGAGGTGAATTTCGGGTCCATGCCCAGCTGCTTCATCTTGCCGCGCAGCTCCTTGTAGAAGGAGACGGCATCTACATCCTCACCCTCGGGTAGACGGGCTTTGAGCGCGGCGCGCATGAAATTGGCATTGGTCACCCCTGGTACCTCCACCGGGTACTGGAAAGCCAGAAAGAGCCCGGCGCGGCTGCGCTCGTCCACGCTCATGGCAAAGAGATCCTGACCGTCCATTTCGGCGCTGCCGGCGGTTACTTCGTAATCCGGGTGGCCGCAGAGTACTTTGGAAAGAGTGGATTTGCCGGAGCCATTCGGCCCCATGATGGCATGCACCTCTCCTTTCGGAATTTCCAGGTTGATGCCGTTGAGAATCGGCGCGCCGTTTTTCACGCGCGCATGCAGATTTTTAATGACCAGACTCATTGCTGGGGGTATTATACAGGAACATTGCCGTGTAGGCAAGCGTCCATGCGTGTCACGCAGGTGCCTTCCGGCAAATCAAACACGTCCTCGGGGCGCAGGCCGGGTTTCAGCTGTACATCCAGTATGCGGTTGTTCGTGTCGTCCAGCAGGTGCACATGTGGCTCCAGATTCGGGCAGAAGCGCGAGGGCCCGTTGTCGAAATTCAGGTGATTGATGAGCCCTGCCTCGGCCATGGTTTCCAGACAGTTATACACCGTTGCCAGTGAAATGCCCGGCATGTGCACCTTGGTGCGTTCATAAATCATGGCGGCGGTCGGGTGGTCGTGCGAGGCCAGAATCGTTTCCAGCACGGCGCGACGCTGGCGGGTCATGCGAACCCCGGCGCGGCGTACCATGCTCGTGGCCATGGTGCGGTTGTTTGATGTTTTAGAAGTAAACATAACTTAGAACGGTTCCATTATAAAGAATCATCCTGTTAATGGCAAGAGAAAATAGCGGAGCCGACAAAAAATCCCCGCCGCTCCGGTTGAGGAGGGCGGGGATGGGGGGAACGGATAGTGTGTGATTACTGGGCAGCCGGGGCGCCTTCCATCACGATGATTTCCAAGGGTCGGAGCGAGATGCTGATGGGGGTATCCACATCCACGGCCTTGTCCATGATGCCTCTGAGCACGCGCTGGTCAGCAAAGGAGCTGCGAAGGATGATGGCGCCGGTCACCTTGGGCGGCACATCAAGCATCTGGCGCAGAGTGGTGTTCAGCGTCTTGGGGCTGGCGGAGGAGTTGCGCAGGGTCAGGGTGCACTTGGTGGGCGACCAGGCAGCCCAGCCGTAGATGTCGCCATCCTTCCTGGCTTTGTCCCAGGGATTGCCACCGACCCAGTGGGTATCGGCCAGAACATCGGCGTTGCGGCGAACCCAGGCAATGCACTTGGCGAGTTCATCCCAGAGCACGCCTCCATCCTTGTTCAGAATATCGGAATCGGCGTAGATTTCCTGGAGACTGGAACCGCTGGCAAAGGCGGTGCGCATCTCCTTGATGCAGTTGGCGGGCTCCTGGCTCATGACGCGGGGCGGGCCATTCCTGGTGATGATGGTGCCGTGAATCATGACGGAGTTGATAGGGAAGAGCGGGGCACCCTCCACGAATACCTCGTGCACGAGGCGGTCGCGATAGGTAATCCAGCGGTTGCGGGC
>CAZTAX010000001.1:0-36527 GCA_964611765.1 uncultured Akkermansia sp. | reverse complement strand
GTGGAAGAACCAGAACGGGCTGGCCCAGGTGCCCACCGTGGTGTTCAGGTAGATATCCGGGCGAGCTTTGCGCAGAGCTGCAAGCACGTTCAGAATACCCTCACAGTCCTCCAGAGCACCGGGACCCTTGGCGTGGAACTTGGTGGAGATGCCGTCGAACTTGAAGTAGCGCATGTCATAGTTCTTCACCATGTAGGTGCAGCGCCCCACGAAGGCATTGAAGTATTCGGGGTTGGAGAGCTCGAAGTTGGCAATGCGGTTGTTCGGGTGCGTCATGTTCCAGTAGCCGATGCGCATGCCCTTGGCGGCGCCGTAACCGCCCACCGGGCCGAGCCAGGTGCCTATGCCGCAGTCCATGCTGGTGGCTACTTCATTCAGCTTAGAGAAACCGTTCGGGAAGCCGACGTGGAAGTCCCACAGACTGTTGAAATCATCCCAGCCGTCATCGAGTATGTAGGCATCCAGCCTGGTGTTGCGCTTCTCGATGAGTTCTTTCTTCCAGGTGTTGAGGATGTTCAGGGAAAGCTCTTCATTGCTGCGCTTATTCGGATCTGCCTCGAAATTGCGGGTAATGCCTACTTCGTACCAGTCATTGTAGTGCACAAAGGGGCGGTAGGGAACAGCTCTTTCGCGCTCAATGTAACGCAGAAAGGAGCGGCGATGCTGGCCGGGTTCAAACAGACCGATGACAGAGCTTACCTTCCAGGGGAAGTTCTTGGTCAGGTTGGTCTTGCGCACCCAGGTGCCGCGCACCATGTCCGCCGGAACCGGGGCGGCGGTTTCCTCCGGGTTGCCCATGGCGAGGGAGAGGGCGATGCGGCCGCTGCTGGTGATGGGTTCGGTCTTTTTCTCGACCCAGTAGCGGAGGTGGTAGGTGCCGGCCACGGGAACGACCATGCGATACTCGGCGTTCTCTGAATTATGGCCGGTGTAACCGGGATGGATATCCTCAGCAATGACCTGTCCGGCAGAGGTGACCAGCTGCACGCCCACCATGTTCAGACGGTGGTTGCCGCGTTCATACTCAAAGTCAACGACGAGTTCGCCGGGCTCCAGGAAGTTGACGGGGCCTTCTGCAACTGCCAGGTCGCGGAGCACGGGGCCATTCTGGGCGCTGAACTTAGTGCCATACACCGGAATGAAGCTTTCCGGCACGTTGAAGGCACTGCCGAACATTCCCGGAGTCCATGCTTCAGGAGACCATGAGTCTTCCTGTGCGGCTCCGTGCTGGCCCACCGTCATTACCGACATGGGGGTTTCCAGCCCCATGAACAGCTTCCCGGTAATAGCCACTGTGCCGTGCGTGGTGTTGCCGGAGATGGTGGGAATACCGCCCACGTTGGTGGGTACAACCTGCAGGGCAGTGATGCTGGTGAAGGGAACCGGTTTCTCGCCGGCCTTCAGTGTGAACTCCTGGCGCAGGTAGTGAGAGTTTTCGCGCAGTACGGCCTTCCACTCAATGCAGAAGGAATCATCAGGTGCGGTAAAAGTGGAGGTGATGGCCTGGCCCGGCAGCTGCTCAGAGGTACGCAGGGCTGTCTTATCCGGCGTGAGGACTACCAGTCCGGGCTTGGTTGCCTTCATATCGGTGGAGCTCATCTTTCTGCCATTGGCCAGACTCAGGGTGAATACCGGGCCTCCGCTCTGCAGCAGTTCCGTGCCATCCGGACCTTTCAGCCCGCCGAACTGCACACCGCCGTCTTTCCACAGAAACGTGGCGCTGAGAAGTTGGTTGGTCAGGGTGCAGGAATCTTCGCACTGCGTAGCCTGTGCCTTTCCTGCCGGGTGTCTGGAAGATTGATTATCGCAACTCACCAGCGTTATACCAACGCTGACTGTGGCGAGTGCTGCCAGTATGGAGTGGAGAAATATATTTTTTTGCATAATATTTCGGTAACACTTAGTACTGTCCTGAACACTACCATAATTTATTCCTCGTAGCAAGCGGGAATTTCTGCGGCTGCGCGGTATACTGCTGCGGCTTCTTCGGCCGTGAGTGGGTGGATTCCGGGCAGGGTGGGAATGGCGGCTCCTCCACCGTAAACCTTGCAGGCTGCGCGGGCCATGCCGGCAAAATCGGCATGGGATGGAATGCCTAATTCCTGCATGTTCTGAGGAAGCCCCAGTTCCTGATACCAGGTCTGCAAGCGTCTGATGCCTTCGAGTACCACCATTTCTGTATCCCGGTGCGGGGGAACCCCCATCACATTGGTGGCCCACTGGGCAAAAATGCCGGGATTATAGCGCCACACGGCTTTCATGTATGCCGGAATCACCACGGCGAGACCACCACCATGTGGTACATCATAGACAGCGCTCAGCTCATGTTCCAGCGCGTGGCAGGCCCAGCTTTGCGCGCGGCCCAGTCCCAGCAGGTCGTTGTGCGCTATGGTGCCGCAGAGGGCGAGCTGCCCCCAGGCATCAACATCCTGCAAATCGGTGTTGAGCTTCCGCGATTCGAGCATGATGGTGCGCATGGTGGCTTCTGCCAGGGCATCGGTCAGATCGGTCTGCTGCGTGTTGGTAAAGTAGCGCTCGAAAATGTGGCACATCATGTCGCAGGTGCCGTAGGCCATCTGCTCGCGGGGCAGGGTGAGGAAAAGAGTGGGATCCACCACGCTGAGCACGGGGCGCAGCCCCATGTGTTTGAAGCCGAGTTTGCGGCCGGTGGATTCATTGCTCAGCACGCTGTTCGGGCTGTTCTCGCTGCCCGCGGCAGGCAGGGTGAGCACGGTGGCCACGGGCAGGGGTGCATGCTCCGGGACGGAGCCTTTGCGGGAATAGAGTTCCCACACGTCGCAGGAGTTCGGCACGCCCACCGCAATGCCCTTGGCTGAATCAATCACGCTGCCGCCGCCGACTGCTAATACCAGCCCTACGCCTTCCCGTCGGCAGAGCTCAATACCGGTGCGTACCAGGGTGACGCTGGGATTCGGTTTCACGCCGCCCAGCTCCACAAAATCAATGCCGGCTTCCTGCAAGGATTTCTGCACAGCGGCCAGCAGGCCACTTCGGATGCAGCTGCTGCCGCCGTAGTGCAGCAGCACTTTGCCCGGCGAGTGGAGCTTCAGCAGAGCCCCGATATTCCGGTGTTCACCGGGGCCATAGACATATTGGGTGGCGTTGCGGTAATTGAAGTTCAGCATGTTTGCACTTTAGCACGGCAGCGCGCCTGTGTCGATGCAAAATGACGTTATATGGGGTTGCTAATTGTGCGGCACGGCGGTACAATGCTGCGACTTTTCATGCGCATGAAGATTGTACAATATTTAGCTTGCACTCTTGTCCTTGCAGGCCTGTTTGCCTGTAATCAGCAGAGTCAGAATGGAGTCGTGCCGACAGCCTCGCCCGAGGTTAAGCCTGTGAAACCGCTTGTGAAACCGGCTCAGCCGAAGCCACCCGTCAAGCCGGTCAATCCAGTTAAACCGGCAGCTCCCGTAAAACCGGTTGTGCCGGTCACCCCTGCTGAGCCAACATCTGGTCAGTCCGGCATCACCGCCGCGCCGGAACCCCCGGCAGTCGCAGAACCGGTGAAACTCAAGCCGCTGGGCAAGCGCGTGTCCCGTGTGCCTATGGAGGGAATGTATGTGGCGCTTACTTTTGATGATGGCCCGCATCCCTCGCTTACCAACAAGGCGCTGGAGATTCTGAACCGCCATGGCGCCAAGGGTACCTTCTTCGTGCTTGGTCAGAATGTGGCCCGTTACAAGTCGGTTGTGTCAGCGGCCGCATCCGGTGGACATGAAATTGGTGTTCACACCTGGAGCCATATCAAGATGAACTCCAGCTCCCGAGCCAGAGTGGATAGCGAAATCAGCCGTACGCAGAATCTGATTGGCAGCGTGACCGGGGTGCTCCCTCGTGTGATGCGCCCTCCCTACGGTGCTACGAACAAGACACTGGTTGACCACATGTTCAACCGATATGGCATGGCTTCCATTCTGTGGGACGTTGATACGGTCGACTGGCGCAAGCCCGGGGTGAGCACGGTTATCAACACTGCGGTGACAAAGGCAAAACCCGGTTCCATCATTCTGGTGCATGATATCCATGCCTCAACCATTGATGCTCTGGAGGGCATTGTAACCGGTCTGCAGGCCCGGGGCTTCAAACTTGTAACGGTATCTGAACTCATGGCTATCGGCAAGCGCGAGGCTGCGGCTGCTGCTGCGCCTGAAGCTCCGGCAGAACCGGAACCTGCCGCACCAGCGGTAACCGAACCTATCGTGCCTGCTGAGCCTGTGCCCTCTGCCCCCGCTCCCGAAACGGTGCTTCCTGAACCCGCGGCTCCCGATGCGGCTGACCCGCATGCGGACAGTGATGAAGAAACTCCTATGAATTTGGAATCATTTGACCTGAACGCGTTATGAGTAGAATTGCCAATAATGGGGCTGTGTATCTGGTCGGTGCAGGCCCCGGAGACCCTGGCTTGATGACGCTGAAGGGTCGAGAGCTGGTTGCGCAGGCTGATTGCCTGGTTTATGATGCACTGGCTGCGCCCGCCATGCTGGCCTGGACCAAGCCCGGTTGTGAAAAAATATACGTGGGCAAGCGAGCCGGAAATCATGCTCTGTCTCAGGATGAGATTAATGCGCTTCTGGTAAAATGTGCTTCCAGGTATGGCTGCACGGTGCGGCTCAAAGGCGGTGATCCCTACGTATTCGGTCGTGGTGGAGAGGAAGCCATAGCCTTGCATACTGCCGGGATCCGCTTTGAAGTGGTGCCGGGTATCAGCTCTGCCATTGCCGGGCCCGCCTGTGCCGGGATTCCCGTGACCCACCGTGATTGCTGCACGCAGTTCACGGTGTTCACCGGGCACGAAGGAGCTCACAAGTCTGAAAGCACTCTCGATATTGCCGGTATCGCCGCCGCGAAAGGAACAAAAGTGATGCTGATGGGCATGAGCCGCTTGCGCGAGACGATGAATGCCCTGGTGGAAGCCGGGCAGAGGGCGGATGTGCCTGCTGCCGCAGTACAATGGGCTGCCACCGGACGCCAGAAGAGTGTGTCGGCCACCGTCGGAACTCTGGCGGATGCCGTGGAAAATGCCGGCATCTCTTCACCCGCCGTGGTGGTTATCGGCGAGGTGGTGGCTCTGGCTCCTAAGCTGGACTGGCGCAGCAGGCTGCCGCTTTGCGGCAAACGTGTGGTGGTGACCCGCACCCGCGAGCAGGCCAGTGAGCTGAGCAGCCTGCTGGAGCAGCTGGGCGCGGATGTCATTGAACTGCCGACGATCCGTATAGCAGACCCGACTGATAAACGCGACTTTGCAGAGGCCGTGGTGGATGCTCCGCACTATGATTGGTTGATTTTTTCCAGCCCGAATGGGGTGCGCCGTTTCTTCCAGGCTTTCTTCGCTGTCTACGAGGATATCCGCGAGATTGGCGGCGCCCGCATCGCGGCAGTTGGCCCCGGCACGGCAGCAGAGCTTAAGAAGTACGGCCTGATGGTGGATGTGATGCCGCAGAAAGCCGTGGCCGAGGAACTGATAGCCGAGTTTGACCGCAGGGGCGATGAGTTCGGGGGTGTGGCCAATGTCACCATGCTCTGGGTGCACGGGGAACAGGCCCGACGCGTCATTTATGATGAATTGATGAAGCGCCAGGCCATTGTGGATGAATGCCTGGCATACAATACGGTGCCCGAGACGGAAGATGTGGCCGGTGCCCAGACCCGCCTGCGCGAGGAAGGGGCAGATATCATTACCTTTACCAGCAGCAGCACGGTGCGCCATTTCATGTCGCTGAACCTGCCTCTTCCGGAGGGGTGCCGCATAGCCAGTATCGGCCCGGTGACCACGGCTACCCTGGCGGAATTCGGCCTCAAACCTGATATCGAAGCGGAAATGCACACGATACCCAGCCTGGTCGAGGCGGTGCAGAAGTTGAAGTGAGTTCCATGAGTGCGGAGATGCAGATGTTTTGCCTGGGGTTGAATTACCGCAGCTGCCCGGTGGCAGTCCGTGAGCAATTTGCCGTGGGCAAATCCCGCCTGCCGGAAGTGAACCGCTCACTGGCCTCGCTGCCGGGCGTGGCGGAGTGTGTGCTACTCTCCACCTGTAACCGCACCGAGATATATTACTGGAGCCCGGATGCAGAGCGGGCATTTAATGCCATTCTGGAATATTTTCTGGGGGATGCGCCGGATTCTGTGACTCGCCGTAAACTCTTTTACCGCTATTGCGGTGCGGATGCGTTGTTTCACCTGGCTGCGGTGGCTTCCGGTCTTGATTCCATGGTTGTGGGGGAGACTGAGATTTTCGGGCAATTGAAGGATGCATATCGCATTGCCTGGGAATGTGGGGTGACCGGCGGCTTTTCCAACAAGACATTCCAGAGCGTCTTTACCATCGGAAAGAAAGTGCGCAGCTCTTCTCTCATTACAAGCGGACCGACCTCGGTGGGGGCGGCTGCAGTGCAGATGGCTCAGGAGATTCTGGGGGAACTCGCCGGTTCCAATGTGCTGGTGGTAGGTGCCGGGGAAGTGGCCCGCACCACGGCTCAGAGTCTGCGTTCCCGCGGGGCTGAAAGTATTTTTGTAGCAAACCGTTCGTATGACCGTGCTGTAGAATTGGCCGGCCAGGTGGGGGGAAGGGTTATTCGTTTCACGGAGTGGATTCCCTATCTGGAGAACATTGACATTGTCATTGTATCTACGGCTTCCCCGGTTTATGTGGTTTCTCCACCGCTTCTGGAGCAGGTGCAGCTGACCCGCAGACGCCCCCTTTTCCTCATTGACCTGTCTGTTCCGCGCAATGTGGATCCGGCCTGTGGCCTGGTGGATGATGTTTATGTGTACGACATGGATGCCATGGAGAAGCAGACCTCCGAAACCCGCCGCCTCCGGGCCGGGGAAATCGCCGGTTGCGAACAGATGATTACGGAATGGGTGAATGAGAATGCAGATTTATTGCTGAAAAAACGCCTCTTCGTGCGCACGGAACCGTGAGTACGTTAAAATATGGATTTTTTTTCAACAAAATTGAACGCGGCCCCAAATTGTTTGTCTACACCGTAACTCAGCGAACCGTTATTCTGTGTTTATGAACAAGCCGACTCACACTAGCCTTCCCGAATCTGAGGCGCAACTGGTGGCTCTCCTGGCCACACTGCGGGTGGAACCTACAGAAGAGTTGGATTTTGAAAGCCGTTTCCTGAGTGAATTTCATGAGCGCGTAGCTCGCGAAGCGGTCTGTTGCCCGGCTCGTCGCCATTTGTTGTCTCATTTGCTCCAGATGGTTGAGAATTTGGGGCGCGGGCGCCTGGCTTTCGGAGCATCCGCCACGGGCTTAGCGCTTGTTGCAGTATGCTTTGCCATGTATCCTGCGGATAAAAGTGTCGTGGGAACGGCTGCGACCGTAGCGAAGGTGGAGTCTCAGTCTGCTCCTTTGCAGATTCCTGCGCTTTCCAACGATTTGGCGGACTGTACTTCTATCCGCGTTCAGACTTCCAATTCGCCCTTGGACGTGCATGGAGTCACGATTACTCGCGGTCAGTATTCCACTATTATTGAGGTGCCGAATGTATACGTTGCTCCGGCTTCTCCTCGCTCCGGCGGCTATGTCTCTCTCCCTTCGCCTTCCGTACGCTACGCTTTTTAGCCTGAAAACGGCAATAATTCCTTGCAACCTCGCTGCGCTGGATTGATTCTGGCTTGCATTGGCGCTGCTACTTTGGTAGAATAGCCACGCTTATGGAGATTGAATGCAGTAAGTGCCATCGTAAGTTTCAAACGATGAAGGAGGAGACCGGCATCTGTCCGGATTGCCTGAAAAATGAATTTACTGTCAAGGCTGAGGGGTTAAATGCTGCGGAACATGCAGAATTGGTGGCTGAGTACAAGGCATCACTGAAGCGTCAGTCTCTCCGTGCTGAACAGATGGGAACGATGTATGCCTCTGGTCAGGCGTTCAGTGTGGCCGGAAAATTGCGTTTCTCGCTGGGGCTGGCTATCTTTTTTATCTGCGGTTTTCTCTTCCTCGTCAGTGATAAACATTCAGGGGTGACTTTCCTTGCTGAACTGGACTTGGAGTCCCAGCGAATCTTCTCCATGATTCTTTGCGTGGTATCGGCCATTCTCATTGCAACATGCTCCATCCGGTTCAGAAAACTGGTATGGGTTATTGCTGCTGCGGTGCTGGCCATGGGATGGTTCCTGCCCAGCATGCTTCAGGCCGCCATGAAAGAAAAGGCCCGTTTGGAGGCAGAGGCTGCTGCCAAGGACCAGCTGGTGGTTCCTGCCGAGAACACGCCGGTCGCCTCAACGGATACGCCCGTCCTTACGGAAGAGGAGCTTCAGGTGTTTTACACTCTGAAAACCCCGTCTCACCGCATCTCTCACTATGCCATCTTCATTGATAACCAGGACAGCCGGGTACGCAGCCTGATGCGCGAGACTCTTAACCGTCTCCTGGAAGCCGAATATACCCGTGCCTATACTCGTGCCAACGGTGCACTTTACGTCGCGACTAATGTGCCGAGCGCGCGCCGCAATATCTCCAATCTGCTGACGCGATTTGGAACTGTGACTCATGCAGAGCCGGACAAAGGTGTGTATGAGGTTCGTTTCGATGCAGATAAGGCAAATCTGGTGAGCCAGTATTCGTCGGATGTGCTTACGTCCCCCATGAATAGCTCGTATGTGACGGCAAACTTGAGCGAGCTCCGCTGCCTGGATGCGATGCGAGTGCGCATGTCCGCCCGTTCGCTGGCCTCGTCCAATGTCCGAGTGCTGCGTGGGGAGATCCGGGATGCTCTGGTGACGGTTCTGCAGGAACCCTGGGCTACGGATCCCGATACGTACGCCGCCCTGGTCGATGCGTTGGTCACCTACTGCAATCCGAAGGATGCTCAGGCAACCCGGCTCTGTTATGAATACTTCGAGGCCCGGCGCGCTTTGAAGCGAGATGTCGCTCCCGGGGTGACTCAATATCTGATACGTGAAGCTCCGGATGCAATGGTGGGCCCGGTAGTTGACTTCTGGTGTGATAATCCAATCGCCTGGAGTGAGATGCTCAACCAGCTGGGGCATCGCGTGCAGGCTCCTCTTCTGGAGCGTCTGTCCGCCACGAAGAACATCCGTCTGATAACGACTATCCTCAAATATCTTGAAGATCGCGGAACTTCTGAGGCTATCCCGACAGTGGAGCCGTTTCTCGATTATCCGGATTCTATTATCCGCCATTCGGCCCGTACTACACTTTCTGCTATCAAATCCCGTTCTAACTAGTTTTAACCTACTGAAACTTTATGACCGTTCGACTTATCAAGCTTTTGACGGCATCATTCCTTTTTTTCTGCTTAGGAATTGCTTTGTTCCCTGTCTTTTTTCCGACCAAGGTCGAGAGAAAGGTGACCAAGATACATTCCGGTTCCACCATTGTTCGAGATACTCAGGTGGATGACTGGAGCCGCGGAGATGAGACAGTGGACGAAGACGATTCCACTTGGGAGGAGGAACCGGAGGATACTACTCCGGATCGCCGTATCGGTCGGCAGGATGATGAAACATTCGATGAAGAAGACGTGCCGATAGATGCGAAGCAGAACGTGGTTCCTGAGGCTCGAGTGCAGGCCCAGTTCGCCTCCGCCCTGGGTGAGATGCGCCGACTGACTGATCTGCTGGAAAAGCAGGAAGCTGAGAATTTCACGAATGATGAGTTCAAGGCGAATGACTGGACCGACCCTGAAAAGATATACTTCACCCTGGCAGACCGCGTCATCAGTAAGCTTGGTAAGCTGGATGATGCAACCATCCTGAAATACATGCAGGAACCGGCCAACCGTCTGGATCTTGCCCGGGTCACCCTTATCCGCAAGGCCGGGTCTCAGGGTATTCGCTCTGTGACTACTCGCCCGAAGGGTAAGGAGATGATGGCTGAGCTCAGTTCCGATTTGAACTGGATGACGAATCTTCTCCATTCCGGCCCTACCAGGAACATGGAACAGGCACTGTGTTATCTGGAAACGATTTACGGTAAGGTCGGGTCTGAGGAACTCAAGGTGCCGGTTACGCGCCGCATTGCCACGACTACAGCTCTGGAGTTTGCCCGCGAGGGCTGGAGTGAGCAGGATATGCTCAATCGTTTTAACTACTACAATAATAGTTGGAAGGAAGGCAAGCTCAATTCATACTTTGACCAGCTTCAGTATTGGGAAACCCGTTTCGTGACCGGTTGCAAGCAGCCGAGCGACGGTGCCGGTAACTGGGGCAGCCCGCGAAATCTCGCCTGGCATCGTGATAACGTTCGCCTGCCCATGGAGCAGTATCTGGGGGCCGAAGGGCAGCTTGCATACCGCTTGCGTAACGTGGCCGGTGACTCTGTGTTCTCTGCTGAGTACCTGGCTCCTATCTGGAAGTATGTGAACTTCACCACCGGTTGGGCATACCGCGAAATCGGCGGCGTCTGTGGTGCTCTTTCTCACTACGCAACGTTCAGTGCACTGGCCGCCGGCCTGCCTGCCGCGACCATGGGCGAACCCGGGCATTGTGCTTATGCCATGCGTATTGGTAACACCTGGCACCGTGGTAATTCCATTTATTGGCAGCACAGCCTGCATAAGACGTTCTGGGGCGAACCTGAGTGGGGATATCTGCATCTTACCCAGCGCTTGTATGAGGAGCGGTTCAAGACCTGCGCTGCCGACCAGCTTGTCGCTATGGCAGATTTCCTGA
This sequence comes from uncultured Akkermansia sp., assembly GCA_964611765.1. GTDB lineage: Bacteria > Verrucomicrobiota > Verrucomicrobiia > Verrucomicrobiales > Akkermansiaceae > Akkermansia. The sequence continues at coordinate 25,853 of CAZTAX010000001.1, read as the reverse complement.
CCGCTCGTCGCAAGATGAAGTCTGCCTTCAGCTGCTATGAAATTGCCGTCAAGGCTCAGCCGAACAACTGGCCGGCCCTGAAGCGCTATGCTGCTTATCTGAAACTGAAAGCTCCCGGCGACCTTGATAAGTGGATGACTCTGCATGATACCGTGATGGATGGCATGGGTAAGGAACATTATCACGCAGCAGCCACGATGCAGGCTCGCTATGTGTATCCGAACCTGGCTCCGCTGATCAAGGATCGAGCCAAGCTTAATAAGATGTATTCCGGCCTTTTCAGCCATTTCAAGGACTGGGGGGCCAACCGTTGGGATATTGCCCCCATTCTGGATGCTCAGATTGCTACCTGCACATCAGATAATGAAAAGAAGGCATATCTGCGAGAAGTACTGCGCGTGCTGATGCGTCGCGCTGATTATTCAGGTGCAGTACTGACCTGGGGCCTTGGTTACATTTCTCAGTTGCCGGAGGGAGATGGTAAGATTCAGGAAGAATTTACCAACATGCTTGTGCAGGCCATGAGCCGCACCGGTTCTTCCAGTAAGCAGATTGATGAAACCTGGGCCACGCTTGGTGAGGCAATCCACGCTGCTGCCAAGAATAAGGAACGCCGCACCTTCCAGGCTATTGGTAAGCTTGCCTATAAGAAGTGCAAGAAGAAGTTCAACAAGAAGGGACCCCGTATTAATGGCTTCCCGGGACGCGTGGTTTCTGCTACCGGCTGGATTGATACCGCCACCACCATTGGTGACATGTCTGACTGCTGTCTGCATTGGGGGGTGCTCCAGCGCTATGGCGGCACCATGCCCGGCAAGTTTGAAGGTAAGTCCGGTCTGACAGTGGGCATGGAGAAGAAGAGTGACCTGACCGGTGTGGTTTGCATCACTCATGAAAAAACGCTCAAAAAGGATCGCCCCTTCTATCTGGAGGTGTCTGACGATGGTCAGAACTGGTACCGTGTGCGCCCCAATGGCGAAATCAAGGGGAACGAAATTCGCTTCAACCTGAAGGACAGCGGCGCTGCCGGCAAGTTTGTGCGCATGCTGCGCGAAGGTGATAAATACGAACCAGGCATTGCCGGCTTCTACGTGTACGGTCGTCCGCAGAAAAACTAATATTCAGAGAGAACAACTGCTATGATTAAGAATATTTTCAAGATGCTGGCACTCGGGATGCTGATGGCTGCGCCATCGCTTGCAGCGGTAGCTCGTACCTACCCGGATGCTCTCTCCAAGACCGGCAAAAACCCGATTGTCATTTTCATTTACGGTGCTAATTACGACAAAGTGAGTGAAAAGACCTACGAGGAATTCATTAAGAAAAATAAGATAGCGCCATACGTGCGGCAGTGTACTTTCCTGGAGATGCCGATTTACCAGATGCCTTCTGACCGGGAGAAGAAGGACATGGAGAAGCGTCTGGGGAACAAGCGGCTTCCCGGCGGCATCCGTTGTTATCCCTGCCTTGCTGTAGTGGATGCCAAGGGGAATCTGCGTGGTGCTGTTCAGTCTCCGGAAGAGATGAAAAACCCGGAGTTTGCGCTCGCCTCACTCAAGACGCTGGTCGCGAATTTCTATGCACAGGACAAACTGATTGAAAAGGCAAAGAAGGCGAAGGGGGAAAAGAAGGCAGAGTTCCTTCTGGCTGCTTCCGATATCGACCTGCAGATGCCCAGCGGCGTTGTTGGTAAGGAAGAGCGCAAGAGCCTTGAAGATGCTGCCTCTCTGGGAAATCGAGTTGAGTTTGACCCTCTCGCGGTTGTTGAGGCTCTCCAGACTAAGGACTATGCTGCGGCTAACAGCTATGTGCGCAACATGATGGCTCAGGGCGGCTACTCCAAGCTGCAGCGCCAGATGATTATGGCGGCCTATGCCGGTCATTTACGCCGCGGTGGGGAGGGGAAAACCCCGGCCTCCAAGGAACGTTTGCGTGCCTTGTACACTGAAATGCGTAATATTGACCCCAATTCCACCTACGGTGCTTATGCAGAAGGTGCACTTGTCATCTGGGTGGAAGGCGGCAAGCTGACGGATGACCCGATTCCGACTGAGATTAACCGCGTCGGCAACTCGTCTGATGATGGAAATAGTTCCGGTTCATCCGGCAATACGGCAATGGGCAGTACTTCCATTCCCGCTGCTGATGATGAAGCTCCCGGCGCTGTTGATAACGATGCTCCGAGCGATGCAGATTTTGAGGGCGATGACTTTTAATTGATGCACTACTAAAGACTTGAATTTTCCTGCCGGCGGGTGTAATCTTCCGTCGGCTGTTTTTTTTTGTAATATGTTGGGCTTCTTCATCTTCATTATCTGTTTTGTACTGCTGATTGCAGGGTATGTGTTTTATGGTCGTTATGTTCAGCGCGTCTACGGATTGAATGAGAAATTGGAGATGCCTTGTGTCAAAACCCCGGATGGCGTTGACTTTGTGCCTCTTCCGACGTGGAAGGTTTTTCTGATTCAGCTTCTGAATATCGCCGGTCTGGGGCCCGTGGTGGGAGCCGTATCCGGGTGCCTGTTCGGACCGGTAGCCTTGCTTTGGATTGTGACAGGCTGTGTGCTGGCCGGAGCTATGCATGATTTCCTGGCCGCTCTTATGTCTGCCGATCGCGGGGGGGCGAATCTGCCCGAGCTTGTGGGCGAAAATCTGGGTGAACCAGCCCGCCACGCCATGCGCTTTGTCTGTATTTTCCTGCTGCTGATGGTAGGTGTGGTATTCACGTTGCTGCCAGCCGGCATGCTGCACGGTATCTGGGGCGGGCTTGAAACCTGGCAATGGAGCTGCGTGATTCTGGGGTACTATTTCCTGGCTACGATTCTTCCCATCAGCTCTATCATCGGGCGTATTTACCCGCTTTTCGGTGCGGTGTTTCTGTTCATGGCCATCGGGCTGGCCGTTACCTTGCCGCTGAGCGGGCACACCATTCTGCCCTGTCTCGACTTCTCCATGAATATGCACCCGTCCGGAACCTCGGTGTGGCCCATGATTTTTGTGACCATCGCCTGCGGTGCCATTTCCGGTTTTCACGCCACACAGAGCCCCATGATGGTGCGTTGCCTGCCGGATGCCCGGAACTTACGCTGTGTGTTTTATGGAGCCATGGTAGTGGAGGCCATGGTGGCTATCATCTGGGCTACTGTCGGCCTGACTTTGCGTGAGGTCATCATGGATGGCAGCCAGAGCTTTGCGCAGTTGAGTGTGGCGAATCCGGCCGCAGCGGTGCGTGCTGCGTGCAACCTGCTGCTGGGTGATGCAGGTGGTTGTGTGGCTGTGCTTGGGGTGGTGGTGCTCGCCATTACCAGTGGTGATACCGCCATGCGTTCCTGTCGTCTCATGCTGGCGGATGTGGTGCACATCAAGCAGGTGAGCATCCTCCACCGCCTTGCTCTGGCTCTGCCGCTTTTTGTGCTGGTCATCATTATTTCACAGCTGGATTTCAGCGTAATCTGGCGTTATTTCGGCTGGGGTAATCAGACACTGGCCTGCATCACGCTGTGGGCCATTGCGGCCTGCCTGCGCCGCCGTCGCCGTCCCTGCGTCCTTGCCTTTATCCCCGCAGTATTCATGACCTGCGTCTGCGCAACGTTCCTTTTCTATGCTCCGGAATGCGGAATCTGCCTTTCATTGAGCGTGGCCACAACAGTCGGAATCATTGTTGCCGCTCTTTCGGCTGCTGCGTTCCTCACAATGGTACGCGCCGGAGCAGATAAAGCCGAATAGTTATACATTTACAGCTTGCTAAATATCGGCTTTTCTGCTAAAGTCTACCTGACTCAGGCATGGATAACCTCGATGACTACCAGAACGCGCGCAAAGCTGCGGCTGACCGCCGCCGCAAGCGGCGTGCTGCAAAGGAAAAAGTAGTCATTCACCGTAATCCTGCCAGCTGGTGGAAACGCGTGTTGCTCCGCATCTGCATGGTGATAGTCGTGGCGGCCATCACCATGGGCTTGATTGGCTATGCTTTGTTTACCTCGGTTACGGCCAAATACCAGAAGTGGGCAGAGGAGTTCAATCTGGAGGATATTAACAATCTGGATCATCCCTGCATTATCTTTGACCGCAATGGAGAGGAAATCGGCCGCATTTATGACGAGAACCGCAGCTATGTGACTTACGATAAAATTTCCCGGGCCATGATAGATGCCCTCGTGGCGCAGGAAGATAAGAATTTCTGGATTCACAATGGCTTTGACCCGGTCGGCATTGTCCGCGCGGCCAAGGAAGCCGCCGCTGCCGGTGGTCAGGCAAATCAGGGTGCTTCCACCATTACCCAGCAGCTTGCTCGCAATGCGTATGACCTGGAGCAGCGCACTGCTGCCCGCGGAGGCAGCCGCTATGAGCGCAAGGTGGTGGAAATATTCCTCGCGATGCGTATTGAGCAGAAATACGATAAGCAGCAGATTCTGGAGTTTTATATCAATCGCGTGTATTTCGGCCGTGGTTTCTACGGTATCCGTGCGGCTTCCCTGGGGTATTTCGGCAAGGAACCGGCAGATTTGACTGTGCGTGAGGCCGCCAGTATCGCCGCTCTCATCAAGAATCCGGAGAACTACAACCCACTGCGCAATGCCAAACTGAACTGGAAGTGGCGCAACGATGTGATCGACCGCATGCAGCGTGCCGGCATGCTCACTGCGGGTGAAGCCGCCCGCCAGAAAGAGACGGAGCTGGGCCTGAACCCAAAGCCGCTGAAGCGCAACACTTCGTTCCTGCATGCGCTTGTGCAGCAGCAGGCTATCAGCATTTTCCAGAACCCGGAACGTGGTGAGGAAATTGTCAAGAGCCGCGGCATAAAAATTCACACCACTATCGACCGCAAGATGCAGGAAGCCGCAGAGCAGGCCCTGCGTCGCCAGCTGGAGACAATGGAGGCACGCGAGGATTACACTCACGTGCGCTTCCATGAGACCAATGACCCGCGTTGCGCTCAGCACCGCTATGTGGATGGTGCAGTCCTTGCTGTGGATAATAACACGGGCGGAGTGCTGGCCTATGTGGGCGGCCGTAGTTTCGACCGCGATAACTTCGATATCATCGAGAGCGGACGCCGCTCCGTAGGTACGGCCATGCTGCCGTTCCTCTACATGTGTGCATTCGACAACGGCTACTCTCCCTGTTCCCGCTTGCTGGATGATGCCCTGGATAACCGCCTGGCCGGTATCGGTGGCACAGAAGGCATTCTTGGCGAGTGGGGTATGGAAGTAGAGAAGGGGCGCTATCTGGATTCCATCACCCTGCGCCAGAGCCTGGAGTGGTCTAAGATTGCAGCTTCTGCACGTCTGGGTATTGCTCTCGGCTCTCATCCGACGAAGGGAGCCCGCTGTTTCCAGGATACACTGACAGCAGTCGGTATCACGCCGCCACCGCGCAACCCGAACAGCACGGAACTCAAACCTCAGTACTACCCCCGCGTTTATCTCGGCACAGAACCCGTTTCCCTGAAGGAAATGACTATGGCCTATACCGTGTTCCCGAACATCGGCAAACGCCCCATTGCTCCCTACGTGGTTACCAGGATTACGGACAGCAACGGCAAAATCCTCTGGGAGAACCCCCTTTCCGTCACCCACCGCATGGTGCGCAGCACTTCCCCTTGCACGGCTTACCGTCTGCACAGTATCATGCGCGAATCTCTGGAGAAGGGCTCGGCTCAGCGCGTGCGTCCCCTGCTGCCCGAAAATTTCGGCGGTGCGGTGAAGAGCGGCACGAATTATGATTTCTCTGATAACGCCCTGTTCGGCTACACCAGCAGCTTCACCTGCGGCATTTGGATGGGCTATCTGAACGACCACCAGCCCATCTATCCCCAGGCCTTCGGCTCGGATACATGCGCGCCTGTCTTCTCTGCTGTGCTGGCGGCTTCTGCCGGGCGGTATGAGGATTCGCCCATTCCGCATCCCCCCGATACGGAAGAGGTGGAAATCTGCCTTTCCTCCGGCCAGCTTGCCACAAACTTCTGTTTTGAAACCGTCATGAAGGATGGCAAACCCGGCTACGTGCGCCCCACATACCGTGAATACATTCCCAAGGGTGATGTGTCTCTTGGTCAGTGCCTGATTCACGGCGATGGCTCCCCTTCGCTTATGGATTTCATGGAATCCCACCCGGAGCACATGAACTCCTCTCGCGTGCTGCCGGTGGTTCCGGTACTTCCGCGCAGTTCTGCGCTTATCGGCGAGGATCCTTACGATTGCGACCTGACGTTGAATCCTCGCTATAAGGACGCCACCGAGCTGGCCGAGAGCGCCGCCACGGCGGAGGAAATAAGCGGTGCGGATGATGATTCCACTCCGGAAGAAGTGGATGCTCCGACCATCGATACAGATTTGCAGATGAACGCGCCCCGACCGCTTCGTCATTTACCCCTCGTACCCCTTCAGATATAATTTGTGCTATGGATTCCTTTACTCAGACTCTTGCAGCAACGCAGGAAAAGGCTTTCGAAATCAACATGGATAAAGGAGTGTACGGCTCCTTTGCGGAAATCGGTGCAGGGCAGGAAACGGCCAACTGGTTCTTCCGCTCTTCCGGCGCAGCCGGCACGGTGGCCAAGACTATCTCTGCTTATGATATGACCGTGAGCGATACCCTCTACGGTCAGGCAAAGCGCTACGTCTCGGAGGAGCGCCTGAAGCAGATGATGGATTACGAATATACCCAGCTGCTCGACCGCCTGGGGGAGAAACGCGGTAAGGACACCTGCTTCTTCGCCTTCTGCAACACCGTGAAAGCCAAGGGCTACCGCGACAATGGCCCCTGGTCTGCGTGGATTGGCGTGCGCTTCCAGCTCAAGCCGGAGCTTCCCCCCAGTGATTTTGTGATGCATGTGCGCCTGCTGGTGCCTGACCACGATTTGCAGATGCGCATCCTTGGCGTTCTCGGGGTGAATCTGCTCTATGCCCTCTTCTACAAACTGGATCGCATGGAGCAGTTCGTGCGGAGCGTGGGCGATAATCTGGACCGCGCATTCTATGAAATTGACTTCATGCGCTTCAGCGGTCACGGCTTCGGCATGTTCGATAACCGTATTATGGCAATGGAGCTGGTGCGCAACGGTCTCTCGGAGGCTACCCTGATTTGCCCGGATGGCTCCGTGGCCCAGCCGGCGGATTATCTGTACAAGCGCCCCATCGTGCTTATGCGCGGCAGTTTCCTTCCCGTTTGCAACATTCACCTGGAGATGATGGATGCCGTGCGCACCAAGTTCCTGGAGAGCTTGCCGGAGGAACAGCACTCCCGTGTGGTGGATATCTGCGAGATTTCTCTCTCCAACCTCCTGCGTGGCAAGAATGTGGATTTGCTCGAGTTCCTCGACCGCATCGAGGCACTCGCGGCCGAGGGCAAGATGGTGATGGTCACCGATATTGCCCGTTTCCATCGCATTTCCACGCTGCTGAGCCAGTACACGAAGGAGCCTGTGGCCATTGCGCTCTCCATAGGCCTGCTCAATGAAATTTTCAAGGATAAGTGGGCAGAGGATACCCCCGGCGGCATCCTGGCCACGGCGGGCCACATCTTCGTGAACAAGACCAAGTTCTACGTGACTCCCTGGATTAACCGCACCACCGGCGAGTTCGTGACTGCCGGCACCTACAAGGCCCCGGAGAAGTACCACTACCTCTACCGCCATCTGCGCGAGACCGGTTGCATCATCGAAGTACCGTATTTCAACCAGAAGCTCCTGTTTCAGACCCCGCGTGATATCGTGCGCATGATTAAGACCGGGGATGAGCACTGGAGCGAGTATGTGCCGGAAACCGCTCATCGACTCGTGGAGCACATCAGGGAAGAGGGGGAGAAGTGATGGATTACCGCGCAGATTTCCCCATCCTGTCCACCAAGCTGGGCAAGCGCCGGCTGGTGTACCTCGATAACGCCGCCACCACCCAGAAACCCACCTGCGTGCTGGAGGCGGAGCGCCGGTATTACGAGCAGCAGAACTCCAACATTCACCGCGGGGCCCACTACCTCAGCCGCCTGGCTACCGAGGAGCACGAGAAAGCCCGCGAAACCGTGGCGGGGGTTCTGCATGCCGCCGCTTCACGCGAGGTTATCTTCACCAGCGGCTGCACTGCCGGCATCAACCTCGTGGCACAGACCCTGGCGCTCTCCGGTCTCATCGGGGCGGGGGATGAAATCATCATCACCACCGATGCTCACCACTCCAACATCGTGCCCTGGCAGATGCTCTGCGGCCGTGTGGGTGCAAAGCTGCTGCCCGTGCCGCTCACGGCGGAACTCGCCTTCGACATGGAGGCATACCACCGCATGCTCTCCTCCCGCACGAAACTGGTGGCCGTGCCGTATATCTCCAATGCGCTGGGTGCCATCAATCCTGTGCGGCAGATAATTGCCGATGCCAAGCGCAACAATCCTGCCACTCTTGTGCTGGTGGACGGGGCGCAGAGCACCGCGCACCTCCCCGTGAACGTGCAGGATCTCGGCTGCGATTTCTACGCATTCTCCGGCCACAAGGTATATGCTCCCACCGGCACCGGCGCTCTCTGGGGGCGCGAGGAGGTGCTGGAGATGCTCCCGCCCTGGCTCGGCGGCGGTGAGATGATAAGCGAAGTCACCTTCGAGAAAACCACCTACAACACGCTGCCTTTCAAATACGAAGCCGGCACCCCCAACATCGGTGGCAATATCGTGCTCGCCGCGGCGTTGCACTATGTGCTGGAAATCGGCCTCGAGAAAATTGATGAGCATGAAATGGCGCTTACCCGCCGCATGTACGATGGCCTGCAGGAGCTCGGCGTGAATATCCTCGGCCCTCGCGAAAACCGCGGTGCCCTCATCTCCATCACCGTGCCCGGCGTGCATCACTACGACCTCGGCACCCTGCTGGATCAGATGGCCATCGCCGTGCGCACCGGTCACCACTGCTGCCAGCCCTTCATGCAGTCCCTCGGAATTACCGGCACCACCCGCTACTCCTTCGCCCTCTACAACACGATGGACGAAGTCGAAACCGCCCTCTCAGCCACGGCTCGCGCCCTTGATATGCTGCGTTAAGTCCGACCAACGGATGAATGGAATTTAATTCGTCCGCTCTTCTTCCCACCCGGGCAGCTCGTGGCCGATGAGCCAGGGGGTGTACTCCGCGGGGATGGGAGACTGGATGGCGATGCGGCGGCCGTCCGCCGGGTGGTTGAAGGCAAGGCGCCAGGCGTGCAGCATGAGACGTCCGGGTTTTGCTTTCTGCCGCTGGGGGTGGGCATAGATGGGGTCGCCGATGAGGGGGTGGCCCAGGTGGAGCATGTGCACGCGTATCTGGTGGGTGCGGCCGGTGTGCAGCGTGCACATCACGAGCGAGGAATCAGTCGCAGCATCGTAGTGCAGCACTTCCCAGTCGGTGATGGCGGGTTTGCCGCTGCCTGGATTGACCACGGCCATTTTCAGACGGTTGACAGGGTGGCGGCCTATGTTGGTGAAGACGGTGCCTTTCTGTTCCTTCGGGCAGCCCTGGACAACGGCAAGGTAGATTTTGCCGGTATCGCGCTCGGCAAACTGGGTGGTGAGGGAGAGGTGGGCCTGGTCGTTCTTGGCAACCACGATGCAGCCGCTGGTGTCTTTGTCGAGCCGGTGGACGATACCGGGGCGCTCTACGCCGCCGATACCGGATAAATCGCCGCAGTGGAAGAGTACGGCGTTCACCAGGGTACCATCCGGGTTGCCGGCTGCGGGGTGCACCACCATGCCGCTTTCCTTATCGATGACGATGACGTGCTTATCCTCAAAGAGCACGGAGATGGGGATATCCTGCGGCTGGGCTTCGGCCGGCTCGGGGTCGGGAATGTTGACCTCGATGCGCATGTTGCGCTCCACCGGGGTCTTGGCCTTGGTGGGTTTGCCGTTCACCGTGATTTCTCCCTCTTTGATGAGGGCCTGGATGCGGGCGCGGGAGAGCTCCGGCAGCTGGGCGGCCAGATACTGATCCAGACGGGTGCCGAGCTGGTCTTCGACGATGATGAGCATGATTACATGCCGGTGGGGTTATCGATGAACACTGTGGGTAGCCCGAAGCGGTCGGCCAGCAGCTCACCCAAGGCCTTCACTCCGAAGGTTTCGGTGGCGTAGTGCCCGGCAAAGAGGATGTTGATGCCCATGTCGCGCGCAGCATTGCTCACCCAGTGGTTTTCCTCGCCGGTGAGGTAGGTGCCGTAGCCCTTGGCGTGCATCTGGTAAATCTCCTCGCCGCCGCCGCCGCTGCACAGCGCAATGCGCCCGGCGGGCAGGGCGGCATCATGCACCACGCCGGTGACTGCTGCTCCGGTGATTTCGGCGTATTTCGCTTGCAGTTCGCCCACGGTGCCGGGGAAGATGCCGGAGAGACCGATGAGGGAGCCGTGGTAGTCCACCTCCGGCTGCACCTCGGTGAGCCCCAGGGCTTTGGCAATGCCTGTGTTGTTGCCGAGCTGCGGGTGCAGGTCCAGGGGGAGGTGAGCAGAGTAGATGGCCAGGTTGTGGCTCAGGCAGGAAACGAGCTTCCGCTTCCACCAGCCCTTGACGGCTTGCAGACCGCACCAGTAGATGCCGTGGTGCAGCACCAGCAGGTCAGCACCGGCGGCAATGGCATCATCAATGCTTTTCTGCGAGCCATCCACTGCCAGGGCCACCTTGGTCACAGTGCCGTTGTTTTCCACCTGCAGACCGTTCATGGCCACGGATGCATCGCGTATTTCGGCGATACGCAGGGTGGAATCCAGCAGGGATACGATTTCGGAAAGGGGGGTGCTCATGGTGTGATTATTCGGCGTTGCCGGGGTAGACGGTGCGGTTGGCGATTTCCTTGTTCAGGCGCTTGTTGAACTCGCTGGCCATATCATAACCGCTGTCGCGCAGGTAGCGGCCCAGGGCGGCAACTTCCACAAGGCGGCACATATCACGGCCCGGAGCCACAGGCAGGTTGAGGCGCTCCACCTCCACGCCGAGGATGTTGATATACTTGCGCTCCAGGCCGAGACGCTCCAGTTCAGTCATTTCGCCGCTGAAGAGGTTGATGACGAGGTCGATGCGCTTTTCCTTGCGGTAGGCTTTCAGACCGAAGAGGTTGGTCACGTTGATGATGCCCAGCCCGCGGATTTCGATGAAGCCGCTGCTCAGCGGGGGCGCAGTGGCAATGAGGTCGCCACCCAGGTTGCGGATGCGCACCATGTCGTCTGCCACCAGGGAGGAGCCGCGCTCCACCAGGCCGAGGGAAATCTCGCTTTTGCCCACGCCGCCCTTGCCGGTGATGAGCACGCCCACACCACGCACGTCAACCATGCAGGCATGCATGGTGGTGCTGTCGGCAAACTCGTTTTCGAGGATGTAGGTGGCGCGGTTCACGAAATCCATGGTGAGCAGCGCTGTGCGGAACACGCAGAGGTTGTAACGATCCGCAATAGCCAGCACATCCGCCGGAACATCCACCCCGCGGGCAAAGATGAGGCAGGGGGCATCCAGCCTGCAGATGTGATCCAGTCGCTCCTCTCGCTCGGCCTGGGTCATGGTGCCCAGGTAGGCCATTTCTGCCGCGCCGAAGACCTGGATTCGCTCGTGGGCAAAGTAGCCGAAGTAGCCGGCCAGTGCCAGGCCCGGGCGGTTGAATGCTGCCTGCACGATGGGACGGGACATACCCAGCGGGGTGTTCAGCAGCTGCAACTCCAGGGTGCTGCGGTATGATTCATAGAAACGCGATACCGGAACCTGCTCTACTTTGCGGACTATGGGGGTCTTCATCTGCCGCCTATTCTACATGAAGGAGCGCGGGGGGTCAAGGGATTTTAGCCCTTGTGTAATGGGCGGAAATGTGTTAGCATGCGGCGCAACCTGCTGGGCCTGGAATACGAACTTCCTCTCCAGACTCTGGAGCAATATGCCGATGCAACTGTGACAGAAGAACCCTTCATGCAGAGCCTGGAGCGACTGAAGCTGGCCGCGGTGGTGGATATTTCACCCGCGCAGGAGGAGCAGGGAAGCTATCCGCTCCGGATAGCCGGCAAGTTCCTCTACCGCGACACGAACCACCTGAGCCGCTTTGGCTCGCTGCGTGTGGCCGAGCTTCTCCTGCCGCTGCTGGGTAAATCATAGCAAGCTGGACTTCAGACCGTCCATTTCGAACGCGCTGCTGTTCAGAACGGCAGAACTTCCTGATTGACAAAGTTGGTCTGGCGAATGTACTGGGCCCAGTCTCTGAACTGCTTGCGCTGGGAAAGGTCGGCTTTCTCTTTGTTCCACTCGGCGATGCGGTCAGCCATGTCCGCCGCTTCGGAGTATCGCTTCAGATACAGCAGCTGCATGACGGCTCCCGAACCGGCGCTGTATAGAATGTGCCAGTCGGCCTTGGTGGGCGAATCTCCCATGGCCGGCTTCATGCTGAGCACTTCTTCGTAATCGCGCAGAGCAGCCTCGTAGCGGCCGTCGCGGGCGCAGAGGGTAGCGTGGTGCAGCAATGCCCGGTAACGCCACCAGGCGGGCAGGGTGGTATCATTCAATGAGCGGCCTACTATCTCGATTGCTTCATTCCGACCTTCCGCTGTGCCCAGAAGTGCCTTGTTGTTGGCCAGTACGGCATTGGCTAGGGACTTGTCCTCCGAGCGCATATCCGGGTACTTGCGCATGATGCGCACCAGAATATGCTCGGATTCCTCGTGATTGCCGAGCCTCAGTAATACGGCTGCGTGGCGGATTCCTGCTTTGATGGCCAGTTCATCGCTTCGCTCAGCACATGTTGCGTAGAGTTCTGCGGCGCGTTGAAGCGATTCCTGCGTGGCGATGAATTCGGATTCCCGGGCAGCCATGTAGAGTGCCCGGTCTGCAAAATCACTTTTGGGGTATTTGCGCAGGAAGGTGTTGATGGTATGAAGTGCTTGAACATGCTGGCTCTGGGAGGATTGCAGACTGGCCAGATGCAGTGTGAGCACTGCGAGTACGCGCGGAGAACGAACCTTCCTGGCAGCCTGCTGAATCATGTCGATGGCTTCCTGTGAGGCTGAAACACCATCAACTGTGCCGGCCAGCCGCTTGATGGCTTCTTCCTGAAGTGCGAAAAACCGCAACTGGCGCTCCTCAGTCAGTTCGGTGAGATGCTCCTCAATTCCGCTCTTGTTCAGCAGTTCCCGGGTAGAAGCGGGGCTGTGAGCCAGGTGCAGGTAGGCCTGGTCCATTTCCAGATCTGCCAGCAGTTGCCGGTTGGGGGCCGGCAGGGTTTTCAGCAGGTCAATGTCGGCTTGTGCCGTAGCCGGATTCTTATCCAGCCAGTATGCAATGCGGGTCAGCAGCAGGGAATAGTGTTGCTCCTCTGAAATATCGGGAGTGTTGATGACTGCCTCCTGGGTGGCTTCATCACCCGCCCGCAAGGCGCAGATAAGTGCGTTGGTCAGAGCTGCCGATCGCAGTGATTCAGGCGCTTCGCGTGCGCACGCCAGATAATTCCGGGCTGTGGAAACAGCATCGGGACTGTGCAGCTGTGTTTCGTAGAAGCGTTTGAAGACATCGTCCCGCTGAATCATGCCCAGGTAGAGCAGGGCTTCATGGGTCTGGTCTCGCTCCAGAAACCAGCGGGTCTGTTCCAGCAGGATGGTGCGGGTTGCCGGCTCGTGGGGGCAGGTGGCCGCGGCGGTGTTTGCACAGGAAACGTCCAGCGGGGTTTCATAGGAGCCCTCCGGGGTCTGAAGGTGCTGCTGGATGAGCAGTGCAATAGAGGCTCGGCGGGATTTAAGCGGCTCAGCCATCCATTCCTTCAACTTGCTGCCGGCGTATTCACTGGTTCTGAATGCGCCCCGCTCGTGCAATCGGCGGAAAGCTTCTTCCAGAAGTGGCGATTCGGGGTGTGAGGAAATGAAGTGCAACAGGGTTTCCTCTCCTTTGCCATCATCGTAGCTGGTAGTGAGCTGTTCCTCGTCATTTCCGATGATGGGCAACTCAGCAATGCTGCGGGCGGTTTTGTCGCGATCCGGATTCCGTGCTTCCGCTGCCTCTTTGGCGTAGTATACTTCGGAGAGAGACAAGCGCGCTCTCTGTCGCATAATCAGGGGAAGCGAACGGTCGTTTTCTAATGCCCGGCATTGTTCAATCGCTTTGCCGAATTCGCCGCGGAGCCGGAGATTGTCAATCTCCAGCAGGCGGAGCAAAGGAGATAACTCCGGCTGAGTCTGCGCAAGATGGCGGAGCCTTTCCAATGCAGAGTTATCCTGGCTGAGGGGCTGGCGCAACCAGTATTCCGCCAGGGCCGCCGTGGCGAGTATGGCTATTTCTTTGTTTTCGCTGGTGACCATCGGGGTGGCAATCACCGCAAAATCAACGCTGTTGCTTTTCCAGGCGCAATAGAGAAGACCTTTGGCTGCATAGGGGTAGAGCGCGTGGTCTGAGGGTACATGGTGAAGAGCCACTGCTGCTTCCTGCAAGCGCCCCAGAGCAATGAGGGCCCGCCCTCTCCAATAACTTGCTTCAGGAGAGTCATCTCCATGCAGGGAATCCAGCGCCTCGGCTGGGCATCCTTCTCTCAGGAGGGTGCCGGCGCGTTGCGTATCTGCCAGGGCTGCTCCGGCGGCCAGGAGTGAGAGAAACAGAAGAGAGTGCGCTTTCATGAGAATGTGAGAAAGTCAGGGGGTTTCGGCAGAGGGGGGGTAAATACCTTCCTTCCAGAGGAATTGGGTGATATACCAGAGCCCGGAGCGGGTGAGAGCAGCGTTGCTGCTGTTGTTTTTGACGCGGTTCACGGTGCAGTTCTGCTGAACTGTGGGCATGGGCCGGCAGGATATTATATAGGGCTGCTCCACTTCGCGGGCTGCCGGGTAAATGCCGATGGGGATCCCCTCCGCAGTAAAGGCGATTTCGAGTGAACGCGGGCGCTGAATCTCGCCGCGGTTTCCTTTGTACAGGAAGGGGTGGCGGCGCATAATATCCATGGGAACGCAGGGGACTGCCACGCGGTAATGCTCTTTCAGCGTGGAAAAATAGGCTGAAAGGGAAAAGGGGGTGCCATTCCGGCAGGCCATGAGTACATGCGTCGGGTTGAAGCCCACCAGATTCATCCCGTTGAAATGGCCATGCTTGTTTTCGCCTGTGTAAAAATCCGCAAACCGGCTGTTAATCATGAGGCCGATTTCCAAGTGCAGGTGGGCGCGAACTTTGTTGAGTCCCACGCCGCTGTAACCGAGGCGCCCGATGACATCCGTGGTGCTGAGTTCCTGCCCCACGCTGCATTCGACCGAGGCCAGGTGGGCATACAGGGAATAGATGGTACCCTCCGGAACCTCGTGAGCCACGACTACATAGCGTCCGTAATTGCTGTGGCGCGGATTTGCGCTGGCATGCACCACTTTGCCGGGGGCGATGGGGCGCACATCATCCTGAGGTTCGCCCCGCGCATCGCGGTAGATAGGTTTGACATCTATCCCTTCATGGAAACGGCTGTACATGACCGTGGCTCCCGGGCTCGGGCGGAACGGATTGCGTACCATGCCGTAGGTGCCTGCCTGCCAGGGCCTGGATTTCACTCCCTCAAATACACGCTCTACGTAGACATAATAGTCATCCCCGCCGGTGGTGAACAGTGTTGTGTTGTCCGTTGGCAGACGGTACACCAGATCCTGAGGTTGCGCCCAGGCGGCGGTGCAGAGCAGTGCAAGAGATGCGATGAACCGGGGAAGGGTCACGACTTCTTGTTGCGGATGGATGAGGAGTACAGTTCGGGGATAATGCGGCCGTGCTCATCCTTCGTCGGGGCTGCTTCTTTCGGCAGCTCAGGCTTGGGACGCGGGTCGTCGTCCAGATAACGCTTCTCTTCGATTTCCGGGTCAACTGCCTCAAGGGTTTCGCTGATGCGGCGTAAATCGTACCCATTCAACCCACCCCAGATGATAAGCTGCCCATCCGATATGCCCTGGTCAATTTCCAGCGGCTCGAAGGCCAGGCCATCAATGACGGGTAGAAGATGCTTGCCCAGGTTCTGCTGCGTTTCGGTGTAGAGGCGCATGCGGTATTCCTTCGGGGTATAGAGAACCATGCCGTAGGAACCGTCATCAGCCATGAAGGATTTGAATTTTTCAAAGTGCTTCAGGCTCATCATGGGCATGCGGTTATACATGCGGCCGTCGTAGCGCACATTGAATGCAGCGCCTGCTTCCGGATTGGAGGATTCCGTCAGAAAGTAGGCCTTGTATTGTTTCTGCTGGCAGCTGCCGAGAAAAAGCACCCCGGCAGCGGCTAAAAGGGTTAGAAAAGATTTATTCATAACGATAAGGCAGAGGAAAGTGAAAATCATCCACG
This sequence comes from uncultured Akkermansia sp., assembly GCA_964611765.1. Classification (GTDB taxonomy): domain Bacteria; phylum Verrucomicrobiota; class Verrucomicrobiia; order Verrucomicrobiales; family Akkermansiaceae; genus Akkermansia. The sequence continues at coordinate 9,587 of CAZTAX010000001.1, read as the reverse complement.
CAGCAGATGGCGGCTGTGGATGCAGTAGTTCGCACCGCTCCACAGGGTGAGAACGACGCTGGTCCACAGCGCAATCTCGCGGAACCACCATCCGGTTTCGCCGATGCTCAGCGAGCGCAGGGGCTCGAACAGGTTGCCTCCGTAGGCTAGCTGCGTCATGCAGGCGATACAGTAGGTAAGCTGGGCGGTCGTCTTCCATTTGCCCAGGCGGTCGGCTGCAATGACGGTGCCCTGGGCTACTGCCAGCTGGCGCAGCCCGGTGACCAGGAACTCACGGAAAATGATGACGATGGAGACCCAGAACGGGCAGACCCCCACTGCCGTGAGGTAGATGAATGCTGCACTCACCAGAATTTTATCTGCCAGCGGATCAATCAGTTTGCCGAAACTGGTGACCAGATTGTATTTTCGGGCCAGATACCCATCGAAGAAATCGGTGATGGCCGCCACCACAAAGGCCCAGAGGGCTATGCAGGCCGTCATGGAGATGGGCTGGAACCAGCCCCCTGTCACTTCGTTGATGCAAGGGGAAACACTGCCATCAATCGCCAGCGCCACGGTGTAGACGATGACGAGGATGATGCGGGAAAGTGTGATGGTGTTCGGCAGATTTAACATTGTATCACCTGTTTTATATCCCGCCGGGCGCCAACTTGCAAGCAGAAATCAAGCATGTATGGCAAAAATGGGCAGTTTTTCTGACAGATTCTTTGCTTGAATCCGCAACTGTTTTTGCTATACTGGCACGCATGAACGGTTTTCGTGCCACTATACTCGTGCTTCTGATTCTTACGGTGGGTCTTATGTTCTACGCTTTTACGGTGCTGCTTCCTGCCCGTGAGAATCAGTACCAGATGTATCAGACCCAGCTGAAAATCAATGAGTACGAAAAACGTCAGATGGAGCATGATGCCCGCATGGCCCGCCTTGGCGCTGATGCGGATTCTCCGGAGGTCGCCGCAGCCCGTGCCGCTGCTGAGGAGGAGGCAAAGAAAAGTGAAGCCGATCTTACTGCGGCTGAGGAAAGCAGCGTAATCGCCTCGGCAAAGCGCCGACAGGAGATTGAGGAGGCCGCAACTGCCGCAGAAGATGCAGCCAAACCATCGCCGCTGGGTTCTGTGACTGCCTATCTGGAGGACTGCGCCGTGCTGCTGTTCAAGGCGGAGGGTACCATGCCGGTGAATGAAGGCTTGCTCATCGCGGTGCGCCGCGATGATTACATCGTATGCGAGGCCACGGTGGATGGCCGCGATGAGGAGTCCGGACAGTACACTGCTGCTCTGAAACAGGCCAATTTCGGTGGGGTGAAAGACCCTGTGGCGGAGGAAAACCGGAAGCCGCGTCCCGGCGATGTGGTGATTGTCTCGCCGTTCCTGAGCAGCCGCGATCTGCGCCTGGAGAGCTACACCCCGCCCACCACTCCTGCTGAGGAACCGCAGCCTGTGCCTGAGATTGAGGCTGTGCTCACCCCGGTTCCCTGATAAAATCTTTTTCGTGTGCCGCCGTCATGAGTGCCTTGTTCGATCGCATCCCGAGCTTTTCTTTCGAATTCTTCCCCCCGAAGACTCCGGAGGGGGCCGCTTCTCTGCTGGAAACGGTTGTGGAACTGCAGGCATTCAACCCCAGCTTCGTGAGTGTGACCTACGGCGCCGGTGGCAGTTCTCGAGGGCTTACCCGCTCTGTCGTGCATGACATGCAGAACCGCGGCATCCCCACGGTGCCGCATCTCACCTGTGTGGGGCACACCGAGGCGGAGATTGAGGAAATCCTGCATGGCTACATCAGCGCCGGAGCACGCGCCGTCATGGCGCTGCGTGGAGACCCACCCCGCAACCGTCCCTATGACCCTGCGCAGGATGCCTTCCGCCATGCTGCCGACCTGGTTCGCTTCATCCGCAACTGGGAGGAACGCCAGCGTCTTCCCTACCACCTTTCCATCGGTGTGGCCGGTTTCCCGGAGGGACACCCGGATTCCCGCAATCGCCTGCGCGAGATGGATTTCCTGAAAGCCAAGGTGGATGAAGGCGCAGACTATATCTGCACCCAGTTGTTCTTTGATAATCACGCCTTCTTTGATTTCCGGGACCGCTGCCGCATCATGGATATCAACGTGCCTATCCTGGCCGGTATCATGCCCGTGACCTCCATTTCCAGCATGAACCGCATGGCTGAACTTTCGGCCGGCACCAATTTCCCCGCCCGCCTGCTCAAAGCGATGCTGCGTGCCGGGGGTGATAAAGCCTCCATTGAGCGCATCGGTATCAACTATGCCAGCAACCAGTGCAGCGAGCTGCTGGATGCCGATGTGGAGGGAATTCACTTCTATACACTGAATAAGTCCAAGGCCACGCTGGAGATATATCACAACCTTGGCTTCAATAACTATTTCGACCTGGAGCGCCTCCGCGTTCTGAATAAAGTTTACAGATAAGCACAATACCATGGATAACAACAGCAAAACCAACGAGGACACACTGCCGCTCTCTCCGGAGGAAATCAAGGCAATCGGCGAGATTGCCATCGGCCCGTCCAGACACGAACAGTTCCTCAACGCCCACTATAAGAAACTCATGTGGGGCGGTATCACGCTCGGTGTTGTGGCCGGTGGTATCATAGCTTTCTTCTCCCACCGCAACGATATGCGCCACGAAGCCGCTGCCCAGGTGGTGCAGGCCATGAAGATTACTGCTCCCGGTGAGGGAATTGCCAGCGCCGAAGAATACGAGGTTTCCGCCATTCAGGCGCTGCAGCAGAGCTATGGCAACACCCCCTCCGCTGTGACCGCAGAGCTGATGAACGGGCTTTCCTTGCTTGCCAAGGGTGATGAGGCCGGCATTGCAGCCCTGGAAAAAGTTGCTGCCGGCAATGCTCCGGTGCCGCTGCGCGCGCGTGCTCTTGCGGCTCTGGCCACCTATGAGCTGCAGCAGAACAAGGACTCCGCGCCTACCTGGACCCGCATCACTCAGATGGAAGCCAACCCTTATTCCGCTCTGGCATACCTGATGCTGGGCGATCTGGCCAAGACCAGGGGAGACAAGGAGGCAGCCCGCAATTGGTACGAGCAGTGCAAGGCGAAGTGCCCCACTAGCGCCCTGGTGGCCGATAAGACGGTGGAGCTCCGGCTCACTCTGCTGGATGTGGATGCACCCAGACCGGTGGAGCCGATTACTCAGCCGCAGCCGACCGATACCCCGCTGGATAATCCTTTTGGCGAGGTCCCCGAGGTGCAGAGTGTGGAGTTTAACCCCGGCATCTGAGTTTTTTCTGAATCATGGGACTTTATCAGGACAATTTCACCGGTCTTTCTGAGCTGGAGCGCCTGGCCGCCATGGCTCATGACCCGGTGCGGGTTCACGAAATCGGTACTGACCAGTGGCCGCTCACCATGATGGCCTGTGGTCTCATGGCCAGTAACGATGAGGAAAAACTGGACGAAAACTTCGACATTTACGATATTTTTGCCTCCAAGACCACCGTGGCCGCCCGCAAGAGCAGCCTGATTCAGCTCTCCCGCTTCATCACCGGGCGAAAGGGCGAAGGGTGGAAATCTCTCATCCCCTATGCCACCAATGAACCGGATGAAGCACTGAGCCGCAAGGCCGCCACTTATGTGCTCACCCTGGCTCAGCCCGGCCCCACGGAGCATCTCGCCGGGGTGCAGGAACTGGTGACCCGCCTGGTGCGCGATGACTTCACGCCCACCACGCTGCTCGATGCCGTGCTCAGCCTGGCCGATATGCGGGTGCTGCCGCTCCTGAAGCCGCTTCTGGAGGTACCGGACGACCGCATGGAGGAACTGCTCGATACGCTGGAAACCACCCCCAACCGCCTCAGCTGCACCTTTGTGCTGCAGGCTCTGGAGACCCACCCCTCACTCGCTCAGGAAGCGGCCGATGCGCTGTGCCGCATGGCGCCGCTTTCCCCCGTCATTCTCGACCTTGCCCTCCCCATCCCCACCTGGGCATTCGAGAAACCCACCCCCCAGCCGCTCCACGGCTGGATCCCGGCTGAATACTTTGCCCGCATGCTCCCGGAGCTGCAACCTGCCTTGGATGCAGACCAGCTTCAGGAAGTGCGCGAAGCCTTCAAAGCCTGATACGCAAACAGACCTGGCCCCGTAGTTCAATGGATAGAACGGCCCTCTCCTAAAGGGCAGATATGGGTTCGATTCCCGTCGGGGCTGTTTGCTTGTTTTGTGCTAATAGCGCTAATAGTTTATTTTGCTTGATTTGTGGGGCGTTATTGTCGTTAATAGGAACAGTTCGCTGCGCGAAAATTGCGCGACTGGCTGCGCGACTTTGCGCGACTTATCACTATTAACAACAATACGATTATATGGTTTCTGTTTCGGTTAGTATTTATTCGGATGCTAAGTCTCCGTTCTGGTTGGCTCAGTTGGTGCGTCCTGATGGCTCGCGTGTGAAGAGGTCTACTAAGGTGCCGGTGGAGGGTGGCTTATTCCAGGGCGAGCGGTTATCTAAGGCGCAGGCGAAACGCAGGGCTCTCCTGGTGGCGCAGGAGTTGGCGGCGGCGGCTCAGGTGGAGGCGGAGCGCCAGGATAATTTGTCGGTGCGGGCGTTGTTTGATACGGTGCTGAAGGGGAAGTTGGGTAGGCTTTCGGTGGCTACGTATGCGAATGCGCGTACGACTTATGCGCAGTTTTGCTCGTGGCTTGGTGAGCGCAGGGCTCTTGAGCCGGCTCGCCTGGTGACCAGGGCGGATATTAAGCTGTGGGTGACTGACAGGCGGGCTGTGGTGCGCTGTAAGACGGTGCAGCATAATTTGTATGTGCTGCGGGCGGCGTTTAATTGGGCGCTGGATGCGGAGTTGATTGCCAGGAATCCGTGTGACCGGGTTTCTGTGCCTCCGGATTCTAAGGATGAGCGGGTGGTGCATGAGGCGTTTTCTCAGGAGGAGGTGCAGGTGCTGGTGGAGAAGTTGCCTGTTGAGTGGGCGGCGGCGGTGCGCTGTTGTCTGGGGACGTTCGGGCAGCGTCTGGGAGATATTCGTCAGTTGCGCTGGGAGCAGTTCGATTGGGAGCGGCGTGTGGTGCGTTTTGTTACGGGGAAGACTGGGCGCCGGTTGCAGCAGCCTATGCTGGATGGTTTCTACCAGTGGGCTCGCGAGCGCTATGCCTGGGCACAGGAGCAGGGGGGTGATGCGGCGGTGTGGGTGTTACCGCGGTTGCGGGTGCATTCAAATCCAAGTCAGGAGTTTACTCAGTTGGTGCGGCTGCATGGTATCGGTTTGCAGTCTGGTAGCGGGCTGGGGAAGCGGCGTACTTGGCATAGTAAGACGTTTCATTGCCTCCGCGCTACGGTGGTGACGATGTTGCATGCTAATGGTGTTTCCCAGGGTATGGCGATGGAGTTGGTGGGGCATGATTCGCCGGAGGTGCATGCGGTGTATTTGCGGCCCTCGGCTGACCAGTTGCGGGAGGCGGCAGGGAGATTGACTATTGACTATTGACGATTTACGAAAGAGCTCCGCATTTTGCGGAGCTTTTTTGTGCAAAGTGCGGAGCTTGTCCAGGGGGGGCGCCGCTTGTCTAGGGTGTTGGGCGGAGTGCAACCATTGCTTTTTCTCGCTCTTCGGGGGTGAGGCTTTCATACCAGGTAAGGTATGCTGCGAGATGTTCTGATGCAGGGGAGGTGGCGTGTTTGATTTCTTGCTGGATGAATTGATGGCATTCCGGGGTTCGGAGATAGGCTGCTACGTCATTCATGGTTGCGGCGGCATTGAGAATACGCGCTTGCTTGGTGAGTTGGCTATACCAGTTTGTGTAGTAGTGTATGATGGCTGTGATTGCGCTGTATGCAAGGAATAGGATGAGTATCCAGCCTCGGCTGAGTATGATGTCGTCCGCCGATTGTGGTGGTGTGATGCCCATTATGAGGAGCATGAAGATTAGTATTTGCAAGGCTCGCCACAGTATGATCCATTTTTCGTGCCTGGGGTGTGTTTCCTGGCGATTGATGGCTGGTTGTTCTGTGAGCAGGTGGTATGCGCTGTCTTCCAGGTGTTCTCTGTAGGGGGCGTCTGCAAGGATTGTTGTGGGCCTGCCCAGCGCTATGGCTATGACTTGATGCAGCCTGCTGGTGGGTGCGGATACGAGGCTGTACTGTTTCCAGTTGTATAGGTATTTGTATTTGTTGGGATTTTCGGAGATTATCATGCTGGCATGATAGCATGGTGGGGGAGTGAGTGCAATCGGATTAGGTGTAAAAAGTAGTAAAAAATGCAAAAAAGTAGGAAAATGTGGTTGACAAGGTGGGATACACCTGCTAGAGTGGGTGCATGCCAGGACAGCGAGCAACAAACAAAAGACAATTTACCGCGGCTTTCACCAAAGAAGAGCTTGCGGCGATTGATGCTGCTGCTGCTCGGCTCGGTGTGACGCGCACGGAGTTTTTGCGTCGTGCTGCGATGCGTCAGGTTCAGTTGGAGATTCAGAAGAAAACAGAAGAGAAATAATTGTTATGCCAAAGGTGCTGAGCAAGAATTGCGGTTCGGGTGTATCCCACCTGCGAAAGGTGGCGAAGCGAAGTGTTAACATCCGGTTTAATGCAGATGAGGTTGAGAAGATTGAGCGTGCGGCCCATGAGAGTGGGCGTAGCATCGCTGGGTTCGTTCGGTATGCTGCGCTGCAGATGCTGAGTGAAATGAATAAAGAGGACGTATAATTTTTTTCGTGGGTGTATCCCACCTTGTTTATAGGTGGTGTATCCCACCTTTTAATCTTATGGATAGGCAGAGGTTTTGTATGCAGGTTGGCGTGGTTGCTATGGTGATGATGTTTGTGTCTGCTGGTTATATGCTGGCGGTGGCGGCTCATGATAGTTTTTCGGCGCCGGCGCTGGTTGTGTTTGTGGTTTCGGTTGCTGCGTTGTGGGCGGCGGCTGAAGGGATGAGCTGGATGCGAAGTTTTTTTTAACGATTTAGATTATGGCTGCGTATAGACGAAAAGATGGGAAGCCGCTGGCTGCCGATGAGACGGTGGTGACGGTGGATTTGCGCGGGTTTGAGTATTGCAAGCTGCCGACGCTGGCGCGGACGCTGGATATCAGTGTGAGTCAGTTTAAGGAGGTGCTGGCGGATTTCTGCACGACGCATGAGATCCGGATTCTGGAGCTTGGGCCGCGGATGCAGTTGGTGAATGTGCGGGATTTCCGCCGGGCGCTGATGGATCGGGTGACGGTCAGAAACGGATTGCTGAAGGCAATCTGAATTACGAATTACGAATTACGAAGTACGAGTTACGAATTACGAGGTAGTTTTATGAAGAAAGCAGTAAATAAGAATGCCGCGGCTTGCTGCAACAAGCGCGCGGCGGTGGATAAGCGGAGGACTGGCTGGTTTGGTTCAGCTCTGGTTGCGAAGTTCGAGGAGAAGTTTTTGCAGGATGGCAATTACTTTCTCGGTTTCGCCGGGGGTGAGGAGGATGGCATCGTTTTCTCCCTGGTAGATTACGATGTTTCCTTCTTCGTTGATTTTGATTTCTGCCCCGTAGCTGGGGGGGATGGTGTAGGTGGTCATGCTTATACTATATTGCTTTGTGTGCGTGGTGGCAAGGTTATTTCGTATGAGGTGCGGGGGCGTGGCAGGTATGAGGTTTTTGCGAAGGTTCTTCCCCAGGGCGGGAGTGTAACGGATTTAGGTTGAATTTTCAAGGTTGTTTGATGTTATGGATTCTGAGATGGTTTTTCATTGGGTGTTGGGGCTGCTGGTGGCGGGGTTGCTGGTGGTGGCGGCGCCGAGTATCGCGCACCAGGCGATGAGTGATGAGGGCGACGGGTGGAGCGGTGCTACGCCGGAGTGCCCGACGTGGAATTACGAATTACGAGGTACGAGTTACGAAGTGGGGAATTCGCTGCCGCCAACTTATTATTGATTTACGATTTTGGATTTACGATTTACGAATTTTATGAGCAGGAAGAAGATGTGTAGGGCTGACCGGAAGTTGCTGAAGAGGCATGGTTTTGGTAAGCAGTTTGGTGCGCAGGGGGAGTTTCTTGTGGCGACTCACCATGCGCAGGTGGATGCAAGGGCGGAGGGGTATGCGGTGCGTGCTGATATTGAGCACGGCAAGCGGACGCGCCGCCGGGTGCGCCGGGAGAGGTGGAACAGGCGCTGGCGGTGCTTGAGGCGCTTTGCGCTGATGGTGGCGGTGTATGGTGGTTCGCTGGCGGTGACGGTGGTGCTGTGGCATTACTTGCTGGAGTTTGTGGGCTGGCTGTGTCGGGACTGAAGTCCCGTGCTTCGAGTGATTTTTTCCTCGCGCTGTGAAGCGCCGGGGGTAACGATAAGAATGATACGTGTGTATTCCTGTTATGGAAAAATGGTCTGGCAGGTGGAACGGACTTGAAATGTGCCACCAATCTTCTGATTGACGATTGACTATTGACTATTGACGATTGGTTTTTATGGGTGACAATGTGAAAATTGAGGGGAAGGATTTGCGCAGGGCGCAGATGTTCGGGATTCCGGAGTCTGGGGCAGGGGCGGTTATTGCATCGCTGCCGCTGGCTTGGGCGTGGGTGGATGACCGGCTGCAGGCTGTCATTGCGCTGCCGCGGTTGGTGAGGTACCCGCGGATGGAGCTGGCGACGCGGGAGGAGTTGCTGGGTTTGCTTGGGGAGGAGGCTGCTGTATGAAGTTCGGTGTGCTTGTTGGCCATGTGGGCGCGGCGCGGCCCGGTTCGGCTTTGAGTAAGGAGCCGGGGGGGCATCCCGAGCCTAAGCCTGGTTGGTTTTCTACGCAGGAGGCTGCGCGGGTTCTGGGGCTGCGCCCGAGGTCTGCGCGGATGTTGTTGCACCGCGCGGGTGTGCAGTCTGAGTGGGTGCGCCGCGATGGCTTGTGTGCTTGTTTATACTGGGAGGGGCAAGGGGTGCGGGCTTACCAGAGGCGGTGTGATAGGGCCGGTGATTTGCTGGAGTGTGTGCCGGAGGGGTGGATGCTGGCGCACGAGGCGAGGGCTTGGCTGGGTTGCTCGAAGTCAGCTCTGTCGCGCATGGGGCGTGACGGGGGGCTTTCGGTGTTCTTCGTGCGGTTGAGGGGGTCGAATGGTATCAGGCGTGTGGGCTTATTCAGCCGCCAGGAAGTGGAGCGGCTGAATGAGAGACTGGTGGCGGCGACAAGGGAAAAGATGTTGCGCTTGATGAAGGCAATCTGAATTACGAGTTACGAAGTACGAATTACGAGTTACGAGTTCAGGGATGTGCTGCGTGGGCGGCTTGCGGTCATGGGGAGAGAGGTGTTCGCAAGTGGGGCCCGAGGGGTGGTCGGCAAGGCTGCCCTACCAGGTTCGATTCCTGGGCGCGGCTTTGGGAATTGACGATTGACGATTGACTATTGACGATTGGTGATTCCCGCAAACAACAAACAACGACAACAACGATTATGAGTAGTAATGAGTTAATGGTTCAGCGGAATGCGCTGAGTGCTCTGACGGAGCAGCTGGGTATGACGGATTTCGGCGAGCTGGCGGGGATTCTGAAGAATACTATTATGCCGAAGGCTTCTGATGAGGAGATGGCGGGTTGGCTGCTGGTGATTGGGCTTGTCTGGGAGCTGGTGAGCCGGTTTCT